>CADAKE010000117.1:6259-23770 GCA_902788445.1 uncultured Eubacteriales bacterium
CCGGCCACTTCCATGAGCGCCGCGGCCTGGGAGGTAACGGATACTTTATTGTAGCCCAGTGCGTCGATTTCCGCTTCGCCCGCGCTGCCCGCTTCGACGGCGAAGGTCAGGCCGGAGAGCGCCGCCACATCGGCGTAATCCGCGGCCTTATCGGCGGCCAGCACCACCACCTGGGCGTTGTTGCAGTAGGCGGCGGAGGTTTCCATGGCGCTCTTGACTTCGTCGGTCAGGGTCATGCCGTTCCAGACGCAGTCAATGGCCTTGCTGTCCAGTTCCAGGATCTTGTTGTCCCATTCGATCTCGATGAACTCCACGTCCACGCCCAGGGAGGCGGCGAACGCCCGGGCCACGTCGGCGTCAAAGCCAACCCACTCGCCGGATTCGTCCTTGTAGTCCATGGGCTCGAAATCCGTGATGCCAACGACCAGCTTGCCCTTGGCCTTCACGTATTCCAGGTCGGTTTCAGCAAACGCCGCGCTGCAAAGCAGCATCATCGCGGCCATCACCAGGGCCAAAGCCTTCGTCAATTTCTTCATCATCTTTCCCTCGCTTTTTCTCGTTTGTCTGTTTCATGCTTTTTCTTTATTGCTTTACTCAGATGAAACGATAGCATAATAACACAGGAAACAGTTTTTGTCAATCCAAAAACGGTTCTTTTTCAGGGCAATCGCTTACAGATTGTATGCGACAAGAAATTCCAAGGATGTAGGGGCGGATAGTATCCGCCCGTGCTAAACAATGTCATACAAGCCTTTAAAATGCTGATTGCTGCCATCCGTTTCTTTCGGGCGGATGATATCCGCCCCTACAATGAACGCAATTCTTTCGCAGCTCCGTAACTGTTTTGTCCCGGAATTGCAATAAGTGATTGCCCTGGGTTCTTTTTCGCGCCTCCCGCCGCGGGATCATTTTCACCCTTGACAAACCGCCCCTTCCGATTTTAGTATAAGGGACGGACGAGAGGAGATGAAGCGCGTGGAGCAGATCGTCAATTTAGCGCTGCTGTTCTTTATTTATTCCTTCGCGGGCTGGTGCATCGAAGTGACGCTGAAATATTTCCAGTATCACCGGTTCATCAACCGTGGTTTCCTGGCCGGGCCATGGCTGCCGATTTACGGCTCCGGCGCGCTGCTGATTACGCTGACGGTCGGGTGGCTTTCGCCCTACGAATCCTCCTACGGCACCACGTTCGTGATTGCTTTCATCGTGTGCGGCGTGGTGGAATACCTGGCCAGCTACTTCATGGAGAAGCGCTTCCACGCCCGGTGGTGGGATTACAGCCAAAAGCCCATGAACCTGAACGGCCGCGTCTGGATCGGCAACCTGGTGCTGTTCGGGCTGGGCGGCGTGCTGATCATCCATGCGTTCAACCCCATTTTGTTTGACCTGCTGGGAAAGCTGGGCCTGCAAACCAAAGAAATCTTTGCCTGCGTGCTGATTGCCGTGTTCGCGGCGGACTACGCCGTGTCCCACTTCGTGCTCAAACTGGTGAAAACCGGAGTCGAACGAAGCGAAGCGGACAACACCGAGGAAATCAACCGGGAAATCAAGCTGCTGCTCAGCGACAAATCCATTTTCTACCGCCGCTTTGCGGACGCCTATCCGGACGTGATTTATCGAACCGAACGCATCACCGCCCGCCTGAACGCCATCAAGGCGGAAACCGAGCGCCTGCGCAGGCAGGCCGAGCAGCGCATGGACGAAATGGGCCAGCGCCTTGAAACCGAAAAGGAACAGCTGTCCGAACGCCTCGAGCCCAGCGCCATGATCCGCGCCAGCCTCATCCAGGATCAGGAAAAGCTGATCCAGATGCTGTATGACGAAACCTCCGCGAAACCGGAGGAGCGGGAACTGAAAGAGAAAATCGACGCCCAGCGGGAACGGCTGAGGAAGCGCTTTCCGCTGTTAAAGCAAAAAGAAAACGAAGATTGAAGGAGCCCGGAGCTGATACGCCGCGCCGTCGTCCGCCCAGCCTTCCCAGCCGCAGCCGTCCCCCCCGTCAGTTGGTGAGATCAGGAATCGAATATCGGGAGCGGATTGAGGGGAAGCGCGGACACGCCTTTGATTGAAGAGCAAACGACACGCGTCCTGCCGTTGGTCATGCGAAAAACGAAAGCCAATGCGGGAAAAGGAGACTGTAACGATGATGGGCAGTTCAGGACTGAAAGCATTCCTGGTGGGCAATTATGTGGAAACGCTGGGGCTCCTTCCCGCGGCGACGCTGCTGACGCTGCTGGCCTTCATCGTGCACATCGACAGCTACATCCGCGCGGATCTTAAAAGAACGGTGCGGATCATCATTCTGGCGCTGTTCAGCTTGGTTTTGCAGAATTACCTGGAATACCGCCTGGCGAAGGGCGAGGTGCAATGGCTGGCCCGGACGCTGACGGCCATTTACGGCTACTCCATCCGCCCGGTGATCCTGATCCTGTTTCTGCGGGTGATCGCGCCGCAGAAGCGCCTGGGCTGGGCTTGGGCGCTGGCGGGCGTCAACGCGGCGGTGAACGCCACGGCGCTGTTCTCCCACGTCTGTTTTTGGATCAGCAAAGAAAACCACTACCATGGCGGCCCACTCTCCAATATGTGCCTGTACGTCAGCGCGATCCTGCTGGTGTATTGGTTCGTGCTGACGATCCGGGTGTTTTCGCCGCATAAGCGGAAGGAAATCTGGGTGCCCATTCTGGTGCTGGCGCTGATCGTGGGCGGGCTGGCGATGGACAAAAACGTGGGCCTCCTGGAGCAGCCTATTACGTACCTGACCATCTCAGCCGTTATCGGCTGCGTGGCTTATTACATCTGTCTGCACCTGCAATTCGTGCGGGAGCATGAGCAGGCCCTCCGGGCGGAGCAGCGCATCCAGATCATGATGACGCAGATTCAGCCCCATTTTCTCTATAACACCATCGCCACCATCCGGGCCCTGTGCCGCAGGGACGCGGAGAAGGCGGGCGAGGTGGCGGAGAAATTCGGGGACTATCTGCGGCAGAACCTGGATTCCCTGAACATCGTGGGCCTGATTCCGTTTCAGAAGGAACTGGAGCACACGAAAATCTACGCGGAGATTGAAATGGTGCGCTTTGACAACATCCGCGTGGAGTATGACATTCAGGACGACCGCTTCGAGCTGCCGCCGCTGACGCTCCAGCCGTTGGTGGAAAACGCCATCCGGCACGGCGTCCGCATCCGGAAGGAGGGCATCGTGCGGGTGTCGGCCCGGAAAACCGAAGCGGGCCATGAGATCGTGGTCCGGGACAATGGAACGGGCTTTGACGTAAGCAAAATTGACGCCGCCGGGGGGGCGCACATCGGCATTCGCAACGTGCGGGAGCGGCTCGAGAGCATGTGCGGAGGAACGTTGAAGGTTGAGAGCGCCATCGGGGAAGGAACGGCAGTGACGATCGTCCTTCCCGCCGCGGGAAAGGGGAGCAAATGAAAGTAATCTGCGTGGACGACGAACGGCTGCTGATGGAGGACACAGTGGCTATGTGCCGAAAGCTGGAACAGGTGGACGAGGCGGTCGGGTTTACCCGGCCCGAAGAGGCGCTGCGCTATCTGGAAGGAAATCGGGCGGACGCGGCCCTGCTGGACATTGATATGCCGGGCATGAACGGCCTGGAACTGGCGAAGAAGCTGCGCGAAAAATGCTCGGAAATGCAGATCATTTTCTTAACCGGCTTTCCCCAGTACGCC
Source organism: uncultured Eubacteriales bacterium (assembly GCA_902788445.1). Lineage (GTDB taxonomy): Bacteria > Bacillota > Clostridia > Christensenellales > Aristaeellaceae > RUG563. The sequence goes on from CADAKE010000117.1 coordinate 9,950, forward strand.
CTGGAAGCCTACGAGGTCCATCCCTCCGGCTATCTGCTCAAGCCTGTCAAAAAGGACAGGCTGGCGGCGGAGCTGGCCTATGCCGCAGGCAGCGCCCGTCAAAAGCAAACCGATCATATTGAAGCGCATACCTTCGGCAATTTTGATCTGCTGGTGGACGGCAGGCCCATTGCCTTCAAGCGGGCAAAGTGCAAGGAGCTGCTGGCCTATCTGATCGACCGGCACGGGGCCAACGTAACCCGCCGGGAAGCCTTCGCCGTGCTGTGGGAGGACCGCATGTACGACCGGCCGATGCAAAAGCAGCTGGATACGCTCATCCGTCTTTTGCGCTCCACGCTGACGGATTACGGCATCGGCGAAATCTTTGAGCTGAAAAGCGCCGCCATGCGCATCAACCCTGATCTCATTTCCTGCGACGCCTGGCGCTATCTCGCGGGAGATCAGGAAGCCATCCGCGCTTACCGCGGAGAATATATGAACAACTATTCCTGGGCGATATTCACCGAAGGGTTTCTGGATCAGCGGATGCCAAAGGAATAGCAAAAGGTAGCTTGTTCAGTCGGCTCATGATAGAACATTTGTAACCGGTCAGTCGCTGTTGCTGAAAGGAGACTTTAAGTCAGGGAAGAGGGAATAGGGACGAGGGAATAGGGATTAGATGAGGATGGCTGTCGTAACAATTGTCTCTATTGCTTATTGTTTATCATATTATTGCAAGCATTCTTTCTAATCCCTCATCCCTTCTCCCTCATCCCTTTCATCCCTTAAATTGTTCTATGAATGAAACGACTGAACAATTACGAACATTTTAAGCCACGAAGCCTCGTAACCGTAGGGGCGGATATCATCCGCCCGCATCCCCACGAATTACCGTTCGTGATTTCCCGTAAATACGGGCGGATGATATCCGCCCCTACAGTTATATGGTATTGCTGTTTCAAGTGTCTTTTACAAGATGACTGAAATACAGTTATATGGTATTGCTGTTTCAAGTGTCTTTTACAAGATGACTGAAATATAATATCCGTTTGTATTATGGATACTTTCACAATAATACAGTAAATGCCACGGATGCATTGATATTATTGGATTTTGAACCATTATGATTCATTGTGTAGTAACTGCGTTGGGGTCAAAATCGGGGTCAAACAGGGGATTTTCTGGGTCGGATTTGTATAGCTTGGCTGAATAAAAAATAAAAGGGTTATTTCTATTTTTCGTTATTTTCGTTATTTCCGTTATATTCGTTATAATAACTAATAAATCCTTATGTCATAAGGCTTTGAAAGAATTTTTACAAAAGCATTTTTCCGTTATGTTTTCGTTATCCGTTATGTTTTCGTTATTTCCCGATAGAGAGTGTTTGTTGGCGCATAGATGGCCGAGCAGGGCAGTGGCACACGCATAACAAAACCGGGGATTTCTCCCTGACTGATTGTCAAATATGGAAATTTTGAGGTTCACCTTAAAAAAGACGCAGCAGTTTTTTCTGCCGCGTCTAACGAAGCAGGGGTCTCAGGTACGGTCTTTCCGTCAGGTGATCAATCTGACGTATCTCCCTTACCTCTCCCTGCTAAAATCAGTATGATTTGATCGGGAAAACAAACCCGGTAGCGTGCTGGTCGCCTGTAGTTACCGTCTGAGATATACAGCCTTGCCAGGAAGTCACGCAAGGCGGCGGCGCGGCCCTCAGGCGGTTTTCTGCGCCATGGCGCGGGATATGGGCGCTCCTCCTGGCCGCTCCCTTCCTGGCTGTTTTCTTCGCTGATCGTGTCCAGCAGGGTCAGAAGGGCCAGTTTCTCGGAAAGGGTCAAGGTTTCGATCAAGGCGCGGGCTTCATTCTCGTTCATGGTTTTCTCCTCCTTGTAGACTGAATCCGGGCCAGGGTGGTATAATGACCTTGGCCCATGTTCTCCTTCCCTGGTTCGCTTCCGGGTGCAATCGTAAACGTTCCGGGGTTTTAGTTTAGCATGGGAGCAACTTGCGAAAGTGTGCGCTTTGCTTGGCTGCCAACCGGGTGATATACTGGAATATGAAGCCGAGGAAGAATGGAAGGGCAAACAGGAGTAAAAAAGAAAGGGCGCAATGATACACCGTTTCCGGCGTGATTGCGTCCTTTTCGCTTTGCTGTTGAGAATCGTTTAGCGTCCATCAATCGGAACAATGGCGATTGTCTTTCCCAGCGGGGCAAGCACCTTTAAGAGGGTGTCAATCTGCGGGTTTGTGTAGCCCTTTTCCATGCGGGCAATGATCGGCTGTTTTACGCCGCTCAATTCCTCCAGCTTCTTTTGTGAAATGCCCTGCTCCTGCCGCGCTTTGATCAATTCGCCCATGAGCTGCACGCGGAGATTGCTTTCCGCGATTTCTTCCGGGGTAAACAGTTCCTTTTGCACTTCGTCCCAGCTGCTGCCGATAGCGCTGTTATCCTTCATGATCATAGACCCCTTTCTTTCAAGTCTTTCAGTTCCCGCCGCGCCTTTTCGATTTCCCTTTGCGGCGTTTTCTGCGTCTTTTTCGGGAACGAATGAAGCAGGACAAAGCTATTATTGATCCATGCCGCAAACATGATCCGGTCACTTGCGGGCCTCAATTCCCATATGTCGCATTTATCATCTACCTTTTTCACATACGGCTCTCCCGCCCGCGTTCCGTATGCCGCAAGAACATTGATATAGTCCTGAATCTTGTGCAGTTTTATTCGCGCGTCCTTTGTGTTTTGGGCCGCAAGCTCCTGCATGTATTCCCGCACAAGCTCCTTGTTGTCCCTGTCCTTATAAAACAGAATCTTGTGCAATCCGCTTTCCTCCTTCCTTTTCATAATAACTTAAAAGTTATTGCTTGTCAAGATGCTTTGCGCCTGTGCTGGATTTTCTGCTGCTTGGGATTTTACAAAGACTGGATGAGTTGGCCGAAATTCTCGGTGAAAAATGAGGGGCAAAATTATTTATGACTTTGCTGGTGTTTATGGGGATGCGTCCTGAAGAGGTTTATGGTTTGAAATGGGAAGATTTATGCTTGGAAGAAAATTTTGGATATGTACGCCGCGCGGTTACATACCCAAATAACAGTAAGCCGTGTATTGACACCCCTAAATCTCAAACCTCCGCCCGTACAATTCTGATAACATCTGTACCTAAAATGATTCTAACCTCCACGATGCGCAAGGATGGATTTATTTTGGGTGGAGATACGCCGTGGTGCTATTCCCATAAAGACAGAGTGAAGAAAAGGGCATTTGAACATTTAGGAATCGTAGGCTACACGCCTTATGACTTCCGCACCACTTTCGCTACACAAGCAAAGGAAAGCGGTCAGACCTCCGCGCAAGTTGCTGACCTGCTGGGGCATAAAGATACAAGAATGGTAGAAACCATCTATGCCCGCACCAGACACCATAGTGTGATGAAGCAATTGGAGGCCATTGAGCGGCTGAACAAGTGAGCTTTGCAGAAAAAGTTGCTTTAGAAAATGCTGTCAATCCATTGCGGCGTAAGCGTTTCGTGCATAGGTGAATTGCAAAAAACGTTGTAAAACGGCTGGAAAACTCATTTGGCGCTCTGGTTCCAAAACAAACAAAAACCCCGGAAGCCTTGATTTACTTGGCTTTCCGGGGCTTTCGTTTTTGGTGGGATTAGTAGGGCTCGAACCTATGACCTCCACGATGTCAACGTGGCGCTCTAACCAACTGAGCTATAATCCCTCATTGGGAACAGAAAGATTATAGCACAAATCAACGGGAAATGCAATAGTTTTTTTCGTTCAAAATTTCAGCGTTCAGAAAAAACGGTTTCATTTCCATTGATCCAGGTCGGCGGCAGTCCGGGTCCCGGCGTTCATCCGCTGAAAGCGCCTCAGTTCACGGTTTCCCCCGTCAGGGCCTTCCAGGCGTTGCGCAGCATGACCTGGTTGTTCACGCCGTAGTTGGGGTCGTTCTTCTGGGCCTCGGCCATATCGCGCAGGAAATGGACGCACAGGTGGCCGCCGAAGCCGTTGTCGGTAATGGAGCCGTACAGGTGCGGGCGGTTATGCATGGTGGCCATGGTCCACTGGCCGTCGGGCAGCATAACATAAACGGGGTGGATCGTCCAGGAGGTACTGCCGAAGGAACGGTTCATGATCTGCGTGTCGCGCCAGGAGGCGGGCTGGCTGTCGGCGTGACGGCCCAGAGAATAGAACACCAGCTTCCAGCTGAGATTGGTGTTCGGGTCAAAAATGGTGAAGGTCTGGCCCGCGCGGACGTAGGGCTTGATATCGTTCTGCCAGTGCAGCAGCTTTAACTGGCTGACGGCGGGGCCGGTGGTTCGGCCTTCGCTGGGGGGTAGCGTTTCCACAGGCGTGGAATAGGGCTTCCCGCCGCCGCCGTGGAGCACCTGCCGTGTGAGCGCGTCGGCGATGCCGCTGATCACCAGGCCGTTGCGTTGCTGGAAAGCGACCACGGCGTTGTGGGTATCAGTGTCGTATTCGCCGGAAACCGTGACGGGATAGCCAAGGTTCTTCAGGTCGGTCTGCACCAGGCGCACGTCGCTGCCGCTTTGGTCGATGCGCACGGTGGCGTATTTCAGCGGAGACGCCCCGGCGCGCCGCGCGCTGTCGCTCTTGAGCATCACGAAGGTCTGGCTTCCGGCAAGGCCGTCGGCTTCAAGGCCGTTCTGCTGCTGGAAGGTTTTCACGGCGGCGAAGGTGGCGTCGTCATACAGGTTGGTGACGGTCACGGAATAGCCCAGTTCCATCAGCCGGTTCTGCACCCAGGCGACGTCCTGGCCGGTCATGCCCTTTTTGAGCACGCGGGTGAAGGCGGAGGGATCGTCCTCCTCCGCTTCCGCTTTCGCGCTGGACGCGCCCAGGAACGTGAGATATTTGCTCATCACATAGCCGCGGGTTCCCTGGTAGCTGACTTCGCACCAATCCGTTCCCCGGTTGTAGACCGTCACGGCGGAGGCATTGCGCAGAAGCAGGATCACCCGCGCGCCGGAGGAGGGCTGCTCCCGCAGGTTCAGCGTGCCGCCAGAGGTGGTCACCAGCGCCTGGATCACCGTGCCGCTCTGGGCGGGCGCCTGCGTCGGCGCGGGGGTCGGGGCAGGCGTGGGCGCGGCGGTCGCGCTGTCCGCAAAGCGCAGGAAGGAGGTCATGACATATCCCTGTATCCCGTTGTACACCACGGTGCACCAGACCACGCCGCGGGACAGCACGGCGATTTGCGTGCCATAGGGAATCGTGGTCAGCACGCGGGCCTTTTCGCCGGGGCTCTCCCGCAGGTTCAGGCTGCCGCCGGGCGTTGCGACCCAGGCGGACTGCGTGACGCTGACGGAAGGAATATAGGTGTTCACGGGCAGCGCAGTCGGGGCGAGGGTCGGATAGGCAATGACCGCTGTGGCGGTCGGCGGCGTCATGCCAAAGGACAGAAACTGGCTCATCACGTAGCCGGAAATGCCGTTATAGGAAACCTGGCACCAGGCCGTGCCGCGGGCCGTCACCGTTACCCACGCGCCATAGGGCACCGTGATTTTCACCCGCGCCTGGCTGTCCGGCGCTTCGCGCAGGTTCAGGCTGCCGCTGGGGGTGGTCACCATGGCCTGGGTGTAGGTGGAATACATGGGCTGCTGGGTCGGCGCGGGCGCCGGGGTAGGCGTTGGAAGAGAAAAAACTGGCTGCGTCTGGGTGGAGAAAGAGAGGTATTTGGTCATCACGTACCCCGCCTGGCCGTTGTAAATGACGGAGCACCAGGTGTTTCCCCGGCTGGCCACGATCAGCATATCCCCATAGGGAATGGTCGTCACCACCTTCGCGGAGGAGGACGGGCCGTTCCGCAGGTTCAGGCTGCCGCTGGGCGTGCTCACCGTGGCGGTCAGGATGGAAGAAGCGGAGCCGATGATGGCGTTGGACGGAACGGCGGTCGGCAGCGCGGGAGAGACGCCCTGGCTTCCCGGCGCGTAGGCCGGGGCCAGCGCGTACAGCAGGGTCAGCGTTTTGTCCCCGGCCACGCCGTCGATACTCAGGCCGTTCGCGCGCTGGAACTGCTTCACCACGCTCTGCGTGCCCATGCCGAACTTGCCGTCGGTTTTCAGGTTATAGCCCAGCGAGGCGAGCGCCATCTGCATGTTCAGCACCTCGGCGCTTTCCATCCCGCGCTCCAGCTTTGCGTAGGCGGCGAACCCGCTCAGGGGGAATGAAAGCAGAACGGACACGATCAAAAAAGCAACGCAGCGTCTAAAAAAGTGTTTCAAGGCGTCTCGCCTCCTTGCGTATAAAGTCGCTGTTTTCGTAGAGTATGATAGCATAATCCGTCGAAAAAGTAAACGAAACAGCGGCAAGTGTTACAAATTGGCACGGCTGGAAGGGCGGCGTCCAGCGAGCGAAGCCGGCTTGCAGATTCCAAAAAATTGAGCGATTATGAAATGTTTTTATCAATTTTTATTTTTGGATGGTCAGACAGGGCTTTTTATGGTATGATAAAAGACGGCTTACTTTAGCCTTTTTTCGGCGTTTTGTTTTTTTATTTCGATCTGGAAGGAGCGACCCATTTTTATGAGCCAGCTGTTCCCCATGGAAAAAGCCCTGATCGCCTCTATTTTCAGCGATGAAACCGAAATGTTCCGCACGCCCGCCGAGCCAGAGGTGGGCGATACCGTGCGCATCCGGCTGCGGCTGCTGGCGAAAACGAAGGCCCAGGTGACGCTGCTGACGGGGTTTCCCACAGTGGTGGTGCCGATGCGAAAGTATAAGACGGACGAGTGCTTCGACTGGTATGAAACCAGCCTGACCTGCAAGGACGAATCTTCCGTATTTTATTCTTTCCTGATCGCGTGGAAGGGCAAATATATCCACTACCGCCGCACCGGCGCGGACTACACCGACTCCGTGCCCTTCGCCGACCCGGCCCACTCCTTCCGCCTGATCCCGGGGTTCCATGTGCCCGCGTGGTCAAAAGGCGCGGTGCAGTACCAGATTTTTACCGACCGCTTCCGCAACGGCAATTCCTTCAACGATGTGCGCGACCGGGAATACTATTACTCCGGCGATTATATCCGCCACGCGGAGAACTGGCACCAGCTGCCGCAGATCGGGGATTATCGCTGCTTCTACGGCGGCGATTTGCCCGGCGTGCTGGAAAAGCTGGACTACCTGCAAGGGCTGGGCGTGGAGGCGATTTACTTCAATCCCATTTTCGTGTCGCCCTCCACCCACAAATACGACACCCAGGATTACGCCCATATCGACCCGCATTTCACCGTGATCGCAAACGATGAAAATCGCCCGCTGCATAAGAATGAGCACAAGAACGTCCATGCCGCCCAGTATATCCTGCGCACGACGGACGAAAAGAACCTGGCGGAAAGCGACGCCTGGTTCGCCCGCTTTTGCCGCGAACTGCACCGCCGGGGCATGAAGATCATCCTGGACGGCGTGTTCAACCACTGCGCCTCCTTCCACAAGTGGATGGACAGGGAGGGCATCTACAAGCAGGCGGGCACCTACCAGCCCGGCGCTTACGACGAGCCCAAGAGCCCGTACCGCAATTATTTCCAATTCAAGGGCGCCAAGGATTACGACAGCTGGTGGGGCGTGGAGACGCTGCCCAAGCTGAACTTCGAAGGCAGCCACGACCTGTGCGAGGAGATTTTCAGGATTGCTGAAAAATGGGCGCAGCCGCCTTATTCCATCGACGGCTGGCGCTTGGACGTGGCGGCCGACCTGGGCCACAGCCGGGAGTTCAACCACCTGTTCTGGAAGGAATTCCGCCGCCGGGTCAAGGCCGTGAATCCAAACGTGGTTATCATCGCCGAGCATTACGGCGACCCCGCCGAGTGGCTGCGCGGCGACGAATGGGATTCCGTGATGAACTACGACGCTTTCATGGAGCCTGTGACCTGGTTCCTGACGGGGATGGAAAAGCATTCCGATTCCAGGCGGGACGACCTGTACCAGAACGGCGAAGCGTTCTTCGGCATCATGCGGGAGAACATGAGCCGCCTGCCCACGCCCAGCCTCCAGTGCGCGATGAACGAACTGAGCAACCACGACCACAGCCGTTTCCTCACCCGCACCAACGGGCGCGTGGGACGCCTCCAGACCGCGGGCAGCGGCGCGGCGTCCGAGGGCGTGAACCTGGGCGTGTTCCGCGAAGCGGTGCTGATGCAGATGACCTGGCCGGGCGCGCCGACCATTTACTACGGCGACGAAGCGGGCCAGGTGGGCTGGACCGACCCGGACAACCGCCGCACTTACCCCTGGGGTCACGAGGATCAGGGCCTGATTGCCCTGCACAAAGCGCTGGCCAAGCTGCGCAAAAACCGCCCGGTGCTGAAAAACGGCAGCCTCAAGTTCTTGTGCGCGGGCCACGGCTTTGTGTCTTACGCCCGGTTCGACGAAGAAAACGTCTTAGCCGTCGCTGTCAACAACCTGGACGACGCCCAGGTGATTTCCATTCCCCTGCGCAGCGTGGGCGTTCCGGAAGGGACGCGCGTGTTCCAGGTGTTCGTTACCTCGGAATCGGGCTACGACACCGTACCCAAGGCGGTCGGCTTCGTCAAGGACGGCGCGCTGCTGTGCCGCATAAACGCAAAAAGCGCCGCCGTGCTCGCGCCGCTCATATAACGATTGCGGCACACGCCGGGGAATGAAGCTGTCAAACGTTCACGCGTTCGCACTGGCTGGTGAAACAGGGCGAACGCATGAATGAACAAAGTGCTGCGAAGAAAAAAGAGAGCTCCCCAAAGCCGCCTTCCCCTCGCAGGGGAAGGCTTTTGGCTGATTCTGTTTTCAATCTGTTCACTCTTGCGTAAGCCTTATCCGCTGAAACAGGGCAATCGCATACGAAAAAACGTGAGACCTGGAATTAACAACCATGCAATTGTAGGGGCGGATATCATCCGCCCGCATCCTGTAAATCATTCATTTATGCCAATTTGGTGTCGATGATTTTGCGGGCGGATGATATCCGCCCCTACATCTCCGGGATTTCTTGCTGCATACAATCTGTAAGCGATTGCCCTGTCCGCTGAAAAATTAGCCCTTGCATTCTTGGGCCAACCATGCTATAATACTACCTGCGGCTCATGGGCAGCCCCCCATGAATCCTAATTGCAAGGGCAAAAGAGGTGAAAACAATGAAGGAAAAGATCCATCCCAAGTACGAGAAGTGCATCGTGCGCTGCGTGTGCGGCGAGACCTTCGAGACCGGCTCCACCAAGAAGGAACTGAGGGAGTGCCATCCCTTCTTCACCGGCAAGCAAAAGCTGGTGGATACCGGCGGCCGCGTCGACCGCTTCAAGAAGCGCTTTGGTATGCAGTGACCCCAATAAAAGCAGTGCCGCCTGAAAGTGGTGGGTGCTGCTTTTCTCATTTTTACGGCAATTGTGTCAAAATATCGTTAGAACAATTTAACTTCGAGGATCAGAGCAATGAAGAAAAAAGAAGACAACGGTTCCCTTTGCCCCCGGGTGGACATTGGCGGCCAGGCGGTGCTGGACGGCGTGATGATGAAAAGCCCTGATGCCATCGCCGTGGCGGTGCGCCGGCCCAACGGCGACATCGTGGTGAAGCGCGAGGATTATGAAGCCCCCAGCAAGAAGCACCCCTGGATGGGCAAGCCCTTTATACGCGGCGCGGTGAACATGGTGCAGATGCTGGGCCTGGGGATGCGCGTGCTGGAGGACAGCATGAAAATGTCCGGCAACGAGGAAGCGGAGGAAGAACCCACCAAGTTTGAAAAATGGCTGGCGGAAAAGCTGGGCAAGAACGTGGACAAGGTGGTCATGGGCGTCGCCATCGTGATGGCGCTGGCCATGAGCATCGGCCTGTTCGTGCTGCTGCCCAACCTGATTATCCTGCTGTTTCCCCAGAATCCCACCGGCGGCACGCTGCTGCTCAAAAACCTGGTGTCCGGCATCGTGCGCATCGCCCTGCTGATCGGCTACATCTCTTTTGTGGGCCGCATCCCGGAAATGCGCAAGACCTTCCAGTACCACGGCTCCGAGCACAAAACGGTCTACTGCCACGAGCACGACCTGCCGCTGACGCCCAAGAACGCCCAGCAGTTCACGACGCTGCATCCCCGCTGCGGCACCAGCTTCCTGCTGCTGACGTTCTTCCTGAGCATCATTTTCTATTCCATCATCGACGTGCTGGTGCTGCAATTGACTGGTTTTGACCTGGGCGCGCATTATCTGCTGCGCGTGCTGAGCCGCATTATCCTTTTGCCCTGCGTGGCGGGCATCAGCTATGAGGCGCTCAAGGCCCTGGCCCACGCCGAAACCCCCCTGACCCGCGCGCTCCGCTGGCCCGGATTGCAAATGCAGCGCCTCACCACCCGCCAGCCCAGCGACGAACAGTGCGAGGTCGCCATCGCGTCCATGAACGCGGCGCTCCACGGCCTGCCCCAAGGAGAAGTGACGCCCGAAGGCTGGGTCATCCTGCACGCGGCGGAAGCATAAAGCCTGCATACATCTTTCTGGCTTCTGAAAGAACGGAGAAGTTCGCTGGAACCTCTCCGTTTTTTGCTGTATCTTTCTTGACACATCCGGCCATTGGTGGTATGATGCAATCGTTTGTTAGTTAAATTTAACTAACATCTTATGCCAATGAACCTGTATCACGGTCGAGGAGGGATTCCCATCATGAATATCGTACAGTTCCAGGACGTGTCGCGGATATACAAAAACGGGGAGCATGAGCAGAAGGCGCTGGATCATGTGAATCTGAATTTGGAGGCAGGCAAATTCATCGTGGTGCTCGGCCCCAGCGGCGCGGGCAAAAGCACGCTGCTGAACCTGCTGGGTGGGCTGGACAGCCCCACGGAAGGAAAAATCACCGTGGACGGCAAGGACATTTCCACCCTGACGGCCAACGAACTGGCGGACTACCGGGCCGCCACGGTGGGCTTTGTGTTTCAGAGCTATAACCTGATTCCCACGCTGACGGTGATTGAAAACGTGGCGCTGGTGAAGGAAATCGCGCCGAACCCGCTGAGCAGCCACGACATGCTGAAAGCCGTCGGATTATTTGACCACATCCACAACTTTCCTTCCGAACTGTCCGGCGGTGAGCAGCAGCGGGTGTCCATCGCCCGGGCGCTGGCGAAGAACCCGAAGATCCTGCTCTGCGACGAACCCACCGGCGCGCTGGACTCCGAAACCGGCGTGATGGTGCTAAAGCTGCTGCTCTCCATGGCGCGGGATATGGGAAAGACCATCATCATCGTGACCCATAACCAGAACATCGCAAAGATGGCGGACGTGGTGGTGAGGGTGAAAAACGGCAGCATCCAGTCCTGCGAGGAGCAGGCGAATCCGCTGTCCGTGGAAGAGGTGGATTGGTAATGCTGCTGAAAAAACTCTTCCGCACCCTGTGGCATTACAAGGCGCAGTTCATTTCCATGGTGATCATGATCGCCCTGGGCGTGGGCGTGTTTCTGGGCTTCAACATGGAATGGTACAGCCTGGAGCGGGATACGGCGGAAATCTACGAGGCCACCGGGTTTGCCGACTATCGCGTATACAATGAAAAGGGCTTCACGGAAAAAGACCTGAACGCCGTCTTGGGCATCGAGGGCGTGGACGACGCGACGCGCTTTCTGTCGGTCAATACCGCTGTAAAGAACGATTCCGACGTGATTGCCCTGACGGTGTGCGAAAACACGAACGTGTCCGGCCTGCTGGTGATGCAGGGGGCAGCCTATGACCCCGCCGACCCGGACGGCATCTGGCTGTCGGACTCCTACGCCAAGGCCAACGGCATTGCCCTGGGCGACACGCTGACATTGGTATACAAAACCATTGAGGTCAGCGGCACGGTGAAGGGGCTGGTGAAAGCCAGCAAATACCTGATCTGCCTGCCGGACGAAACCCAGCTGATGCCGGATTATACCTCCTACGGTTTCGCCTACATCTCCCCCGTGATGATGGAAAATGCCATCCCGGCGCTGTTCCGGATGATGCTGGGGAATACCTTTTATTTCCAGATCAACGTGAAATCCGCTTTGCCCAAGGCGGACTTTGTGGCGGCGGCGGATGAAGCGCTGGGCAAAACGCTGCTGGTGCTCTCCAAGGAAGAAACGATCTCCTGGGCGGAGGCGCAGGGCGAAGTGGAGGAAGGAAAGACCATGGGCTCCATCCTGCCCGTGCTGTTCCTGGCCATCGCCATCCTGACCATGGTGACCACCATGCACCGCATCACCGCCAGCGAGAAAACCCAGATCGGCACGCTGAAAGCCCTCGGTTTCCGGGACAAGCGGATCTTGCGGCACTACACTGCCTACGCCCTGATGATCGGCCTGATCGGCACCGCGCTGGGAATCGGCATCGGGTATCTGCTGGGCTGGTATATCATGAACCCGGACGGGGCCATGGGCACCTATATCGACATGCCCTCCTGGAACCTGTATGTGCCCTGGTTCTGCTGGCTGGTGCTGGTGCTGATCAATGTGTTCCTGACGGTGATCGGCTTTTTGTCCGTCAAGAAAATGCTCCAGGGAACCGCCGCCGACGCCCTGCGCCCCTACACCCCCAAGCGGATGAAGCACCTGCTGATCGAGGAAACCAAGCAATTCAAGGCCCTTTCCTTCGGCACCAAATGGAACCTGCGGGATACCCTGCGCCACAAGTCGCGCACCTGCATGACCCTGTTCGGGGTGATCGGCTGCATGGTGCTGCTGGTGGGCGGCCTGGGGATGCAGGACACCGCCAACGCTTTTGTGGACGTGTTCTTTGACCAGGCGAACAACTATACCGTGAAAATCAACCTGGACACGGAGAACGTCACCAACGAGGAAGCGCTCTCCCTCGCGGCGCAGTACGAAGGCGACTGGGTGGCCCAGCGTTCCGTCCAGATCGGCGACCGGGGTTTCGGCCTGGAAATCTACAATATTGCCTATGATCGCGTGCGCTTCGCGGATGAGAACATGAACCTGATCCCGCTGACCGACGGCGGCGCGTATATCAGCGGCCGCATCGCCAAGGAATTTGCGTTGCGGCCCGGCGATTCGCTCACCTTCTCCCCTTACGGCGGCGATGAACAGTATACCGTCACAGTGGCCGGTGTGCTGCGTTCTCTCAGCGAAAGCGTCGTCATGACCAGAGCTTATGCCGACGCCGAAAACATTTCCTACACCGTCAGCTCCATTTTCACCGACCAGACGGACATTGCCGCGAACCGGCACATCCTGAACACCCAAACCAAGCAGGCGGTGATGGATTCCTTCAACATGTTCATGGAGCTCATGAACACCATGATTTACCTGCTGGTGCTGGCGGCGGTGATCCTTGGCATCGTGGTGCTGTACAACCTGGGCGTGATGAGCTACACGGAGCGCTACCGGGAGATGGCGACGCTGAAAGTGGTCGGCTTCAAAAACAGCCGCATCGCGCGGCTGCTGATCGGGCAAAATTTGTGGCTGTCCGTCCTGGGCATCCTGATCGGCCTGCCGGCGGGCATCGGCGTGCTGAAATACCTGCTGGACGCCCTGGCCTCCGAATATGAAATGAAGCTGGCCTTGGGCCCCGCGACCTACCTGATTTCCATTCTGCTTACCTTCCTCGTGTCCCTGGCCGTGGGCCTCATGGTGGCGCGGAAAAACCGGAATATTGATATGGTCGCCGCGCTAAAGACGGAAGAATAATGCCTGTCCCCCGCAAGGCAATCGCTTACAGATTGTATGCTGCAAGAAATCCCAGGTATGTAGGGGCGGATAGTATCCGCCCGCGCTAAACAATGTCATACAAGCCTTGAAAATGCTGATTGCCGCCATCCGTTTCTTTCGGGCGGATGATATCCGCCCCTACATTGATCGCACTTGTTCTCGACTTCGTAACCATTTTGTCACAG
>CADAKE010000118.1 GCA_902788445.1 uncultured Eubacteriales bacterium
ATGAATGATTTACAGGATGCGGGCGGATGATATCCGCCCCTACAATTACATGGTTTTTTATTTCCAGGTCTCACATTATTTCGTAAGCGATTGCCCTGTAATTCCTCCTTCAAGGGCTTTACAATCCCCGGAGCGTATTTTATAATAGACGAATCAGGAAAACAAGTATGCAGTTTTTTCTGTTTCAGTACAGAAAGCGTACGATCGGAAGCCGCCATGACAGAAAACCGTCCCCTGCCGGAAAACGAAAACATCTATGAAACGCCCTGCCCCATCCTGTACGCCATGGAGATCATCGGGAAGAAGTGGAAGCTGCCCATCCTGTGGTATGGCTGGGGTTCAGGGCGTCGGTTTCCGCTAATCCCAGGCAGCAGAGCAGATACTTGTTAGACAGATGGTAAAGGCGGGAAAAAGAATGGAATGGATTTGGTACATCCTTGCGTCGCTGGGAGCGGGCATTGGTACCGGGCTGGCGGGGCTGTCCGCCGCCACGGTGATGGTGCCCATCCTGATCGTGCTGTGTCCGTCCTTCGCGGGGGAGACCGGCGCGTATCAGGCCACGGCCATCGCCCTGGCATCGGATATTTTAGGGTCGGCTGTCACTACCTATACCTATGCCAAGCACAAAAACATCGACTTGAAACGTGGCTGGATTATGCTGGCGTGCATCCTCACGATGTGCACCGTGGGCAGTTATGTGGCATACCTGGCGGGGAATGTGGTTTTAGGAACGTTCACGTTGTTTCTGACCTTCTGTATCGGTATCCGCTTTCTCATCAGGCCTGACACCAGCCGCAGGGAAACCGCCGCGAAAGGGCAAAGGCTCGATTGGAAGGGCGTCGTGATTTCCCTGTTCTTCGGCCTGACCATCGGCTTTGGCACCGGCTTTGTGGGCACGGGCGGCGGCATGATGATGCTGGTGGTGTTCACCGCGTTCCTGGGGATGGAGCTGAAAACCGCCGTGGGCACCAGCACCTTCATCATGACCTTCACGGCGCTGATCGCCTCCGTGAGCCATATCCTGATCCATCCGGCCATCCTGCTGGAAAAGTGGGACGTGATGCTGCTGTGCATCGCGGTGGCGACCGCCGCTTCCCTGATCTCCGCCCGTTTTGCCAACCGGGTGAGCAACCGCACGGTGGGCCTTTGCACCGGCGCGGTGCTGACGGTGCTGGGCGGGGCCATGCTGCTGCTCAATTTCTGGCCGCAGATTTCCGCTGTTCCCTGGGTCATGCAGACTTTGCGCTGCCTGGGTATGCTGATCCTCTATATCATTCCCTGCGTGCTGATTCTGCTGCCTGTACGGTTCCTGACAAAAGTGCCCTCGTTTGTGTTCCGGAAGCTGCTGCACATCGTCGCGTTCAGCTGCTTCACCGTGATGCTTCTCGCGGCGGAAAACTGGCAGGCAGCGGCGGCCACGTCTGTAATCATCGCCGTGGCCCTCTATCCGCTGCTGGCTATGCTGGAAAAATCCAGCTGGTATACCAAATTGTTTGTTGAAAAGCACCCGGGCGAAATCAAGAAAAGCCTGCTCATGCTGTTCTTCATGTTCGCGGTTGTGATCGCTGTCGCCTGGGGAATCTTTGGAAAGCCTGCTGTCGCCGCCGCCTCAATATTGATGTGGGGTGTGGGCGACGCCGCTGCCGCACTGGTCGGTATTCCCTTCGGAAAGCATAAAGTGGCCTTCGTCAACGGCAGGAAGTCCTGGGAAGGCACGGGGGCGATGCTGATTGCCAGTTTCCTGGTGGGATTTTTCCTGCTTCACTTTTATTATGGATATCCGTCCGCTATGATCCTGCCTGGTATACTGGCAGGCGCCTTCGTCGGCGCGGGAACAGAGCTGCTTTCCCCTTCGGAATGGGACACGGTAACCGTGCCCATCGCGATTCTGATCGTTTTGCTGTTGGCTGTGTGATGGAGGAAAGCAGATGAAGATCAAATTGAAGCCGGATCAGGAGATCGCCGTTCAGAAAATCAGGATAGGCCGAGTCCCCACGCTGATTCTCCGCCCTGCCCACCGTTCCTCCGTTCCGGTTTCCATCCTCTGGATTCACGGCGGCGGATACATCACCGGCATGAAGGAAATGGTGTACATGAGCCGAGCGGCTGATCTGGTAAAAAAATACGGCGTCACCGTCTATTCTCCCGGTTACCGGCTGGCCTGGCAAAAGCCCTATCCCGCCGCTGTGAACGACTGTTATCAGGTACTGGAATATATGAGCAGGCAGCCGGAACCAATCATGGTGGGCGGGGAAAGCGCAGGCGGCGGGCTGGCCGTGGCGGTGTGCATGATGGCAAGGGACAGGGGAATCAAAGTCGCTTTTCAGATGCCCCTGTATCCCATGATCAGCAACATCGACACAGAAAGCTCCAGGGACAACCATGGCAGGGTGTGGAACACGAGAAGGAATCATTTCGGATGGCGGCTGTATCTGCGGAAGAACGCCAAGAAAATCGTATCGCCTTATGCCGCCCCGGCACATCAAACGAATTACACCCATCTGCCGCCCTGCTACACCTTTGTCGGCGATGGAGAACCATTCTGCGCTGAAACACTGGCGTATGTGGAGAACCTGAAAGCCGCAGGCGTTGAAGCGGCGGCAGACGTATATCACACCGACATGCACGCTTTCGATATGCTGAGCGACGACGGCCTGAGCCGGGAAGCAATCAAAAACTTTGAGCGGCAATTTGAGAAAGCGATGGATCGCACTTTTACAGGGAAGAAAAACGAAACGGAATAGAATGACCGAACGGACCAGAAAAACGCAGGGCAATCGCTTACGAAATAATGTGAGACCTGGAAATAAAAAACCATGTAATTGTAGGGGCGGATATCATCCGCCCGCATCCTGTAAATCATTCATAAATTGAAACGGATTTGTAACTTAATTGCAATAAGCGATTGCCCTGAAAAAAACGATACAAAGATTGAAAAGACAACGCTGATGAAGTATAATATGTAAGTGTTGACTAATTTGATCGGTTTCCCCATGTGGGAAGTTTGAGATGAAATCAGAAAAAGCGTCCTGGTTCGCTTCCTTTCGGAAGAAAACAGGGACGCTTTTTTCATGCCTGTGTTATTCCTGCGCCATCACCAATACCGCGCTGGTCTGGGCTTCGAGGGTGAGGACGGAGCCTTCGAGGAACGCTTCTCCCATGCCGATGAAATCGCAGGCTGTGTCAAACGGCAGGTCGGTGCACTGACTCAGGTCAATGCGCGCATCCTTGGTTGTGGTATTGTGGAACACGGCGACAGTGCGGCCCTGCCAGGAGGAAAGGAACCCGCCCGCTTTGCTGTCCGCGAGGGACAGGGCGGTGTAGGTTCCCCGGGCGATTTCGGGATGGTTTCTCCGGATTTGCAGCAGCTTCCGATAATAGTTGAACAGGCTGCCCGGCTTGCCAAGCTGCTCCTGTGCGGTCTGGGCGGTTTGCTTGCTGGCGTCGTAAGTCGTTCCCTCCGGGTCGCGCACCGGGTCGCCGTCGCCCCAGAGCATGGCTAAGCGGCGGTTCGCGTCGGTGTTCGCGCCGCCGCGGGAGCCCTTCATGCCGAGTTCCTCACCGTAGTAAATGAACGGCGAACCGGGGGAGAGCAGGTACAGGTTCGCCGCCATCTTCATCTGCCCGTTGGACAGGGGCAGGAAGCCCGCCGCCCGATCCATGTCGTGGTTGGAAACGAACAGGATGTTCATGGCGGAAGGGTTCAGCCCGGCAATTTTCTGCTGGTACTTTTCGATGTACGCCGTGAAGCGGTTCACGTTGCCCGCCTTGGCTGTTTCAGCGATCAGGCCGTCCTGCTGGCTGGTGGTGAAGTTGAAGCAGTTGGTGGCGGTCAGGTACTGGTCGATCACGCCCTCGCCGTCCCAGACCTCCGCCACGGTGTACAGGTCGGGCTTCACTTTGCGCAGTTCGCCCACATACCACTGCCAGAATTCCACCGAAGCGGGATTGTCGCCCAGATAAATGTACTTCGCCGCGTCGAACCGGAAACCGTCCACGCCCAGATCGAGGTAGTACAGGGCAATGTCCAGCACGGCCTGGCGCACCGCGGGCAGGTCGTAATTCAATTCCGGCATTCCGTCGGAGAAGTTCGCCTCGTAGAGCAGCTTCGCTTCCTTCGACTGCGCGAACCTCCGTCCCGCCGGGGCGCGTTCACCGGCGGGCAGCCAGACGTAGAAATCATAATAGGCGTTGTCCGGGTTGTTCATGATGTGCGCGTTGATGAAGTTCCTGAACCAGCGGTGCTGGGTGCTGGTGTGGTTGATCGGCAGGTCAAGGATCAGCTTCACGTCCCGGGCATGGCACAGGCTGATCAGTTCCTTCAAATCGTCCAGCGTACCGAACGCCGGGTCGATCGCGCGGAAATCGGACACGTCATATTTGTGGTAGGACGGGGAGGCGAAAATGGGCGTCAGCCAAAGCCCTTCCACGCCCAGGCTGGCGGCGGAATCCGGGTCGCCGCTGTTCAGGTAGTCCATGCGGTTGATGATGCCCCGCAGGTCGCCCACGCCGTCGCCGTCGGAATCGGAAAAGGAGCCGACAAAGATTTCATAAAACACCCGGTTCAAATCATCCACCCCGCTGTCGTTCGCTTCCGCCAGGCTTGAGGGGCAAAGCAGCGCCAGCACGATGAGCGCGCATAAAAGCCTCCGCATGATCGTCACCTGCTTTCGGTTTGGGTTATTTCAGGTAAGGGGCATTGTAAGGCATTAGGCATTAGGCAATAGGCAGTAGGAAAAAGGTGAAACCGACGTTTCGTGACGATATTGTCGAGCATTATTTACTAATGCCTAATGCCTATTGCCTAATGCCTTTTCTTACTTAAAGTGCCCTTTACTCCCGCCTGGTCTGCGCCAGTTCGACCATCCGCTCGGCCATGATTTTCAGCTGATCCTTCAGCTTATGGATGCAGTCCATTTCGCTGCAATTGCCGCGCACGATGTCCTCGGCGAAGGTGCGGCAGGTGGGCGAGCCGCAGGAGCCGCAGTCGTAGCCCGGCAGGCCGTCCAGGATGGCGTTCATCCGCGACATTTTCTTCATGGCTTCCACGATGTTGTCGTCCAGCTTCATGGCGGGGTTGGGCTCGATGGTCGCGTCGAAGTACAGGGGATACTTGGTCATCATCGACGCGGGCACGTGCTCGGTGGGATGCTCCCGGGAGCAGGCGCGGCTCAGCTTGCGGATGGCGTTTTTCGCCACATAGTTGTTTTCAAAGTTCAGCGGCCCGCCCACGCATCCGCCGGTGCAGGCGTTGCCCTCGAAGAACACCAGGTCGCTGAGCATATTGTTTTCAATTTCTTCCAGCACGCGGCTCACGTTCTGGATGCCGTCCACGGCCAGGGAATTGTCCGGGCACACCGCGTCGGCCTCGCCGCTGCTGGCGGCCCAGCGCACGCCGTAGATGGTGGAGGAGGGCTGGGTCGGGTTGGTGAGGATGCGGCCGATGTGGGGCATGAGCTTTCCGTAAATTTCCATCACGGAAATGGCCCCGTCCACGGCGGACTTCTGCTGGCCGATGGGCGAGCGGATGGCCGTCATTTTGGCGGGGCAGGGCGTGATAAAGAACACGCCCACGTCCTCCGGCGGGCAGTTGTGCTTGCGGCAGAATTCATCCCGGGCGATTTCCGCCGCCACCTCGATGGGCTGGCGGATATCCACGATGTGGGGAATCAGGTCGGGAAAGCGCACCTGAATCAGCCGCACCACCGCCGGGCAGGCGGAGGAAATGAGGGGCCGGGGCAGGCCGGGCTCCCGCAGCTTTTCCTTGATGGCGCGGCTCACCACGTCGGCCCCCCGGGCGACCTCGAACACTTCCTCAAAGCCGATGGCCTTCAAGGCGTCCAGCACGGGGCTGATGGACTTGATCTCCTTGAACTGGCCGTACAAGCTGGGCGCGGGCAGGGCGATGGCGTGGGGGAAGCCCTTGATGGCGCTCAGATTGTCCGTCACGGCCACCTTGGCGTGGTATTCGCAGATGCGGATGCACTCGCCGCAGTCGATACAGCGCTCGTCAATGATATGCGCCCGGCCGTCGCGCACGCGGATGGCCTCGGTGGGGCAGTGCTTTAAGCAGTTGGTGCAGCCCTTGCATCGGGTCACGTCCAGGCGGACGGAATGGTAGCGGTTGGTTGTCTGTTCCATGCTCGCGCCTTTCTCAGGCTAAGTGAAAGCGCATACTGATGCGCGTCCCCTTGCCCACTTCACTTTGAATGTCGAATTCGTCGGCGTTGCGCTTCATGTTGGGCAGGCCCATGCCCGCGCCGAAGCCCAGGGA
This sequence comes from uncultured Eubacteriales bacterium, assembly GCA_902788445.1. Taxonomy (GTDB): domain Bacteria; phylum Bacillota; class Clostridia; order Christensenellales; family Aristaeellaceae; genus RUG563. The sequence continues at coordinate 6,275 of CADAKE010000118.1, forward strand.
GCGGGCCTCCTCGCTGGCGGTGGAATAGCCCTCCCGCATGGCCATGGAAATATCCGGAATGCCGGGGCCCACGTCCTCGGACACCAGCAGCACCCCGTCGGTGTCCACGTCCAATGTCAATTTGCCGCCGTCGGAGTGAATAACCAGGTTCAGCTCCACTTCATAGGAGGCGACCGCCACCCGGCGCATCACATTGCTGCCCACGCCCAGTTGACGCAGGCGGCGCTTGATGTCTGTGGACGCTTCCCCGGCGCGGGTGTAATCGCCCTTTGCCACGGGATATTCGGCGTGAATAAAGCTGCTCATCCTTCCTCTCCCTCCGGCCATTCGATGGGCACGCCGCGAAGCCCCGCTTCATACAGCAGGCCGCAGGCGGTGAACGCCGTCACCTTGGTGGTCATGACTACCAGGCCCTGATCCTCCGCGCCCTCTAAAATATCGTCCGTGGGCACCTTGCCCCGGGCGAACACCAGGCATTTCAAGTCCAGCATGTCCGCCGTGCGCAGTACGTGGGGATTCGTAAGGCCCGTAATCAGCACCGTTTTTTCGTTCACAAACGCCAGCACGTCGCTCATCAAGTCCGAGCAGCAGGCCGTCAGGGCCGGCGTGTCCAGCTTTTCTTCGCCCACCAATACTTTGGCATGAAGCACATTTACCATATCGCCAAGTGTCATATTCATCCCCCGCAGCAATCAAAATAAAGAAAACAATTCCTGCTATTCACTATACCGTTTTTTGCGCTCTGTGTCAACAGAATGGTGGAAATTTCGTCATTTGGGACAGCTGGGGAGCCTGCGCGGCGCGTCGTTTTCGGACAATAAAAAAGCCGCTGCTTTCCGCGGCAGCGGCCTTTGAGGGCGGTATCCTTCCGCGCCGACGAACGGCAGGAAGCGTCAATTGATTTCGAGCAGCAGCCCGACGGCGTCCAGCGCGGCATTGTCCACCGCGTCCGGATTGCCCGGAACATGCAGGGATTGCCTGCCGAAGCACAGGTAATAATCGCTCTCCGGTTCGCCCGGCGGCTGATAGTTGATAGAACCGGAAGCAATGCCCGAGCGCGTTTCCGCGTCATACGCCAGAATGCCCCAGGCAGCGCCGTCCCGGATGTATTCCCGTCCGATTCCCCGCGCTTCTTCCGGCAGCGGAGCGAGCCAACCCCCATAGGTTTCCATGTGGTCGGCGCGGATGATGAAGAGGTCGGCGGCCTGCAATTGCGCCCCGTCCAGCATGGCGTAGGAAAACGGACGCGCCTTCACCATGCGGATGTTCCCGCCCAATTCTTCTTCCAGGCGCACTGCCAGCGCCGTGCCGTCCGTGACCTCGGCGTCCACGAACAGGGTCAGCTTGTGGGCGGCGTCGGTGTCCATGATGCGCGTGAACACAAAGCCCCACACCAGCACCGACAGCATCAGCCACAGCACCAGCGCCGGAACCAGCGACAGCAGCTTTTTGAATTTATTCATGCAGCACCTCGAACGCCGTGATGTACTTTCTCACCGTCAGCACGCGCACCGCTGTGCCGTCCGGCGGCAGGCGCTTGTTCAGCCTCGCGTCGATGTTCAGCGTGATTGTTCTCCCATCCTCTGACAAGGACGCTTTCCGCACCGCGATGCCTTTGGGAATTTGAAACGCGCCGGGGGAGAGGCGGAGCGTCCCCGCGTGTTCTTCCGCCGTTTCCGACAGGATGCTCGCCATGTGCCGCTGCTCCGCCTGGGCGGGCAGATACACCATCTGGCGCAGCAGGATGAAAATCCAACCGGACACTGTGGCCAAACCGATGATTACAAACAGCATCCGCCGCGCGTTTGCCGTGCGAACAAAAAAGCACAGCGCCGCGCACGCCGCCCAGCCCAGCGCTAAAACACTCCATGCCGCCGCGCCGCTCCACGCCGCGCGGCGCTTCTGTTTTTCCATTTCTTTTGTTGTATATAGAAACGTCATGTTGATCTCCACTTTTGGGTTGTGTCGAAAGGGAGCATTAAGCAACAAAGCCAACCAATTGTAGGGGCGGATAGTATCCGCCCGTATTGTGGAAATATGCGAATGTATGAAATATCAGGCAATCCAGTTATTTAGGAAGCGGGCGGATAATATCCGCCCCTACGGTTAGATGGTATTGTTGCTTATAACCATTGTTCCTTCGCCCCGTCCCTCAGAACACCATAAACTCACATTCCAGCCGCCCGTTGTACAGCCGCCGTTTCTGCTTCGCGCGTTTGCCGTAGCAGCGTTCAAAGCCGGTGTGCGCGGTGATGACGCCCATACGGCTGCCGGGGTGGCGGTCAGACAGCGCGCGTAAATCGCGGTACAGCGCCTCGCACTTCTTCTTGTCGCTGAGGCGCTCGCCATAGGGCGGATTCAAAAGAAAGAGGGGAGAGGCGGCTTCCAATTGCAGGTCTTTCAAATCCTTCTGCATCACTGTGATTTTCCCCGCCAGCCCGGCCTGCTTGATGTGGCGCTTGCACAGGGTCAGCGCTTCGGGGTCGATGTCGCTGCCGCCGATCATGCCGATGCGCGACGGATCGAACCGCGCTTCCGCTTCCCGCCGGATTTCGTCCATTTTCTTTTTCGGGAATCTCGGCCAGCTTTCACAGACGAAACTTCGCGTCAGTCCGGGGGCGCGGTTGGCGCGCTTGTACGCCGCCTCGATCAGCAGCGTGCCCGTGCCGCAGCAGGGGTCCCACAGCGGCATGTCCTCCCCCCAGGGCGACAGCGTCACCAGCGCCGCCGCCAGCGTTTCCCGGAGCGGCGCTTCACCGTTCCAGGTGCGGTAGCCCCGGCGGTTGAGCGCCACGCCGCTGGTGTCCAGGGTCAGCCGGGCCACGTCGCCATGAATGGATACGTCGATGGGATACTCCGGCCCGTCCTCCGGAAACCACTGGGTTTTGTAGCAGCGCTTCAATCGCTCCACGATCGCCTTTTTCGTGATGGCCTGGCAGTCGCGCACGCTCATGAGCTGGCTCCTGGCGCACTTGCCGCTGACCGGGAACCGCGCGTTCTTGGGCAGATAGTCCTCCCAGGGCAGGCTCAAAACAAGCTGAAACAAATCCTCAAAGCTGAGCGCTTTTCCTTCGCCCACGACCAGCAGCACCCGGTCCGCCGTCCGCAGCCACAGGTTGGCCCTGAACGCTTCCTCCGGCGAGGCTGAAAACCGCGCCCCGCCCGTTTCACATTTCGCTTCGATGCCCAGATCATAAAGCTCCCGCCGCGCCAGCCCTTCCAGCCCGAACGCCGCGGTGGCGATGTATTCCATCAAAATCCCTCCCGGTACGCATGTTCCGCTGCCAAGTATACCACAGGAGCAGGGCGGTTGAAAAGAAGAAAATCAAACGGCAGTATTGCTTTTCAGAGGAAAAGATGGTATAATCCGGTTAGCCCAATTCCATAAAACCCATTTTTCGTACCTTCACGCGCGAGGCGCGAGGAAGATAGACCGTATTATTTCATTAAAAGGAGGCATTCCCATGAAGAAACTCTTGTGCATTGTTCTGGCGCTGATGATGGCGCTGTGCGCCCTGCCCGCGCTGGCGGACGTGGCAGCCGACGTGGAAGCGGGCGAAGCCCTCACCCATGAACAACTGGTCGAAAAAGCCAAGGCAGAAACCGGCACCTTCGTCGTGTACGGCAACACCAGCCGCATCACCACCGCCGCGGAAGAATTTGCCGCGCTGTACGATATTCCCTTTGAATCCAACAACCTGAAAGACCAGGAAATCTACACCAAGCTGCGCAGTGAAAACGGCAACGGCGCCGCCGACATGGTGTTGATTCAGGACGGCGCCCAGCTGACCGACGCCATCGACGAAGGATTGGTCATCAACTTCGTGCCCGCGGAAGTCAAGGGCGTTCTGGACGAAGCCGACCAGCAGCCCGCCCTGGTGCACCAGTACATCAACAAGCTGTTCATCTACAACAACCTGGGCGAGAACGTGCCCGCCATCAAGAACGTGTGGGAACTGACCGCTCCCGAAATGAAGGGCAACGTGATCTTCAAGAACCCCGAAAGCGAAAAGGTCAACATGAACTTCCTGGTGATGTGCACCAAGGACGAATGGGCCGCCAAGCTGGCCGACGCCTACAAGGCCTGGAAGGGCGAGGACATCGACCTGGGCGAATACAAGAACGCGGGCTACAAGTGGGTGGCTGAGTTCCTGGACAACGTGACCTTCGGCAAGTCCGACACCTCCATCGCCGAAGAAGTGAGCCAGGAAACCGCCGCGGGCAAGATCGGCCTGTTCGTGCTTTCCAAGCTGCGCTCTTCCTCCGTGCTGACCGATAACCTGACCGTGGCCCAGTACGACGCTTCCGCCAACGGTTACGCCGTGGAGCCCTTCGCCGGATTCATGTATCCCATGTACACCATGATCAACACCAAGGCCACCCGGCCCTACACCGGTATGCTGTTCATCGAGTACCTGATGACTCAGGAAGGCTTCCAGCCCTGGGGCAAGAGCATCGGCGCGTACTCCCCCAACCCCGCCATCACCGTCAACGAAGGCGACCTGACCATCGACGTGTGGAAGGACACCCTGGTGATGGAGGACGCGGAATACATCCTGGAGAGGACGTGTGGAAGGACACCCTGGTGATGGAGGACGCGGAATACATCCTGGAGAGCTTTGAAGTGGAAGACTTCATTTTGCAGCACTGCCAGCAGTAACGTGGTGTCTCCGACACCACGCGAATGAAAGGCCAATGAATTGTCCTTTCATTCGATCCATCAATTTGCTGTAAAATGGCATTTCCTTCGGAAACGCTCATTTTACGGCCGCAAATTGATAGCGGAAGCAACCTACGGTTGCTCCTCGGCGACGTACATGCCGCCGCCTGCGGATTATTGATGAAGGGGTTTGCGAACCCCTTCATACTTCCCCGGGATACAATGATCTGCCCGGCGGGACGGTTTTGCCCGTTCCGTCGGTCTTTTGTTTTTTAGCGCTAAGTTCCAAGCCAATTGCTCCAATGTTCGACTCCAAGGATGGATTCGCTTAATAGCTTAGAACTTGGAACTTAGAGCTTGGAACTTATAACTTGGAACTTCCACTACACCCCACCTGAGGGGAGGATTGAAATGCAGCAAACCATTGACCGGAGCATCCGCATGAACCGGGTGAAGGGCAGGGTGCGGGCGTGGTTTTCCAAGCCCGCCAACGTGATCCTGCTGATTTTTCTGTGCACCCTGGTCGTGCTGACGCTGTACCCGCTGGTGACGATGCTGATGGAAACGGTGACCATCCACGTGGGCCGCGAAGCCAGGGCAGCGGGGGATTTTTCCTTCTACCATTTCCAGCGCCTGTTCGCCACGGCGGAAAACGATTACAGCTGGATCCAGTTTTACCAGCCCTTCTTAAACACGCTGATCGTGTCGTTGGCCTCGTCGCTGATCGCCATTCTGTTCGGCGGCGTGGTAGCGTTCCTGGTCACGCGCACGAACCTGAAATACAAAAAGTTCGTGTCCGCCGTGTTCACGTTCCCCTACATCATGCCCTCCTGGACGCTGGCGCTGTTCGTTCACGTTCCCCTACATCATGCCCTCCTGGACGCTGGCGCTGTTCTGGGAAACCTTCTTTAAGAACGTGAACATCGGCCTCAAAACCTCCAACGGCATCATGGCCGCGGTGTTCGGCATCTATATGCCGGAGTGGTTCGTGTACGGCGCGTTCCCGATCGCTTTGGTGCTGGGGCTGCATTACGCGCCGTTTGCCTATATCCTGATCGGCGGCATCCTTAGGAACATGGACGCCAACCTGGAGGAGGCGGCGACGATCCTGAAAACCAGCCGCCCCCGCATCATCTGGCGCATCACCCTGCCCATCGTGAAGCCTGCTATGCTGAGCACCTTCCTGCTGGTGTTCGCCAGCTCCATGAGCGCCTATTCCGTGCCCGTGTTCCTGGGTTCCCCGGTGCGCTACTACGTGCTTTCCACCAAAATGAAGTCCCTGATGGACAGCTACCCGGGCCAGGCGTACATCATCGTGGGCGTGATGATCCTCTTCGGCGTGGCGATCCTGCTTTTGAACCAGCGGGTCACCAACAGCCGCAAGCAGTTCACCACCGTTACGGGCAAGTCCGGCCAGATCAGCAAGATCAATCTGGGCAAGGCCAACCGGCCTGTGGCGATCATCCTGGTGATCGTGCTGCTGCTGGTGGCGGTGGTGCCGCTGGTCACGTTCGCCATGGAGTCCATCATCATCAAGGCCGGGGATTACAGCCTTTCTAACATGACCTTGGATTTCTGGATCGGCACCAACCTTTCCGAGCGCCTGGATCAGGGCGATTCCACCGGCATCCTGCTGAACCCCAAGGTCTGGAACGCCCTGGGCTACAGCCTGGGCCTGGCCGTTACATGCGCCTTGGTGGCGGGCACTTGCGGTATCCTGGTGGGCTACGGCGTGGCGAAGCGCCGGGGCAGCAAGCTGGCAAGCTGGGTCAACAGTCTTTCCTTCTTCCCGTACCTGATGCCCTCCCTGGCCTTCGGCGCCATTTACCTGGCCATGAGCTCCAAGATCCCGTGGCTGCGGGGCTTCCTGCTGCTGGGGCTGGTGGGATCGGTGAAATACCTGCCCTTCGCCTCCCGCTCCGGCGTGAACGCCATGCTGCAATTGAGCGGCGAAATCGAGGAAGCCGCGGTGATCACCGGCGTGCCCTGGTGGAAGCGGATGCTGCGGGTGATTTTCCCCATCCAGAAGAGCAGCTTCCTGAGCGGGTATCTGCTGCCCATGGTCAGCTGCATGCGCGAATTGTCCCTGTTCGTTCTGCTGGTGCCCACCAGCAATACCATCCTCACCACCATGCTGATGCAGTATTCCGAAAAGGGCTGGGCCCAGTTCGGCAACGCCATCAACCTGCTCATCATCATCGTGGTGCTGCTGGTG
>CADAKE010000119.1 GCA_902788445.1 uncultured Eubacteriales bacterium
GGGCCTTGGATACTTTTCCTTTGGGCAGAGCCATAATTACACCTCCTGATCCTTTGTCAGCAATTGCTGCAATGCCGAAAAAGGATGCTGGTCGGGCATATCCTTCTGGCAAGCATTCGCAGAATAGTTTTCCTCTGACGGCAGCGCGGCAAGCGCCGGGCAATCGTCGCCGCACACAAAGCGTATCGGCAGATCGAGCACCGCCAAAGTCATCGACAGATGGGAAAGCTCCACTTTCGAGCCCTCGTACATCCATCTTTCTTCCCCGTCGGGCGTCTCCTCCTGCTGGTTGAACCGGGTCATGCGCACGAAGTTCTCGTCAAAGGGAACCTCCACCGCGTAATCCACCGGCTTTAAGCACCCGGCGCAATGGCCGTGGGCGGTGCAGGTGAGCGTGCCCCAGAGGCGAAGGTTGTCCTCCGCGCCGGAGAAGTGCCCCCGCAGGACAACGTCGTCGAACGTGACCGTTTCGCCGAGGATTTCCTGGGGCGGGATTTCGTCACGATGCTCAAAGGGAATCGGTTCGCCGGGCTGGCGCATCGCGCGTGAAACATCCAGCAGCAAATCCATCCCTCCAATCGTGACCGGGTCATATTATACCTTGTTTGAGGGGGCTTTGTCAATCCTTTTTTACGGTTTCTGGTTTTTTTCTGTTTCAGTTTTTTAGAAGTTTTTTAGACGATCACGTCCGCCGTTTCCACGGGCACGGCTTTTCGGAGGCCATCCAGAGTACATTCCACCTGATAGCCGATCTTGCCCGCGCTGAACAGGATGGTTTCGTATTGCGGGGCGGTTTCGTGGATGACGGTGCGGAACTGCTTTTTCATCCCGATGGGCGAGCAGCCGCCGTGGACGTAACCGGTCAGCGGCAGCAGTTCCTTGCTTTTCAGCATTTCGATGGCCTTCTCCCCCACCGCGGCGGCGGCTTTTTTCAGGTCCAGTTCTTCCGCGACGGGAATCATGAACACGTAATGTGTTTTGCTTTTGCCTACGGTCACCAGGGTTTTGAAGGTACGTGCCGGGTCCTCGCCCAGCGCGGCGGCGACCTCCACCCCGCTGATGGCGTCCGTGTCGCCGTAAAAATGCTCCTGGTACGGGATTTTCAGCCGTTCCAGTGTGCGCATGACGTTTGTTTTCTCTTGCTTTGCCATCACTCTATCGGTTTCCCTTCTTCAATCAGGGAGAACATGTCGATCCGGCGCTGGTGGCGTCCGCCCTCAAAGGGGGTTTTGACCCAGATTTCCACGATCAGCTTGGCGAGTTCGGGCGCGATCACGCGGCCGCCCAGGGCCAGCATGTTGGCGTCGTTGTGGGCGCGGCTCATCTTGGCGCTGTAAGCGTCGGAGCAGCAGCAGCAGCGGATGCCCTTCACTTTGTTGGCGGCGATGGAAATGCCCACGCCCGTGCCGCACAGGATGATGCCCCGGTCACAGTCCCCGTTCACCACCGCGTTGGCGGCACGGACGGCGAAGATGGGATAGTCCCTGGGGTCGCCCTCATTGATGCCAAAGTCCTCCACTTCGATGCCCAATTCAGCTAATGTTTCCTTGATCGGCTCCTTCAGCGGCACGCCCGCCGGGTCGCACGCGATGGCAAACTTCATGGGAAAGCCTCCTTAATTTCTCATCAGAAAGATGTAACTGTTCACTCAAGTTGCTTTAAAGAGTAAAAGTACAACTGTCATCCTGAGGCTCGCGAAGCGAGCACGAAGGATCTCCCTCGTAATGTTCCCATGCTGTCCGACAAACGTCCAGCAAGGAGATCCTTCGCGTCCGGATACGCTCAGGATGACATTGTTACTTCCGTTTTTTATATCAGCATAGTTGGACAGCTACAAAGCCTACGATAATAGTATAACTCATTTTTCCTTTTCCTTCAAGATTTTTCCCTTGCAATTCAAACAAAATGGTGCTATGATAGGAAAGCCGCAATGAAGGGGAATGGCAAGGACGCTTCCAGTCAGAGAACTGCCGGGCGGTGCAAGGCAGTTGGAGGGAATTGCGATCCACCCCGGAGCGGGCGATGACGAATCGCCGGGGAGCGCCCCATACAGCGCGGACGAGCGGCGCAGGCGGACTGTTTGCGCAAGCTGGGTGGCAACGCGGAATCCTTCCGTCCCAGACGATGGGGCAGGAGGTTTTTTATTATCCAGAAACAATTGCAGCGTCTTTTGTTTCGGGAAGAGGATGAAAGGCGAGTGTGCAGAGTTCAGAGTACAGAGTACAGAGTGCAGATAATATTGTGTGATCAAGCTCAGATTTGCGCTGATTCACCGAGTATATCAATCTGAACTCTGTACTCTGCGCTCTGTACACTGAATTCATCCCCCTCTGCTATGAAAGTCAAATAAAGAAAGGAAGCGCCTCCCATGATCGACATCAACCTCATTCGCACGAACCCCGACCTGGTGAAAGAGAACATCAAGAAAAAGTTCCAGGACGCCAAGCTGCCCCTGGTGGACGAAGTGCTGGAACTGGACAAGAAAAACCGCGAAGCCATTCAGCGCGCGGATTACCTGCGCTCCCAGCGGAACAAGATCAGCAAGCAGATCGGCGCGCTGATGGGCCAGGGCAAGAAAGACGAGGCCGAGGCCGCCAAGCAGCAGGTCAAGGACATGCAGGACGAGATGGCGGCCCTGGAAGTGAAGGAAACTGAATACGCCGAGGAAATCAAGAAGCGCATGATGGTGATTCCGAACATCATCGACGCCTCCGTGCCCATCGGCAAGGACGACAGCCAGAACGTGGAGAACGAGCGCTTTGGTGAGCCCGTGGTGCCCGCCTGGGAAATCCCCTATCACGTGGACATTATGGAGCGCCTGAACGGCATCGACCTGGATTCCGCCCGCCGCACCTCCGGCAACGGTTTCTACTATTTAAAGGGCGACATTGCCCGGCTGCACAGCGCCATCCTGAGCTATGCCCGCGACTTCATGATCGACCGGGGCTTCACATACTACGTGCCGCCCTTCATGATCCGCAGCGCCGTGGTGAACGGCGTGATGAGCTTCGCCGAAATGGAAAACATGATGTACAAGATCGAGGGCGAGGATCTTTACCTGATCGGCACCAGCGAGCACAGCATGATCGGTAAGTTCATCGACCAGATCCTGGATGAATCCGAGCTGCCCCAGACCCTGACCTCCTATTCCCCCTGCTTCCGCAAGGAAGTGGGCGCCCACGGCATCGAGGAGCGCGGCGTGTACCGCATCCATCAGTTCGAGAAGCAGGAGATGATCGTGGTCTGCAAGCCCGAGGACAGCATGGACTGGTACAACAAGCTCTGGCAGAACACCGTCGATTTCTTCCGCAGCATGGATATTCCCGTGCGCACGCTGGAATGCTGCTCCGGCGATCTGGCCGACCTGAAGGTGAAGTCCTGCGACGTGGAAGCCTGGAGCCCCCGCCAGCAGAAATACTTTGAAGTGGGCAGCTGCTCCAACCTGGGCGACGCCCAGGCCCGCCGCCTGCAAATCCGCGTGAAGGGCGCGGACGGCAAAAAGTACCTGCCCCACACCCTGAACAACACCGTCGTGGCCCCGCCCCGGATGCTGATCGCGTTCCTGGAAAATAACCTCCAAGCCGACGGCACCATCCGCATCCCCGAAGTCCTGCGCAAGTACATGGGCTTCAAAGAAAAGATCGGATGAAGCATGTGAAAGAAAATGCCCTCCCGGAAGCAAAGCCCCGGGAGGGCAATATTGAATTGTTGCGCGTCGTGTGTATGCTGCTGATTTTGGCCCATCACCTGGCATGGCACGGCGCGGCGATGCAAAGCCCGGACGTGGAAAACAAGACGCTGGCCACGTTCCTGTTCGCGGGCGGCATGACGGGGGTCAACTGCTTCGTGATGATTACGGGGTATTTCCTGGCCCCGTTCAAGGCGCGGCGCTTTTTCCTGACGGTGCTGCAAACGCTGTTTTATTCCGTTGGACTGACGCTGCTGGTGAAATTCGCCGGATGGCGGCAGGATGTGACGGATGAAACGATTGTCAATTCCGCTTTGATCGTCACCCGAAGCCCCTACTGGTTCGTGACCATGTACCTGGCGCTGAACGCGGCGCTGCCGGTTTTGCAGCCCGCGGTAAAAAAACTGAGCAAGCACGCGCATCTGGGTATTCTGATTGTCTCGGCGGTCTATCTTTCGGTCATTCCGACAATCACCTTCCAGAACCCGTCCTCCCAGTATTTCCATCAGCTGACCTGGTTCTTTTTCCTGTATGTGCTGGGTGCGTATTTCCGCAAGTACCCCAACCGCCTGTTCCGCTGCGTGCCGCTGCAAGGAGCATTGTTCCTGAGCATGGTGGCGCTGATCGCGTGGCTGTGCCTGTGGGGCAGCGCCCATGTCGATCTGTTCCAGCGCGTGGGCAGCAGGCAAAACTTCTTCGCGGACAAGAACACCGTGCCCCAACTGCTTTGCTCCTGCGGCCTGTTCCTGTTCTTCGCGGGCATCAAGGTGAAGTCCAGCCGCTTCCTGGCCCTGCTCTCCGGCGCGTCCTTCGGCGTGTATCTTATTCACGACCACAGCCTGCTGCGCGGGATGATCTGGGGGCAATGGTTCTCTGTATGGCGGGCGTGCCAGACGCCTGATTTCTGGAAGACCGCGCTGCTTACGCCGCTGATTTTGTATCTGGCCTGCGCGCTGATCGACATTCTGCGCAAGCATCTGCTGGAAAAGCCGTTGGATAAACTGCTGAGTCCGGCGTTTGAAAAAGTGGATTTGTGGCTCAGCCGTTAGCAAAAGAACCGCCTGGCATTTTGGCCTGGCGGTTCGTTTGTTTTTGCGTTACATGACGACGGTGATTTGGTCGCCGTCCTTAAGCAAATCGTCGGTCAGCAGGCCGCCGGGGATTTCCCTGCCGTTGAGCAGGGTCTTGCTTTGGCCGCCCTGGTGGTGGGCGCTGTTGTCCACGCGGATGTGGAGGCGCTTGCCCCGGAATGTCTTTTCCATGGTGAAGCCGTCCCAGGCGGCGGGGATGGCGGGAGAAACGCGCAAGCCGTCGGGCGTGGGCCGCAGGCCCAGGATGCCCTCCACCATGCCCACCATAACGGTGGACGCGGTGCCGGTCAGCCAATGCACATGGGCGCGGCCGGGCTGGGGCGTTTCATGGCCCTCGATGAACTGGGAGTGGACGTAGGGTTCCACTTCCCTGATCTCGGCCCGGTCGTTGTACGCAGCGGGGCAGGACTCCTTGAAGTAGGTAAAGGCCCGGTCGCCGTGGCCCAGCAGGGCTTCCGCCAAAATCGCCCAGCCCTGGGCCTGACAGAAGATGCCGCCGTTTTCCTTGGTGGTGGGATTAAAGAGCAGCATGGCCGCGCCGTCAAAGGCGTGCTGCCGGTAGCAGGGGGCCATGAGCTCGATGCCGTTGGGCGTGTTCAAAAGCTGATACACGGTTTCCATGCTCTGTTCCGCCTGTTCCCTGGTGGCGGCTTCGGAGATGACGCACCAGCTTTGCGGGTTCAGCCACATGGCGGCTTCGGGGTCGTGCTTGGAGCCGATCACCGCGCCGTCCTGGGTGTAGCCCCGGCGGAAGCGGTCGTCCTCCCAGAAGTGCTCGTTGATCAGCTTGAGTTGGTTCGCCCGGGTTTCTTTCAGCCAGGTCTTGTATTCCCTGTGTTCGTCGGTGTCGGGCAGCAGTTCGTCCAGCTGGCGCAGCGCCATATAGAACTGGAACGCCACGAAGCTGCTTTCGCCCTGGGCCCCCAGCTTTAAGCAGTCGTTCCAGTCGGCGTGCAGCCCGGCGGGCATACCGTGGGCCCCCAGGTGATGCATGGTGAAATCAATCGCGCGCTTTAAATGCTCGATCACCGTGCCCTCGTCGTGATCCGCGAAGGGGATGACCTCGTTCAGGAAATCCTTGTCGCCCGTTTCCGCGATGTACTTATACACTGTGGGGAACAGCCACATGGCATCGTCCGCGCGGTAGGCGGGATGGCCCGTCTCCTTCACATAGCTTTCCTGCTCGGGCGTGTCCTCATGGCCGGGGTTGTGGGTATACTTGACCAGCGGCAAGCCCGCGCCGTGGTGCACCTGGGCGGAGAGCATGAAGCGGATGCGGTCTTTTGCCATTTCAGGGTCAAGATGAATAATCCCCTGAATGTCCTGCACGGTGTCGCGGTAGCCGTAGCCGTTGCGTTCGCCGCAGTAGATCAGGCTGGCCGCGCGGCTCCAGACGAAGGTGGTGAAGCACTGGAAAGCGTTCCAGGTGTTCACCATGGTGTTCAGGTTGTCGTCCGGCGTGTGGATGGTTAAGTTCCGCAGCTTGCCATGCCAGTAGTCGATCAGCGTGCGCTGCTCGGCGTCCACCACGTAGGCGGTATCCCGGTAGCGCCTCATGAGGGCTTCGGCTTCTTTTTCCGTTTTCTGGCCCAGCAGGAAAGCGACGGTGCGGCTCTCGCCGGGCTGCAATTCGAGGACTGTATGCAGCGCGCCGCAGGGATTGCCGTTAAAGTTCAGGCTGTTGTCCAGCCGTCCGTCCTGCACGCCTTTCGGCGCGTTGAACCGGTTCAGGCCCAGGAAGCGCTCGCGCCGCCCGGTATAGCTTTCCACTGGCGCTCCGGCCAGGCCGAAGAAGCGCTCGCTGCCGTTACTGCCGTCCGGGTTCACATGGCAGAACTGGTTGATGCGCTCCAGGATATGGTCTTTGTGGAACTCGGTCACGGTGATGAACTGGGTGTACTGCATGTTCACCAGGTCTTGGGTATAGAAGCTCTCCGTGGTCAGCTCGCAGTAGCCGAACACGCCGAGCTTCCTTACTTCGTCGCTGTTGTTGGTGACGGTCAGCCGCCACACCTCGTGCGTCGCGTCCAGCGGTACATAGTACAGCGCCTTGGACGCGATGCCGCTGTATTCGCTTTCGATCTCGGTGTAGCTGGTGCCGTGGCGGGTGATGGTGTCATATTCTTTTAAAGGCTTTTCCACAGGCCGCCAGGAGGCGGACCAAAAGTCGCCGGTTTCTTCATCGCGCAGGTAGATATATCGCCCCGGCTCGTCGAACTGGTTGAACATATAGCGCAGGATGCGTCCCGCCGCGCCGGATTTGACGAAGCTGTAGCCGCCCGCGTTCTGGGTCACGATGGCCCCGTATTCGGGAGAACCCAGGTAATTCGCCCACGGCATGGGCGTGCGGGGATCGGTAATCACATATTCGCGCCTGGCGTTATCGAAGAAACCGTACTGCATGGAAAAATCCTCCTTGCTGCGTATTGCGAAGCGTCTGCCGTCTTTCCCGGACAGACGGCTACAGTATAGCATATTCACTCCCTGTTTTCAACCAAATCATGGAGCGGGTTCCGGGCGAAAGCGCGAATGAACGTTACCATTCACATAATGCGGAACTAAAAAGGGATACGCTGGGGGCTCCGCGCCCCCAGACCTGCGCCAGGGTGGTAACCGTCCGCAGCCTCAATCGACGCAAGTCCGCTTCATGCGGA
>CADAKE010000120.1 GCA_902788445.1 uncultured Eubacteriales bacterium
TACCAGCCCAAGTACGATATCCAGGCCGATCCGCCCAGGCTGGTGAGCGCGGAGGCCCTCATCCGCTGGCAGCACCCGGAGCTGGGCATGATCGCCCCGGACGACTTCATTCCCCTTTTTGAACGCAACGGGAAGATCGGCGAGGTGGACAAATACGTCTGGGCCCAGGCGGCCCGGCAAGTCGCCCGCTGGCGGGCGCAGTTCGGCGTCACGATTCCGGTCTCCGTCAATCTGTCCCGCGTGGACGTGTTCGACCCCGCCCTGATGGATACGCTCGACGGCATTCTGCGGGAGAACGGGCTGGATCACGACGCGTTCAAGCTGGAGGTTACGGAAACCGCCTACACCGATAATTCGGATCAGGTGATCCGCGTCGTGGAGCGCCTGCGGGGGAAGGGCTTTACGGTGGAGATGGATGATTTCGGCACCGGGTATTCCTCGCTGAACATGCTCTCCGCCATGCCCGTTGACGTGCTGAAAATGGATAGAACCTTTGTACAGAATATCGAAAACGACCAGAAGGATATCCAGCTGGTGGCGCTGATTCTGGGCATCGCCAACAACCTGAACTTCCCGGTCATTGCCGAGGGCGTGGAGACGGAGGCGCAGATCCGGCTGCTGAAGGAGCTGGGCTGCACGCTGGTTCAGGGCTATTATTTCTCCAAGCCGCTCCATCCCGCCGAATTTGAAACAGACATTCTGTCAAAGACGCTGGGAGATCGGTGAACCGCCCCGGCAAAGGCGCGAAACGAATGATACGATGAGGTGAAACAGCGATGCGCTCGTTGAAAACAAGATTTACCCTGCTGACGATTGGCGTGCTGGCGCTGGCCCTGACGGCGATTTCCGTGCTCAGCGTGGTCTTTATCAGGAATACCGAGCACCATAAATCCGACCAGCTGCTCCTGCTGCTGTGCGAAACGGGGGAGAGGAACCTCGACTACTACTTCAACAGCGTGCAGAAGTCGGTCGGCCGCGTCGCTTCCTTTGTGCAGGCGGACCTGGACGGCCTGGAGGACGAGCGGCTGCAGGCCCACATGGACCGGGTCAGCAGGTACTTTGACGAAATGGCCTCCAAGACCAACGGCGTGCTGACGTATTACTACCGCGTCGATCCCGAGGTTTCGCAGACCGTCAAGGGCTTTTGGTTCACCGATCTGGACGGGGGCGGCTTTGTGGAGCATGAGGTGACCGACATTACGCTTTACGATACCGCGGATACGTCGAAGCTGGTGTGGTTCACCGTGCCCAAGCACGAGGGCGAGGCCATCTGGCTGCCGCCCTACATTACGGACAATCTGGGTATACGCGTGATCTCCTACAACGTTCCGATCTATTGGCGGGGAACGTTCGTCGGGGTCGTGGGCATTGAGATCGACTACACCACCATGGCCGAGCAGGTGGACAGCATCCGCCTCTACAGCAACGGCTACGCCTTCCTGAACGACAAAGAAGGACACCTGTTTTATCATCCCCGCATCGACGTGACCCAGCTGACGCCGGATACATATTCCGAAATTCCCGCGAATATTACGGGGGAGAAAACCTTCATCCGGTATGTCTACCATGGCGAGGAAAAGGAGGCGGCGTGGCTGCCGCTGAGCAATGGGATGCGGCTGAACGTCACGGTGCCGGAGTCTGAGACCGAGGGAGACTGGCAGAAGCTGATCGGGGATATCCTGATCGTCGCGGCGGCGGTGCTGGTCGCCTCGTGCCTGTTCGCGTTCTTCCACACCCGGCGCGTCACAAAGCCCCTCGAACAACTGATCGAAGCGGCCGAGCAGGCGGACCGGGGCAACTATGACTACGTGCTCGATTATGAGCGGGACGACGAGGTAGGCCGCCTCACCAAGACCTTCAAGCGCCTGTCCAGCCATATGAAGGATCATATCAGCGACCTGAACCGTCAGGCTTATATCGACGCGCTGACCCACGTCAAGAACAAGGGGGCCTTCTCGTCGGCCCTGGAGGAAATGCAGGAAAAACTGATTGTCAGCCATGGGCAGGCGGCGTTTGCCATCGGCGTGTTTGACTGCGACGACCTGAAACAGATCAACGACCAATACGGCCACGACAAGGGCGACGAGTATCTGAAAGCGGCCAGCCGGGTGATCTGCCGGGTGTTCCAGCACAGCCCCGTGTTCAGGATCGGCGGGGACGAGTTTTCCGTGATCCTGCGCAATGAGGATTACCAGAACCGGGAAGCCCTCGTGCGGCAGCTGGAAAAGATGAAAGCGGAGATCACCGCGGCGACCGAGAATAAGTGGGAGCAGGTGCATATGTCGATGGGCATCGCGGTGTACGATCCGCAGAACGACCGCACCGTCAACGATGTGGCCCGCCGCGCGGACGAGATCATGTATGAGAACAAGCGCAGCCGCAAAAAGGGGCGGTGAGATGGTGAAAAAATGTAATGGACAAACTGTTGCGGAGCAAACAAAGGAGGCTGCCAAAAGCCTTCCCCTTTGAGGCAATGTCATCAACTTAAGGCGAAGCAATATCAACCAAGAGACTTACAACGAACAACTAACACTGTCATCCCGACCGAAGTGATGTCATCCTGAGCGGAGCGAAGCGGAGTCGAAGGATGACATCACTTCGGTCGGGATGACAATGGGGGATGGTTGAATAATGTTACTTGGTTATTATTGGAAAGTGTTTTCTGAATTGATGACATTGCCTGCCAGGGGAAGGCTTTTGGCTACTTCCCCCATTCGTCACAAGATGATAAAAACTGTAACTCACACATTTGTCCAGGCCCAGAGGCTGGGAACGGTAAGCCAGTTTATCGGTAAAGGAGATTGGAAAAATGAAACGGGACAAGCGGAATCGGGTTCATTCAATCGCGGCGCTGACGCTGTGCCTGGCCCTTTGCCTGGCGCTGCCGTCCCCGGCTGGCGCGCTGGCCCAGGGCGCGGGGAAGGTGGTGCGCGTCGGCTGGTACGAGTCTCCGTTCAACAGCACGGATCAGTTTGGGCGGCGCTCCGGCTACGCCTATGAGTACCAGCAGAAGATTTCCGCCTTTACCGGCTGGACCTACGAGTACGTGGAGGGAAGCTGGCCGGAGCTTTTGCAAATGCTGATCGACGGCAGGGTTGACCTGCTGAGCGACGTTTCCTATACGGAGGAGCGTTCACAGACCATGCTGTTTTCCGCGCTTCCCATGGGCGCGGAGGAATACTACATCTTCGCCGCGCCGGGAAACACCGAGATCACGGCGGGGGACTACAGCACCTTCAATGGCAAAAAGGTCGGCGTGAACAAGGGGAGCGTGCAGGCGGGCTTCTTCCGCGAATGGGCGGAAGCCAACAAGGTGCAGGCGGAGCTGATCGAAATGACGGAATCGGTCAGCGAGGCGATTGCCATGCTGAATCGGGGCGCCATCGACATGTACATCGCCCTGGACGCTTACCTGGAAGCCGGCCAGGTCGTGCCCCTCTGCGAAATCGGCGCTTCCGATTTCTACTTCGCGGTCAGCGCTTCCCGCCCCGAGCTGCTGTCGGAGCTGAACGCCGCCATGACCCGGATCGACGAGGAAAACAAATATTACAACCAGACGCTGAACGCCAAGTATATTAAGACCGAGGGCAGCAACTACTACCTCACCGCCGAGGAAAAGGACTGGCTGGCCGGTCACGGCGCGATTCGGGTGGGCTATCAGGACAACTACCTGGCCTACTGCGCCAGCGACCCAAAGACGGGCGAGCTGACCGGCGCGCTGAAGGAATACCTGCGAATCGCTTCGGACTGCCTGGGGAACGCCCACATCGACTTTGAGGCGTTCTCCTATCCCACGGCGGCCGCCGCCCTGGAGGCGGTGAAAAAGGGCGAGGTGGACTGCGCCTTTCCCGCGAACCTGACCGATTACGACGGCGAAACCCAGGGCTTCTATTTGACCCCGCCCCTGATGCGCACGGACATGTCCGCGGTGATCCGCGCGTCGGACCGGAATACCTTCGCCCAGAAGGACCGGGTGACGGTCGCGGTCAACGCTGGCAACACCAACTACGACATGTTCCTGCTGGATCATTTTCCCACCTGGCGCTCGGTGTACTTCAAGGATACGCCGGAGGGGCTGAAAGCGATTGCGGACGGAAAGGTGGACACCCTGCTGATCAGCAATTTCCGCTACAACAACATCGCCTCCCTGTGCCAAAAGTATAAGCTGGTCACGCTGTCCACCGGTGTGGAGATGGATTACTGCTTCGCGGTGGAGCGGGGAAACACGATTCTGTATTCGATTTTGAGCCGGGTAGCCAACCTGGTGCCCGCGGCCAGCGTCAATTCCGCCCTGTCCTTTTACTTCACGGAGGACGCGAAGGGCAGCTTCGGCGATTGGACGCGGCAGCACATGGCCCTTGTGATCGGCGGTCTTGCGGCTGTCGCAATGCTTCTGCTGTTCCTGCTGCTGCGCAATATCTGGGCGGACAGGCGGGCGAAAGCGGGCCAGGCGCTGATTTCCGCCACGGAGATCGACGCCATGACGGGGCTCTATCACAGCAACTATTTTAATGAATACATGGACCGGATGTTCGCCGAGCGCCCGGACAAGCCGATGGATGCCATCGTATTGAACGTCGAGCAATTCCACAGCGTGAACGCGATCAATGGCCGGGGCTTCGGCGACCGGGTTATCCGGACGCTGGGCGACGAAATCCACGAGTATTTGAAGGAAAACGAAGGCATCGCCTGCCATTCGGAGGCGGATCATTTCGCCATGTACTGCGCGCGGGTGCAGGATCATCGCGCGCTGTACAACCGGCTGCAAAGCAAGATAGACGCGCTGGCCTCGAACTCCAGCATTCAGCTGCGCATGGGCGTGGTGCCCTGGCGGAAGGGCGCGCCGCCCCAGCAGATGATGGAGGAGGCCCTGATTGCGTGCAACCTTGCCCGGGGCTATTATAAGGAACACCTGGTCATATTCGACGACAAGGCGCGCGGCCGCGAGGCGTTTGAACACTGCCTGGAGGGCGATTTGCGCCGCGCGATTGATCACCATGAGTTTGAGGTGCATTATCAGCCCAAGTACGATATTCAGGCGGAGCGCCCGGCGCTGAAAAGCGCGGAGGCGCTGGTGCGCTGGCGGCATCCCGAGCTGGGCATGATTCCGCCGAGTGACTTTATTCCCCTGTTCGAGCGCAACGGCCAAATCAATTTGGTGGACAAGTACGTCTGGGCCGAGGCAGCCCGGCAGATCGCCGCCTGGAAGAAGCGGTATGGCGTCACCGTTCCTATCTCCGTCAACCTCTCCCGGGTGGATGTGTTTGACCCGGAACTGGAACGCACGCTGGAAGCGCTGATCAAAGAGAACGGCCTCGCCCACGGCGATTTGAAGCTGGAAGTGACGGAATCGGCCTGCACGGAAAATCCCTATCAGGTGATCGACGTGATCGAACGGCTGCGGAAAAAGGGCTTTGAGATCGAAATGGACGACTTTGGCTCCGGCTATTCGTCGCTGAATATGCTGTCCACCATGCCCATCGACGTGTTGAAGATGGACCGGATGTTCGTCGGCAATATCGAGCACAACGCCAAGGATATTCAGCTGGTGGAGCTGATCCTGGGCATCGCCCGAAATTTGAAGGTTCCTGTAATTGCCGAGGGCGTGGAAACCGAGGCGCAGCTGAATCTTTTGAAAGAGATGGGCTGCGATTTGGTGCAGGGCTTCTATTTCTCGCGGCCGCTGCCGCCCGCTGAATTTGAAACGGCCATTCTCCAGGGAGAATCGTCTGTCGGCAAGGGATGAAGTCCTCTGCCGCTTAGATTGCGGTGAATAAAGATCTCTTACTGCTTTATGGCTAAATTCTCACCTCCTCCCCGCGTTCTCGTCGGTTAGACGGAGAAAAACAGGATTCGTTACAGGAAAAATGAAAAAATTTTGGGTTCGTAATCATGCCGCCCCGGCTTTGCTTGATGCGCAGGGCGGCATTTCGTGTACTGATTTATTCACAGCGGCCTGCCGTTTACATCGGAAAAGGAGAATGATTTACCAAATAAATTGTACAGGATCATCCAATACTGGACAAGGGGAACAAGAATCAGACTGCCTGCGATGCCGCTGTTTCTTCGTGATTCGCGTGTGCCAGACCGGCGGGGCTTTTCGTGTCAGTCCATTTCATAAAGATGGAATATATTTTTGAAGTACCTTTTTCTTCCCTGCTCATAGTCATGCAGGATAAATACAGGACAAATAATACAAAAAGTTAATATTGTGCTATATATGTTGAGTGAATCCTATTGAAAAAAAGAAGGAGAAGACGGAAAATATGGTTAGAAGTCGTCCGGAGCGTACCGGGCGAACCGATCATTTCATCCTGTAAGGAGGAAGACCCATGAAAAAGCTGTCTGCTGTTCTGGCACTGGTGCTGGCCCTCACGATGCTGGCCTCCTGCGCTGCCCTGGCGGAAGAAAAACCCGATCCCTTCGGAAAGTATGACGAGCCCGTGACCGTCCACTTCGTCCGCAGCACGGACGACACCCTGGACGCCAACTACTTCTCCCAGCATCCCGATAAAACCATGACCGATAACCTCTGGTGCGACCTGTACCGCGACACCCTGAACGTGATCGTCGATTACGACTGGATCGTCAAGGGCGGCGACGAATACGACCAGAAGCTGAACATCGCCCTGGGCGTGGGCGACATTCCCGAGTTCGTGAACGTCAACACCCTGCAGCTCAAGCAACTGGCGGAAGCCGACCTGATCATGCCCCTGGAGGATATCTACGAAGCCTATGCTTCCGATTTCACCAAGGAAATCATGATGGAAACCGGCACCTCTCCCTTCGACGCCGCCACCATCAACGGCCATCTGTACGGCCTGCCCAATGTGGACAGCACCCTGATGATCGCGGACCTTTTGTGGATTCGCACCGACTGGCTGGAAAAGCTGGGCCTGCCCATCCCCACCACCATGGACGAAGTGTTGGCTACCGCCGAAGCCTTCGCCAAGGCCGACTTTGACGGCAACGGCGTGGACGACACCATCGGCATCGCCATCGCCAAGGATCTGTGGGGCCAGCTGTTCAGCCTGCGCGGCTTCTTCAACGGCTTCCAGTCCTATCCCGGCATCTGGGTGGAAGATGAAAACGGCAAGCTGGTGTACGGCTCCACCCTGCCCGGCACCAAGGACGCCCTCAAGACCCTGCATGAAATGTATGAAAAGGGCCTGATCGACCCCGAATTCGGCGTGAAGGACGGCGGCAAGGTGGCCGAGGCCACCACCGCCGGCAAGTGCGGCCTGTTCTACGGCGCGCAGTGGAACTCCATTTATCCCCTGCAGAGCTGCGTGAACCTGGATAAGGACGCCCAGTGGCGCGCCGTGTCCATCGTGCCCGCTACCGAT
>CADAKE010000121.1 GCA_902788445.1 uncultured Eubacteriales bacterium
TTCCTGACGGGCATCACGGAGATCAACTCCCTGCCGCCCCACTACCGCTGCGAAACCTGCCGCAAGGCGGACTTCGACATTCCGCCCCAGTATACCATCGGCGTCGACCTGCCGGACAAGGTCTGCCCCGTCTGCGGGAACCCCTTGGTGAAGGATGGGTTCGATATCCCCTTTGAGGCGTTCTTAGGCTTCAAGGGCGACAAGGTGCCGGATATCGACCTGAACTTCTCCGGCGAATACCAGCCTGTGGCCCACAACTACGTGAAGGAACTGTTCGGCGAGGAATTCGTGTTCCGCGCGGGCACCATCGGCACCCTGGCGGATAAGACGGCCTACGGCTACGTGCTGAAATATTTAGAGGAACGGAACATGACCGTTTCCGACGCGGAGAAGGAGCGCCTGGCCCAGGGCTGCGTGGGCGTGAAGCGCACCACCGGCCAGCACCCGGCGGGCATGGTGGTGCTGCCCCAGGAGTACGACATTTGCCAGTTCACCGCCGTGCAGCATCCCGCCGACGACACCGAATCCAAAACCATCACCACCCACTACGACTTCAACTCCATGCATGACATTCTGGTCAAGCTGGACATTCTGGGCCACGACGACCCAACCATGCTGCATATGCTGGAAGAACTGACGGGCGTGAACTTCCGCAAAATCCCGCTGGACGACAAGGGCGTGATGAGCCTGTTCTCCTCGCCGGACGCGCTGGGCGTGACGAAAGAGGAAATCAACTGCAACACCGGCACTTTCGGCGTGCCCGAGTTCGGCACGGCGTTCGTGCGGCAAATGCTGGAGGATACGCACCCCTCCACCATGCAGGAACTCATTCGTATCTCCGGCCTGTCCCACGGCACCGACGTGTGGCTGGGCAACGCGAAGGATTTGATCGACAAGGGCATCGTGCCCCTCAGCCAGTGCCTCTGCACCCGCGAGGACATCATGAACCAGCTGATGCAGCAGGGCGTGCCCGCGAAGATGGCCTTTGACACGATGGAATTCGTGCGCAAGGGCAAGGGCTTAAAGCCCGAAATGGCCGACGCCATGCATGAGCACAACGTGCCCGCCTGGTTTGAGGAAAGCTGCCGCAAGATCAAGTACATGTTCCCCAAGGGCCACGCCGCCGCTTATGTGACCATGGCCCTGCGCGTGGCGTACTACAAGGTGTATTACCCGCAGGCGTATTACGCCGCCTACTTCACCATCCGCGGCGACGGCTTCGACGCCTGCACCATGATCCTGCCCATCGACCAGCTTCGCCAGAAGCTCAAGGAAATGTATCAGCTCGACCAGGAAAAGAAAACCACGCAGAAGGACAAGGACGCCATCACCGCCATGGAACTGGTGCTGGAAATGATGGCGCGGGGGTTCTATTTCCTGCCCGCCGACCTGTACAAGAGCGACGTGAAGCGTTTCATCCCCGAGGGCGACAAGGGCCTGCGCGTGCCCTTCACGGCGCTGGGTGGCCTGGGCGAAGCCGCGGCCCAGGGCATCGTGGACGCGAGGAGCACCCCCTTCATCTCCGTGGAGGATTTGAAGAACCGGGGCAAGGTGTCCAGTGCCGTGCTCGATCTGCTCCGGGAGCATGGCTGCCTTAAGGACTTGGCGGAAACCAACCAGGTGACGCTGTTTCAGCTGTGAGGAAACAGGGTTTCACCTGACGCATTGAATATTGAATAAAGGTAACTGTTTAGTTGTGGTCAAGAGTTCTAAGTTCAAAGTTCTAAGAAATAATGTCAAAAATAGCGTAAATGGTAAGCATAAGCACCGATAATAACAAACTAATGACTTGGAACTTCGAACTTGGGACTTAGAACTTTGAACAAAAGCCTTCCCCCCGACGGCATTGCCTGTGAGGGGGAAGGCTTTTTAGGTACGTCCTTTATTATTCGCACGGGGACTAAGCGGGAAATACGCTTCCGTCTGCGGCGGACGCGGGGAGAAAGCGGATCAGATGGCGTCCACGATCATCGCCAGCGCGCCATACAGAACGGAATCATCCCCCAGCGCGGCTTTTTTCAGCTCGACCGTGGGGCGGATGGAGGTCATGCAGTAGCGGTCAACCTCGGCCAGAATCTTTTCCAGGAACAAATCGCCCACCGCTTCGATCACGCCGCCGCCGTATACCACGGCGTCCGGGCTGATGGTGTTGATCATATTGCCCGTGGCGACGGCCAGATAATGACATGCCCGATCAACGGCTTCGGTGGCCACAGGGTCCTTTTCCTCCAGCGCTTTTTTGAGCGCCTTGCTCTTGAACGCGGAGCCGTCCAGCGCGTCGGCCATCATGCACTTTCTTCCCCGGGATACCTGCTGGCGAATATAGGCGCTCATGCCCTGCTTGCTGGAGAAGGCTTCCAGGCATCCGCGCTGGCCGCAGTTGCACAGGGGCCCTTCGGGATCAAGGATCATATGGCCGAACTCAGCGCCCTTGAACAGATGCCCGGTATAAAGCTCTCCGTTCAGAATCAGGCCGCCGCCCATGCCGGTGCCCACGAAGAAGCCCACGATATTTTTGTAGCCCTTCACCGCGCCGTACCGGTATTCGCCCAGCACGCCCACATTCACGTCGTTGCCGATATGGAAGGGAACCTCGAACGCCTTTTCGATGGGGGTGCGGATGTCGTAGTCCCGCCAGGGCAGATTGGGAGAAAACAGCACCACGCCCTCTTCCTGATTGATTACGCCGGGAGCGCCCGCGGCAATGGCGCGGATCGCAGATTTCTTAATCCCGGAATCCTGAATCATCTCCCGCACCACGCTGATGATGACCTGCTCAATGTTTTCGGAGGAATCGCCGCCGGATTTGGTTTTCTTCTTGAGGCGGTAGATGGGTTTTTCCTTTTCGTCGAAGATAGCGCCGAGCACCTTCGTGCCGCCGATGTCAAGGCAGATGGAGTATTTTTCTGACATGTGGTGATCTTTCCTTTCTTGTCGTTTGCTCAATGCGCCAGAATACCGGGATTTTCTCTCGAACAATCGGCGGCCCGCCGGAACGCGGAATGAAGCCCGTCCGTCAGTGGTGTCCGGTAAGCCCATCTGCTGTCATGCAATTGTTCCGGGGGAGGGGAGCAGCCTCCCATCGCCAGCGGCGGGCAGGCCAAAGCAGACCGGCAAGCGCGCGGATTTTGAAGAGAACTGCGTATAGTATAACACATAAACGAACAATGGGCAAGTTTAAGGAGGAAAAAACTCAGGGTGAGCGCATGAACAGTACATTCCCAAGCCGTGGCGGAATCACCACGGCGAACGCATGAGTTACAATTTGTTACAGTAATGTGATAAATTAGGACACAAGCCAAAAGCCTTCCCCTGGCAGGGGAAGGTGCTGCTGCTGGACGACTCCCTTGAGTCCTACGCGGAACAGGCGAACTGGGAAGAGCTGATTGCCGTCGAGCTGCAGCGGAATCGGGCGCTTGAGGATCAGCGCTACGCTGCCGCGGACAAGCTGCTGAAGATCATGTGCGCCGCCCTTGCCGCCGTTCTCGTCGCTGCCTCGACCGCGGTCATTGTTCTTCATCGAAAAAAGAAATAACCGCTGATTTTCAGGAATCGTAACCGGTCAGTCGTTTGCTTCAAGGGCAGTTTAAGTTATTAGAGGGAGTAATTGTTCAGTCGCTTACCGAATAAGAACTCCATGCCAGAGAGGAGTTAGGAGAGAGGAGATAGGAGATGAAAGAATGACTATGCGTTTTATTGGTATCTGATTCGTGCTCTTTTAAGTGCGACTGAACAGATACTAGAGGGATTAGGGATTAGAAATAATGTCTCTCATTTGATAAACAATTCTCAGCAGGGAAGATGATCACGACAGCCATGCGCGTCTAATCCCTATTCCCTAATCCCTAATCCCTAACTCTTTATCCAATAAGTGAAACCGGAAGCGTGGAGCAGGACGCTTTTTTTATTTCATAGGACATTTGCTGGACAACAGCTGATATATTAATAAACACGCAGGAAACTCAGCTTTTCCTGTATTTCATGAATACGGCCTGTAAAAGGAGGAACGGACATGACCATCAACAAAACGCAGAACGGAAACGCCCTGACCATCGCGCTGGAGGGACGGCTGGACACCACGACCGCGCCGGAGCTGGAACAGGAATTGAAGCATTCGCTGGACGGCGTCGAGACCTTGACCTTTGATTTTTCCAAGTTAGACTACATTTCATCCGCCGGGCTGCGCGTGCTGCTCTATGCGCAAAAGAGCATGAGCGGTCAGGGCGGCATGAAGGTCACCCACGTCAATGAGATCGTGATGGAAGTTTTTGAAGTGACCGGCTTTGCGGATGTGCTCACGATCGAATAAGGAGGGAGGAAAACATGAAATCGGATGTGATTGTGATTGATAACGCCGGAAAGGGATTTGAGAACGCGGTAACCGAAACCAGGAAGGCTGCCGCGTATCATGGGTTAAGCGGCAAGGACGCTTTGCATCTGGAATTGATGGCGGAAGAAACGCTGAGCCTGGTGCGGAGCGTGACCGGGGAAATGCAGGCTTCCTTCTGGATCGAAGCGGAAGGATCGCGGTATGACCTGCACCTGACAACGAAAACCGTGATGGACAAGGAAAAACGCGCGCTGCTGATTTCCGCCGCCAGTTCGCGGAAAAACGAAGCGGCCAAAACCTTCCTGGGCTCTCTGCGGGATGCTTTTGAGAAAGCGATGGCTGCGGACACGGATCACTGGGGAAACGACCTCCCCATTGAAGTTCTCAACGATCTTCCCAACCATCCCATTCAAGATCAGGATTGGGACGGGTATGAACGGTCCGTGCTGCGGAAGGTGGCGGACAACGTGAAGATTTCCATTCGCGGCGGCGTGGTGGATATGACGGTGAGCAAAGATTTCACGAAATAAAAGTCCTGTCATATGCTTTCAAAAAAGACTGGAACGCCGCAATGATTTGAGGAGGAAAAAACAATGAAGAAAATTCTGTCTGCCGCGCTGCTTCTGTGCATGATGGTTTCCTTAGCCGCTCCCGCGCTGGCCAGCGCCGCGCCGGAAAGCTACGGCTATCCGACGGATGAATACCAGCCCGGTTTCCCCAAAACCATGTATGTGTACACGGAAAATGGCGGGAAATTGAACGTTCGCCGGGAGCCTGCCAGCGGCGACAACGTGATCGGACAATTGGAATACGGCCAAAGCGTGAGCGTGGAAGGGCCGGTTCCCTTCCTGCCTGACTGGTACTGCATCCGTTATAACAAGGGGAATAACGGTCTGGCTTATGTGATGGCCCGCTATCTGGTCAGCAGCAAACCCGCGGATGCCCAAAAGAAACAGGAACAGAAACAAGCGGAAGCGGAACAGAAACAGAACCTGGAAGAGCTGAACCGGCAGCTGAAAAGCGCACAATCCTTGGCTCAGCCGCTGATGCTCGCGGTTCGCGCTTCCCGCGCGTCCGGCTGGGTGAATTTCCGCGTAGGCCCCGGCGTGGCGACAGACCGCATCGCTTCTTTCCCCGACGGCAAGGAGCTGAAAGCCATCGGCGAAACGGAGAAATGGTATCAGGCCACCGACCCGGAAACGGGCAAGACCGGCTACATCAGCAAGAATTTTGTGACCGTGCTGGGCGCTGTGAAGGAAGAAACGACTGCCAAAACCCAGATGGGCAAGCTGAACGTGAACGGTGAATTTTCTTTGCAGTGCCAGCTTCCCGAGGGCTACACCATGCAGCTCATCAACACCATGGGCACGAAGATCATCGCGTTCATTACCTCCGAAGACAGCGAAAAGCCCGTTTTGGAGCTGTCCATCGCATTTGACGAGCTGCTCGTCAACGTGGATCGCTTGAACGATCTGTCCGAAGAAGCGCTGAAAGAACTGGAAGCGACGTTCACTGACATGAACGACGTTGAAATCTCCTATAAAGAAACCGCCTACGGCACCAAGCTGCTCATCGCCCAGGAAGTGGGCGACGATACGGACTTTGTGGATATCTTCTCCATTTACAAGGGCTATTCCATCGAGTTTGTCATGACGCCCAATCCTAAGGCCAAGGATCAAACGCTGACGGACAGCCAGATTCAGATGTGCATCGACTTCCTGACCGATCTGGACTTTGTTCCCGTGCAATAACCTTCCCTCCGCAATATGCTTGCAGCACCGAAAAGACGCCGCAAGCATATTGCCCTTGGCGTTCACGAACAAATCATGCGAGGTGAATTTCTATGAAAAAACATACCTGGCTCACAATTCTGACTGCGTTGATTCTTCTTCTTGGAAGCGCCGGGGCGGCCCGCGCAGAAATCCTTCCTCCCTATGGCGAGGGACAAATCGGTTTTGCGGCGGAAATCCTGTGCGCAGAGCTGACGCTGCGCGAGGAGCCCAGCGCTTCCTCCAAAGCGGTGAAAGCCCTGCAATACGGAGACTTTCTCATCGTAATCCGGCAATCCGACGGCTGGGCGTACTGCACCCTGGGGGATTCCGAAGATTCTCTCAAGGGCTGGGTGAACGCGGACTATATCGCCATTGATCCCGCCCGGTATCGGACGGAGGGAACAACGCCGGTCTATGCCTGGAATGATACGGAAGCGCCGAAGGTTGCCCTGCTGGACAAGGATACCACCCTGCCCATTCTGAAAGAAGAAGGCGATTGGCTCCTTGTCAGCCTGCGGGGAGCAGTCGGATGGATACATAAATAATCCAGCGTGGGCTGTCATCTGTGCATCCTGGCGTGCCCCCAGCGGGCCATCACGCCCGGAAGCAAGCGCGTACAGCGCAAATAAACCATTCGACGGAGGGGAAATACATGTTTTCATTGAAGGGGATTCCGGTCAAAATCATTGCGGCGGCGCTGGCGCTGATCGCTCTGGCCGCGGGCGTCTATCTCACGTTCTTTCATTCCGTGGGCTTCGTCAAAACCCAGGCCACCATTGTAGAACTGAGGGACAGCACCACGGATGGGAGTACGACTTATTATCCCACGGTGGAGTATTCCGTGGACGGCGCGACCTATACAAAGGAGCTGGACGTTGCCAGCGGATCTTATAAGATGGGCCAAGTGATTTCCGTACTCTATGATCCAAACGACCCCTCCGTTGCGCACAGTGACAGCTTCCTGGGCATTTACTTCATGGCTGTAGGCGCGGTAATCCTGGCCGTGATCATCGTGACGGAGATCAGAAAGAAAAAGTCGCTGGGCGAGGTCAAGGCGCGCCAGGCCGAAACGGGCGGCGTCACTTATCCCGAATCCGTTCCCGGCCCGGAAAGCTGGCTGTATTTCCTGACGGACCTGGGCACCGCCAAGGCGGGTCACCGCATCGAGGACGCCAACCGCAACGTGCTCTATGAAGCCAAAATGACCAGGTTCACCCTGACGGCTCCCTTTGGCTTTGATTTTATCGACCACGAGCACGGCAAAACCACGCCCCACCTGATCGGCCATGAGGAAGCCACGGACTGGGGCAACAGCCTGCTGCTCGACAATCATTATACCTTTACTTTCGACGGAGAGGACATTTGGAAGCACTTGAAGCGCAACGGCATCTCCGTGGAATCCAGTCTGACGGGCGCGGCGCGCACTGAGTATAAAATTCTGCGGAACGGCCAACAGATTGCCACGGCGGTGAGCAGCAGCCAGAACGTTCATGAGGAGGACGAAGCCGAAAAGCCAAAGATCGCCAGTCTCATCCCGGTGCAGGGCTTCTATCGCATCCGCACCACCGAAACCGATTTGGGCCTGCTGTTCGTCACCCTGCTGGCTTTTGCCCGCAGCGGGGCAACGGACGACCGCGGCGGCAATCGAAGGACGCTGTTCAATACCGTTAAAAAGCTGTGAGAATGAAAATTTGACGAGTATCTGAGGGAAACAGCCAAAAGCCTTCCCCTGCCAGGGGAAGGCTTTTGGGAACAATCTTAGTGTCCTGTTATCAGGGCGAAATAACAGCAAAGAATATCATCCAATCCGAACAGAAGGAGCGAAGCCGTATTCCTGGCTTTGCTCCTGTTTGACTGTCCTGGTTTACCGGTTCCAGCCGCCGTGCATGGGCAGTCCGTCCGGCTGGCCGTTATTGGGCATGGCGTTGGGCTGGGTCGCGGAGGTATTCCCGTCGGTCATGCTGTTATCATCGGGCGGCTGGGGGAGGCTGGGCTGGGTCGCGGACGTGCTGCCATCGGGCATTTGAGGCTGGCCGTTCTGGAAGAACTGACCCTTGCCGCCCCTGCCCTGGAAATCCTGCCCCTCCGTTCCGCGATTCCATCCGCCGCGCTGATTGAAGCCCT
The DNA here is from genome assembly GCA_902788445.1 of uncultured Eubacteriales bacterium. Classification (GTDB taxonomy): domain Bacteria; phylum Bacillota; class Clostridia; order Christensenellales; family Aristaeellaceae; genus RUG563. The sequence goes on from CADAKE010000121.1 coordinate 8,227, forward strand.
GTCCGTCCATGCCGCCGCGCATCCCGCCCCCGTCCGGGCCGGCTACGCCGTAGGGATTGTTCAGCGTTACGCCGTCGGCCACGTAATAAACACCGTCATAGTCGATGCCCGCCTCGCCGCCGAAGGAAGCGCTGCTGGCGATGGTGATTACGCCGCCGAGCAGATTGATGTTGCCGTTGCTGTCGATGCCGTCGGTACGGCTGCTGACGGTCACAGCGCCGCCGGTCATGTTCAGGGACGCGGTAAGCGTATCGTCCTTTTGCGTGGCGTTGATGGCGTCGTCCGTCGCGGACACCTGCACGTCGCCGCTGAAAATGTTAATGACCGTGGCTTCCAGTCCTTCCGTCCCGCTGACGGTAACAGAGGGGCCGCTGGCGGCGTCCCGTTCGCCCACGGTCAGGATGCGGTCGGCGTGAATGGCGTCGTCCCCGGCGCTCACGTTGATGGCCCCGGAAAGCAGCGTCAGGTCGGCGCCCGCGTTGATGCCGTCGTTCACGGCGGTGATGTTCAGGGTCAGATTGCCGCCGTCCACGATGAAGGAAGCGTCCTCATTCCCCGCTTTGATGCCGTTCTTGGCTTTGCCGTTGATGGTAAGCGTGCCGTCGCCGGTCAGGTATACCTGGGAGCCCGCCTTCGCCTTGATTGCCGCGCCGTCGTAAGCGTCCGCCGTTTCGGCGTCGGCGGAGTTTTCATCCTGGGGATTTTCGCTGTCGGTCAGCATCACGCTGCCGCTGATCACGATCTGGGCCTGGGCATCCTTGTTGATGGACACTGCCGCGCCCTTGCTGCTGCTCAGGTTCAGATTCTCCAGCACCAGCACCACGCCGGTCACTTCCTTTTGGACCGTGATTCTGCCATCCTCACAGTCGCCGCTGACGACGTAAGTGCCGCTTTCCGCAATCTTCACCTTGTTGTTGCTGTCGCTCATCTGGATGCGCACGGCGTTCTCCAGATCGGCTGTCAGGCTGGCCGCGGCGTTTTCCACCGCGCTGGTCACGATTTCGGTGGGGTTCTCCGCGTAGGTCACGTTGGTGTTCTGCGCCATGCCGCCGCCCATGAAGCCGCCAAAGCCTCCGCCGAAGCCGCCGTTCATCTGTCCGCCGCGCCCCGCGGCCAGGCCGGAGGCAATGGACGCTCCGGTCAGGGAAACGCTCAGCGCCGCGATGAGCGCCGCTTTTTTCCAGTGCTTTCTGAACCAGCTGATCTTGCCGTTGTTTTTCCAGTAATAATTTCTTTCCATTTTCCGATGCTTCATTTTTCTGCCCCTCCTCATGGGATACGCCGGCACCGGACCGGCTGTTCGGTTTTGTTTTCAGGCCGCCGGGAGGCTCCGCTCCCTTTGACAATACCCATTATATCCGGCAACCTTAAATGGAGCTTAAAGCGAAAAAGAATTCTATCGGAAGATGAAAAGCGTCAGGCTTCTGTTTCCAGGGCCTTTTTGAACTGGGTTTCATACAGCTCGGTATAGACGCCGCCAGCCTTCACCAGCTGGCCGTGCTGGCCGCGCTCCACGATGCGGCCATCCTTCACCACCAGAATTTCGTCCGCGGCCAGGATGGTGGACAGGCGGTGGGCGATCAGGATGCTGGTGCGGGTCTGGATGATGGGCTCGATGGCCTCCTGAATCTTCGCCTCGGAAATGGAATCCAGGGCGGAGGTGGCGTCCAGGCCAAGCTCCTGCTTCTGAACAAAATCATAGATGTTGGCTTTTTTGCAAGCGGCGATCAGTTCCGCTTCCGTGGCGTCGGGCTTGGCGTAGAGCAGGTTGTCCCGGATGGTGCCGTTAAAGAGGTACGTCTCCTGGCTCACGATGCCCACGTGCCCGCGCAGGAAGGAGAGATCCAGCTTCTTCACGTCCGTCCCGCCAAACAGCACCCTGCCCTCCTGGCAGTCGTACAGGCGGGGAATCAGGTTGATGATGGTGCTCTTGCCGGAGCCGGAGGGCCCGACAATCGCCACGCTGTGGCCCGCCTGCAGGGTGAAGGATACGTCGTGCAGGATTTTCCGCTCGGGGTCGTAGGAGAAATTGACGTGCTGAAATTCCACACTGCCGTCGGCGCTTTTCGGCACGATGGCGTCGGGCGCGTTCTCAATCTCCACGGGCAAATCGAAGTATTCAAAGATGCGGGTGAACAAGGCCATGGAGCGAATCCATTCCACCTGAATATTCAGCAGTTGGTTCACCGGGCCGTACATGCGCCCGAGCAGCGACACCATCACCGTGATATCGCCCACCGTAATGTCCTGGCCGTACTGCATCATCAGGATACCGCCCACCAGGTACAGCAGCATCGGGCCAATGGACGAGAACACCGAAATGACCATGAAGAACCACCGGCCCGCCATGCTCTCCTTGATGTTCAGGCGGATCATGCGGCTGTTGGCGTCCTTGTAGCGGTCGTATTCGTACTGCTCTTTGCCGAACAGCTTCACCAACATCTGACCGCTGACGGACAGGGTTTCATTCAGAATGCCGTTGATTTCGTCGCTGCACGCCTGGGATTCCCGCGTCAGTTCCCAGCGGGTTTTGCCTGCCCGGCGGGAGGGCAGCACGAACAGGGGAATCACCAGCACCCCCAGCGTCGCCAGCATCCAGTTCCTTTGGTACATCACCGTCAGCGCCGCGATCAGCGTGATGGAATTGGACAGGATGGAGGTGAACGTGCCGGTGATCACCGACTGCACGCCGCCAATGTCGCTGGTCATGCGGGTGATGATATCGCCCTGGTTGTTGGTGGTGAAAAACCGCTGGCTCATCTGCTGCAAATGGGCGTACATTTTGTTGCGCATATCGAAGGTGATGTGCTGCGCAATCCAACTGTTCAAATAATTCTGCCCCACGCCGATCAGGCTGCTGCCGATCGTCACGCCCAGGGAGAGCAGAATCAGCTTCACCAGAATATCCACGCCCTGCTTTTCCGCCAGCGCGTCCACGATGCGGCCGGTCAAAATGTTGGGGTATAAGGCCAGCAGCGACGAAACCGCGATGCAGGCCAAGATCAGCAAGAACTGCTTCCAATACGGACGCAAATAAGAAAACACCCGGAAAAGAAGCTCCTTGGTCACCTTCGGCCTGTTCTTCTTTTCCTCCTCCGTCATGAATCCCCGGCCCATCGGCCCGCCGCCCATTCGCTGCATAGACGATTCCTTCCTTTCGCTTGGTAACACAGTAACACAGTATACCATGGATTGGGAAGAATTTCCACCGTGCATACGAAAAAAGCGCCCGCATAGGAGCGCTTCGGTATTCAGGTCAAATGAATCCAGTACCGTTCAATGAATTCGTTTTCCATGGGCTCATGAACAGTGGCGTCGTAGACCCCGCCGTTTTTGAGGATTGTCCTGCGGCTGGCCTCGTTATCAGTTAGGCAGGTGACCAGGATGCTGCCGAGCCCGATGGAGCGGCAGAAGGGCTTCACCGCGTTCAGCATCCAACCCGCGTACCCTTTCCGCCGTTCGGAGGGGCGCACGGAATAGCCGATGTGCCCGCCGTATTCCCTCAGGAATGCATTGAGCCAGTGGCGCACTTGAATCATGCCCACCACTTTTTTGTCCGCTTCCCGGACGCAAAGGAACTGCGTCGCGTCCACCCAGCCGTTGGGCACGGTTTCCGGATGGCGGCAGGCTTCCGTCGCGGCAAGCCATTCCATGGGATCAGCCATGCGGCGCAGCGGACCCGTGCCGTCCATGGAATCACCCGCGTCCAGAAATTCCTGGCGGTAGGCGGCGATTTCATGCCGGTATTCCGCGGTTGGCAGAATCAAATGCAATGCTTCGTTTGCCATGTCTTTATCATCAGTTCTAAGTTCAAAGTTCTAAGTTCCAAGCCATTTTGTCCGCTTTATCGTCTTAGGGGGTTCTGCTTCTGCCAGTTCCAGGCGTCGCGGCACATGGCGTTCAGGTCGCGCTTGGCCTCCCAGTGGAGCAGTTCCTTGGCGCGGGTCGCGTCGGCATAGCAGACGGCGATATCGCCCGCCCGGCGGGGGGTGATTTCGTAGGGGATTTTGAGACCGTTGGCCTTTTCAAAGGTGTGCACGATATCCAGCACGCTGTAGGGCGTGCCGGTGCCCAGGTTGAAGATTTCCACGCCCGTGCGCTTCACCGCGTATTCCAGCGCGGCCAGGTGGCCCGCCGCCAAATCCATCACGTGGATGTAGTCCCGCTCGCCGGTGCCGTCGCGGGTGGGGTAATCATCGCCGAACACCCGCAGGTGATCCAGCTTGCCGGACGCTACCTGGCAGATGTAGGGCATCAGGTTGTTGGGAATGCCGGAGGGGTCTTCGCCCATGCGGCCGCTCTCGTGCGCGCCGATGGGGTTAAAGTAGCGCAGGAGGATAAAGGAACGGGTGGGGTCGGCCTTGGCCACGTCGGTGAGAATCCGTTCGCTGATCCACTTCGTCCAGCCGTAGGGGTTGGTGCAGCCGGTGGGGAAATCCTCCCGCAGGGGCATGGTCTGGTTGGTGCCGTACACGGTGGCGGAGGAGGAGAACACCAGCACCGGGCAGTTGAACTTGGGCATGACCTTGCACAAGGTCATGGTGGCGTCCAGGTTGTTCTGGTAATATTTCAGCGGCTTTTCCACCGATTCGCCCACGGCCTTGAGGCCCGCGAAGTGAACCACCGCGTCAATGGGAGAATACTGCTCAAACAGGGCGGTGACGGCCTTTTCATCCGTGCAGTCGCCAACGACGAGGGGTGCTTTCTTTCCGGTCAGTTCCTCCACCCGGCGCAGGGCTTCCGGGCTGGAATTGTCCAGATTGTCCAGAACGACTACTTCGTGTCCCGCCTGCAACAGGCACAGAGCGGTATGGGAGCCAATATACCCGGCGCCGCCGGTCAGTAATACGCGCATGGGGGGGAGACCTCCTTTTAATAGGCAAAATTCTAAGGCTATAATACACAGGAAACCCTGCTCCTGTCAAGAGGCGAACGGCTTATAAACAGGACAATCGTTTATTGCAATTCTGTAACAAAATGGTTACGAAGTCGAAAAAACAGGTGCGATCAATGTAGGGGCGGATATCATCCGCTCGAAAGAAATGAATGGCGGCAAACAGCATTTTCATGGCTTGTATGACATTGTTTAGCGCGGGCGGATACTATCCGCCCCTACAATCTGTATGCGATTGTCCTGGGCTTATACATGCCGCCGAATGCATGATTGCGGAAATGGAAAGAATATGATAGAATGAGAATACAGATTCAGGAAGGGAGGAAGAACGCCATGCGCACAGCGCGTCTTGACCGGGAAAAGAAGAAGCAGTCCCATGACCCCTTCTGGCTGGGGAAGCTGATGGCAAAGCTGCCCGCCTGGCCGATTTTTTATCCCATTTATGAAGCGTCGCAGTTGAACCTGGTAGAGGAGTTATATTGGTCTCCGCGCATCCCGGCGGGATTTGACGATTTCCGGATCGTGTATCTGTCCGATATTCACTTTGGTCCGCTCTTTTCGGAGGAACGGGTGCGCGATCTTGCGCAGCGCGTGAACAAGCTGCACGCCGACGTAGTCATCCTGGGCGGGGATTACGCCGTGAATTCCGACGGCGCGGTGGAATTTTTCCAGCGGCTCAAGCCGGGCTTCCAGGCGAAAACCGCCGTGCTTGGCGTGATGGGGAACCATGACCGGATGCTGCCGGAGGAAAACTTTGAAAAGCTGCTCGCCGCCATGCGGGAGGACGGCGTCACCCCGCTGGTAAACGACGGCATCGTGCTGGAGCGCAGGGGCAGCCGGATGGCTATCGTGTCCTGCGACGATTTTTACTGCGGCAAGCCCGACCTGAAAAAAACGGCCGCCCTCAGCAAGAAAGTCGATTTCACCGTTTTCTGTCCCCATATGCCCGACGTTCTGCCCGAAACCTACAAAATGCCCGGCCCGCTTTTTTATCAGTTAGCGCTGTGCGGCCATACCCACGGCGGCCAGGTGGCCGTGATGGGGCGCGCCATCAAATCCTCCAGTATCTATGGAAGCAAGTACCTTTCCGGCTGGTATCACGAAAATGGCGCGGATATCCTGGTGAGCAACGGCGTCGGCGTCTCCGGCCTGCCGGTGCGCTGGGGCGCGAAGCCGCAGATGCATTTGATTACCATGAAGAAGGAAGAAACGTAATCATGCGGGCGGCGGGGAAAAAAGGGAACTTTAAGTAAGAAAAGGCAATAGGCAATAGGTAAAAGGCAATAGGCATTAGGCATTAGTAAATAATGCTTGACAAAATATCGTCTCGAAGTGTCGATATCACCTTTTCCCTACAAGCTATTGCCTAATGCCTAATGCCTAATGTCTATTGCCTATTGCCTTTCTTACTCGCCCCACATCCCATCCTCCTTCAAAGCGCAGCACGCAAAATCCCCGGCAGGTGCGAATCGCACGCCTGCCGGGGATTTGATATAGAAACGCCGCAAGGGCGGTCTGCCGAAGATCATGGGCGCTTTAAGCGCCGCTTTTGTTTGCGGTTACTGGGCAATCGCCGCTTCCGCTTCGTTGACCATATAGCTGTCAATTTCCCGCAGGAACTTTGCAAGATCCTTTTCGCCCAACGCCCCGGTATCCAGGAACATCCGGTTGCGCACAGAATACATCATCGCCATAATCCCCAGCGTGGACTTGGGATCGATGCAGAATTTCTCAGAGCGAAGGAAGAAATCGTTGTCGTACTCCTTGCAGATGTTGCTCAGCCGTTCGGCAGCTTTCATGGAGTCTACGTGAATGTGGATGATCATGGTTTTCATCTCCTTTTCAGGAACCAATCTCGGTTTAGATTTCCGGAAACGTTTCCGGCCTGTGGCAAGCATCCTTTCCTCTTGCCGCAGGTAGTATACCACCGAAGAATCGAATTTACAACTTGGCAGAGTTCACATTCTTTTTTCGGGCGTTTTGGCGAGAATGTACGATGTGGTTTCGGAAAACACATTGTATAATGTGGTTTTGATCCGTCTATCGGTCAAAAACGACATAAAACGGGGCGGACAAGCAGGGAAGAAAAAACTTACCAAGGGCTGGAATTACCATCCACATATTGCTGAAGCAGTAAGGGATATGCTGGGGGCTCCGCGCCCCCAGACCTGCGCCAGGGTGGTAACCGTCCGCAGCCTCAATCGACGCAAGTCCGCTTCATGCGGACATTGCTTGTTTCGGCTCTCGCCATCATGGCGAGTTGCGCCGATTGAGGCTGCGGATCGCACAGGCCCTCGCTCCGGTTAGCAAGCATTATGCGTTAGCTGAGTGGTAACTGCCGGATGTTTCTTCATTGTATTTCATGGCCCGGTTTTTTGACATTCCATGGCACATCTGATATAATATTGAAGCGCTGTATGCCGGTACCCATTCGGGGCTGGACAGGCGCGGAAAGAACGGAACCCCATTGCATCGTCGGGTATCTGAAAAGAACTTGAACGGAGGACAGAAAAATGACGAATACCAAACGGAACAACACTGCTGTGAAACTGGCGCTCTACGCGCTGCTGACCGCCCTGCTGATCGTGCTGGGCTATGTGAACATTCCCCAGCCCGCGGGCCTCTCTATCACCTTCAACATGATTCCCGTCGCCATCGCGGCCATCGCCATGGGCGTGCCGGGCGGCGCGGTGATCGGCGGCGTGTTTGGCTTGATCAGCTTCCTGCAATGCTTCGGCCTGGTCGGGTTCAGCGGCATGGGCGCGGCGCTGGTGAATATCAGCCCAGTGCTCACCTTCATCCAGCGGTTTGTCAGCCGTGTGCTGGTCGGCGTGCTGGCGGCGCTGGTGTATAAGGGCGTGAGCAAGAAGCTGAATGTGTACGTGAGCTGCCTCATCACCGGCTTTTCCGCCGCGTTTTTCAATACGCTGCTCTTCATGTCCAGCCTGGTACTGCTGTTCGGCAACACGGAATACCTGCAAAATATGATGGCGGGTCGCGGCGTGATTACCTTCATCATCGCCTCCGTGGGCATCAACGCCGTGGTGGAAATGATTGTGGCGGCGGTGGTCACGGGCGCCGTCGGGGCGGCGCTGAAAAAGGCGAAGCTGATCTGACAATTTAGATACAGATAGGAGTTAGGAGAGAGAAGATAGGAGATTGATATTGATTTGAGCAAATTCATCCCACGATTCTATTGGATGATATGATTTCATATCTCACCTCTCTTAACTCCTCTCTTCTATCTCCTAACTCCTATCATATCTCTCCTCTCTCATCCTTACAGAAGGAGCCTGAATCAAAATGCTCTTCACCCTCGACATTGGCAACACGAACATCAAAACCGCGCTGTTTGACGGGGCGGAGATGGTGCATTACTGGCGCCTGTCTACCACGCGGAAGTATACGAGCGACGAACTGGGCGTGATGATCACCCAGCTGTTCGAGCATGAAAAGATCGACAGGGGCCAGGTGGACGGCATCATCCTGTCCTCCGTGGTGCCCACGATCAATTTTACCGTGGAACACATGTGCCGGGACTACTTCGGCATCGACCCCATGACCGTCGGCCCCGGCGTGAAAACCGGCATTGATATCAAGTACGACAATCCCCGGGAGATCGGCTCCGACCGTATCTGCAACGCGGTCGCGGCGTATATGCTCTATGGCGGGCCCTGCGTGTACATCGACTTTGGCACCGCCACCACCTTCGGCGCGTTGGACGAGAACGGCGCGCTGCTGGGCGGCTGCATCTGTCCCGGCCTCAAGCTGACCAGTGAAGCGCTGGTGTCCGGCACGGCGAAGCTGCCGCATTTTGAACTGGTCATGCCCGAGCGCGTGATCGGCAAAACCACTGTAGCCAATTTGCAGTCCGGCGTCATCAACGGCTATGTGGGCCAGGTGATTTACCTGGTCAACGAAATCCGCCGCGAGATGGGCCATCCCAAAGCGCAGGTCATCGCTACCGGCGGCATGGCCCGGCTCATCGCCAGCAAGTCCGGCGTCATCGACCATATCGACGGACTGCTTACGCTGAAAGGGCTGAGGCTGATCTATGAGAAAAATATTAGGCAATAGGCATTAGGTAATAGGCATTCGATAGGACGTTTTGCAGCTGCTTTTCGTATAAATTGCGAGCATCCATTTTCTATTGCCTATTGACTAATGCCTATTGCCTTAAAACAAAGAGAGGTTATAGACTATGCGCAAAGTATCCGTAGGTTTCCTGGGCTGCGGCAACATCGGCTGCGGCGTGTGGAAGCTGCTGAACGAATTCAAGGCGGACATCCTGCACCGCAGCGACGTGGAGTTTGACGTGAAGCGCATCCTGGTGCGCGACGTGAAAAAGAAGCGCGACCAGGACGTTCCGTCGGAACTGCTGACCACCAACCCGGCCGAGGTGACGGACGACCCCGCCATCGAAATGGTGCTGGAGTTCATGGGCGGCGAAACGCCCGCCACGCAGTACATGCTGCGGGCGCTGGAAATGGGCAAGACCGTCGTGACCGCCAACAAAATGGCGCTGGCCCTGAACTGGCATATTTTGCAGGCCGCGGCGGAAAAGCACGGCAGCGGGCTGTATTACGAAGCGGCGGTCTGCGGCGCGATTCCCATCATCCGCACCACGCTGGATTCCCTCATGTCCAACCGCATTGAGGAAATGATGGGCATCGTGAACGGCACCACCAACTATATCCTCACCCGCATGAGCCAGGAGGGCAGCGATTACGCGGACGTGCTTGCCGACGCCCAGCGCCTGGGCCTGGCCGAGCCCGACCCCACCAGCGACGTGGAGGGCTTCGACGCGGCGTACAAGCTCTCGATTCTCTCTTCGCTCGCGTTCCACGCCCGCGTGCCCTTCGACGTGATTTACCGCCAGGGCATCACGCAGGTGAGCGCGGCGGATATTGCCTTTGGTAAAGAATTGGGCTACACGCTCAAGCTGCTCGCCATCGCCAAGCGGAATGGCAGCGTGATTGACGCCCGCGTGCATCCGACCTTTATTCCTGACGATCATCCGCTGGCTTCGGTCAACGGCTCCTTCAACGCGATCTTCCTCCACGGCCACGCCTGCGACGACATGATGCTCTTTGGCCGCGGCGCGGGCAGCGCGCCGACCGCCAGCGCCGTGGTGGCGGACATGCTGTATGCCGTCTCCCGCGAAACGCCCCGGCATCCCACCTTCCGCAATACCAATGAACTGGCCGAGGGCCTCAGCGTCACCGACGACTGGCATTGCAGCTTCTATATCCGCCTGGACGCCAGCGACCGCCCCGGCGTGCTGGCTGGCATCACAGCCTGCCTGGGCGACGAGGGCATCAGCATCCGCAACCTGATGCAGCGCGACGCCGTGGACGGCCACGCCCAGATCGTGCTCATCACCCATGACGCGGGCGAATGCGCCGTCCGCAAAGCCCTGGCCGCCATCGCCTCCGACGATGTGAAGGTCGAAAGCATGATCCGGGTGGAAAGATAAAACTGAGAGTTGGAGGACGCCATGCGCAAGAAGCGTCGCGGTTTATCCTGGGGCAGCATCCTGACCATCTGCCTGACGGCGGCCGTCGTGGCCGGGTGCGGGGTTTTCTATACCCGCATCCATGGCGGCAGCGCCGGCGCGTCCATGGACGCGGAGCGGATGATCGGCGCGGTGCATTCCTTCATGCAGAGCGCGGGCGGGGATACCCAGCCCCAGGTCACTGTGCGCACCGTCACCGTCACCCTCGCGCCCCTGACGCCCGCGCCCGCCACGCCCGCGCCCGTCACCGCCGCCCCGGCGCGGAATCTCTATCAGCCGTTTTCCTTCACGCTGACGGCGGGCGGTCTGCTTTCCTTCCAGAGCGAAATATCCGATTCGGTGTACAATAAAACCGAAAAGACGCTGAATTATGAGCCCGTGGTGCAGCCCATCCGCTCCCGGATCACCAGCGATGTGAACCTGGTCACCCTGCCGCAGACGATCAACACCGTTGACCGCAAGTACAGCGACACCCTCGCGCCCGCGGAAGCGTCCGTCGCCATTCAGGCGATGGGCTTTGACCAGGTCGCGCTGGCGACAGAACACATTCTGGATCAGGATTGGAAAGGCGCGCAGGATACCGTTTCCGTGCTGCGAAGCCGCCAGCTGGGCTGCGCGGGCGTGAACGCTTCCGGTGCGTCCAGGATGCAGCTGGTGCAGGTGAACGGCGGCACAGTCGCCATCCTCTCCTATACCGACGTGCTCACCTCCAAGGGGAAAAACGCGCTGGCAAAGCAGAATTCCGTTTTCGCCCTCTATGACGAGGACATGGCTCGCGCGGACATTCAATCCGCCCGGAACCAGGGCGCGCGGTGCGTGATCGTGTGCATGTACTGGGGCAAAGCGGACGCTGCTTCCGTCACGAACGCGCAGAAAAGCACCGCCCAGGCCCTGGCCGAAATGGGCGCGGACATTATTTTGGGCACCCGCCCCAATCGCGTGCTGCCCATGGAACTGCTCTATACCACCGGCCCGGACGGAAAGAACCACGCCGCCTTCGTCGCCTATTCCCTGGGCACGCTGCTGACCGAGTCCCGCGAGGGGTTCAGCATTTCCGGGATGCTCCTGCACCTGAGCCTGCGAAGCGACGAGGAGGGCATGATGCATTTTGAAAGCATCGAATATACGCCCACCTATATCTGGCGGCAAAGCGTCGGAGGGCAGATGCAGTTCCGCCTGGTGTGCAGCAGCGAACCGCCGCCCGAGGGGATGAGCGACCAGCAGAAGGAAGTCATGCAGCGGTCGCTGGGCCGCGTCCAGACCGCGCTGAAGGACAGCCCGGTGATGGAGCGGAAGTAACTGTTCAAAAGCAGAGGGGATACAGAAGGAGAAGATGTCATGGATGATTTTCTGTTCGCGCTCAACACGGTGCTTCCCCTGCTGCTGCTCATGTCGCTGGGCTGGTTCTGCCGGAGGATCGGGCTGCTGACCGAGAAGCTGGTCACGGGCGTGAACCAGCTGGTGTTCAAGCTGTTTTTGCCGGTCAACCTGTGCGTGAGCGTGATGAATACGCCGTATGACACCACGATTTCTCTCGGCGCGTTTCTGCTGGTGGTGATCGGGCTGGCGGCGGAATTCGGCGTTCTGTTCCTGCTGATTCCGCGCATCGAAAAAGATAAAAAGAAAATCGGCGTGATGATCCAGGGCATGGCCCGGAGCAACTACGCTTTCTTTGGCATCCCGCTGGTGGCGATGCTGTTCCCGGGTCAGGACACGTCGCTGGCGTCGCTGATGGTGATCGCCACGATTCCGGTGTACAACATCCTGTCCGTGGTGGCGCTGTGCGTTTACGGCGAGGGTGAAGTGAAGCTGGGACGGGTGCTGCTCAACATCCTCAAAAACCCGCTGATCATCGGCACGGCGATCGGCTATCTGTTTTGGGCTTTGCGCTTTCAGCCCCCGGCGTTTATCAAAACCACCATGTCCGATCTGGCGAAGGTCGCCACGCCGCTGGCGCTGTTCACTCTCGGCGGGGCGATTCAATTCTCCAGCGCGAAGGGGCATATGAAGCAACTGCTGACCGTGGTGCCCTGGAAGCTGGTGCTGTCTCCGCTGGTGTTTCTCGGAATCGGCGTTTTGATCGGCGTGCGGGAGGTGGCGCTTGCTTGCGTGTATGTCGCGTTCGGCGCGCCGACGGCGGTAGCCTCCTATCCTATGGCCCAGCAGATGGGCGGCGATGGGGAACTGGCCGCTGAGATCGTGGCAACCACCAGCGCATTCTGTATCTTGACCACGTTCTTGTTCGTGTTTGCCCTCAAGAGCATGGGATTGATTTAGCGATAGCGAGTGAGGGAGTGCTTATCGTATATATCCAAGACGGCGACAAAAAACGGCAAAGGATGAATTTCCTCTGCCGCTTCTTTGTATCCAATTATGTTTACTGCTTCGCCCGGGCGGCGGCCTTGGCGCGGAGCTCGTGGCTCAGCGTGCGTTTGCGCATCCGCAGGCTCTTGGGCGTGATTTCCAGCAGTTCATCGTCGTCGATGAATTCCAGGCATTCTTCCAGCGTCAGCGGATGGATGCTGACCAGGCGCAGGCTGTCCTCCGAGGCGGAGGCGTTGCGCATGTTGGTGACGTGCTTGGCCTTGCACACGTTCACCACAATGTCGCCCGGCCGGCTGGACTCGCCGCAGATCATGCCGCCGTACACGGGCACCTGGTTACCGATGAACAAGGTGCCGCGATCCTGCACGTTGAACAGGGCGTACTGCGTGGTTTCGCCGGTTTCATAGCACACCAGCGCGCCCACGTTGCGGTGGGGGATATCGCCCTTGTAATCCTCGTAATGGTCAAACACCGCGCTCATGATGCCCTCGCCGCGGGTGTCGGTCATAAACTCAGAGCGGTATCCGAACAGGCCGCGGGATGGCACCAGGAATTCCAGGCGCACCCGGTCGCCGCCGCCCATGGTTTCGAGGGTGCCGCGCCGCCGTCCGATCTTTTCGATCACGGCCCCGGCGTATGCCTGGGGCACGTCGGCCACCATGCGCTCCACGGGTTCCTGCTTGCGGCCGTCCTCGTAGCGGTAAATGACTTCGGGTTTGCTGACCTGGAATTCATAGCCCTCGCGCCGCATGGTTTCGATCAGGATGGACAGGTGCAGTTCGCCGCGTCCCCACACCTCAAACTGATCGGGCGTTTCTCCGTCCTTCACCCGCAGGGACACGTCGGTTTCCAGTTCGCGGTACAGCCGCGCGCGCAGGTGGCGGCTGGTGACGAACTGGCCCTCCTTGCCCGCGAAGGGGGAATCGTTCACGGAGAAGGTCATGGTCACGGTGGGCTCAGTGATGGCGACGAAGGGCAGGGGTTCGGGCGTCGCGGGGTCGCACACCGTGTCGCCGATGGAAATGTCGGCAAGGCCGGTGAGCGCCACGATATCGCCCATGCTCACTTCCTCGGCGGGCACGCGCTTGAGCCCGTCGTACAGGGTAAGGCCCGTCAGCCGCCAGGGCGGGGACACCTGCTCGCTCAGCGCGTTGCAGCGCACCACCATCATGTTGTCTTTTAATGTGCCGCGGTTGATGCGGCCAATGCCGATGCGGCCCACGTAATCGTTGTAGTCAATGGTGGAAATCAGCACCTGCGCCGGGCCTTCGGGGTCGCCCTCGGGCGCGGGGATGTACTTCATAATGCAGTCGAACAGGGGCCGCAGGTCGGTGCCGGGCTGGGACAAATCCAGCGTCGCGGTGCCGGTGCGGGCGGAGGCGTAAATAATCGGCCTGTCCAGCGTCGCGGGGTCGGCGTCCAGTTCGATCAGCAGGTCGACCAGCTCGTCCACCACTTCCTCGCACCGGGCGTCGGGGCGGTCCACCTTGTTAATCACCAGCAGCACGGGCAGCTTCAATCCCAGCGCCTTTTGCAGCACGAACCGGGTCTGGGGCATGGGGCCCTCAAAGCTGTCCACCAGCAGCAGCACGCCGTCCACCATCTTGAGCACGCGCTCCACCTCGCCGCCAAAGTCGGCGTGG
>CADAKE010000122.1 GCA_902788445.1 uncultured Eubacteriales bacterium
GTCTTGTCTACCAGTGGGCCGGTCACTTGAGATACTCATGAACCGGCAGTTTGATAACTTGACCAGTGGGTTCTACCAACTGAGCCATGCGACCATGCGGTTTCCGTAAAAGTTACCAGTGTGTTCTCCGCTCCTGGTAACTTCGTGCGAGAAAGCGATGTGCAAATCGAGGCCCAAAAACCCCAGTAAATAAGCCATCTCCGGGCTTTGTACCCGGATACAAGCGTACCCTGTACGTTTTTTCATTTGTACCCGGGTACGTACCCCCTGCGTACCCTGTTTGTACCCGGGTACAACAAGGTACGAAACACTTCAACAATTATATCAGAATTCTGGTGCGATGGTCAATCTCGTATGGCAACGCGATTTATGCGAATGTCTCCCGCGGCAAGATTTGGCAGCGCAGGCAAGGCTGTCGGCAATCGTAATCAAGTCGGAGCAATGGATGCATTAACGCAACTGTTCTTCCGTCATAGGCGGACAGTCTTCGTAGAAAATGGGCGGCAGCTTTTCAGCGGCTTCCAATTCCGCAATCAGGTCTTTTCCCTAGATGGTTTTGATCATCTTTGATGCTCCTTCACCCATGCCAGCAGTTCAGCGTATTTCATGGTTCCGGCTGCGACAGACAGGCCAACATGCACCATTTCTTCATCGGCATATTGTATGCTCGAAACTGCACATTCCTCATTTTAGAAACACACTATAGTCATAAAGAAAAAACTACTGCCTCGAAGCGAATGTGACTTGTGAGCTTCCCTCCGCGTTCTGGACTTCGCGTTCCAGTTCCCGGAAGAATTTCTCATATTTCCGCTGGAGTTCCCTGAAACGGGGTGGGATATTCCGCTCCGTGCATTTTTTCCAGGCATAAGCGGATGAAGCTTTCGGCGGTCTTGCTGCAATAACGGTCCTTGTTGTATCCGATGGCGATGGTGTCTGAAAGGGAATCGTCGAACAGGGGACATACCTCGACCAACTGGCGGATATACGACCCGGCTGTGCCTGAAGCCACATAATTGCTGTTGAGGTAAAGCTCCGGGCATACGGCGATCCCGATGCCCTCGGCGGCGAGGGCCATGGCTGTCTGCGTATTGTTGGTTTCAAATTTGATCAGCGGTTGGATTCGCGCTTTTTTAAACGCCTGATCCATGATGGTGCGGATGCGGTCCCCCTCCTTGAGCATGACGAAAGGAAAATCGCGGAATATGGAGATATCGTGATCCGCGCGGAAGGCAGACAGGCGGGCTTCGATCTGCTCCGTGGTGCTCCAGCGATCCCGCAGCAGGATCTTTGGGATGACAAGATGGAGGCGGTCTTTCATCAAAGGGAACGATTCCGCCCGGTCGATGCGGAACGGGGCAAAGCCGATCATCACGTCGATTTCTCCGCGCTCCAGCAGGCTTTCCAGCATCTGTGTACTGTCCTCCTGTACGGAAAGCTCCACCAGGGGGAATCGGCGCACGAATTCCGGCAGCACCATGGGCAGGATCGCCTGACCCCGGGTGTATGAAATGCCGACGCGCAGTTCCCCGCGGATATTTTCGTTGATGTCGTTCAGCATGACCACTGTTTGCTTGTACAAATCCAGCATCCGTTTCACCGCCGCTCGGTACTGGCGTCCGCCGTAGGTGAGTTCCAGCCCCTGCCGGCGTTCAAACAGCCGACAGCCCAGTTCCGATTCCATGCGTGATATGCAGTCGCTCAGCGCTTGCTGGCTGATGTGCAATCGTTCAGCGGCCCGGGTGATGTTGCCCGTTTCCGCCGCCATCATGAAGTATTCCATGTTCTGAAAATTCATTCGACCGCCCCCTGTTCTTCGTTGAAATTATATCACAAAATAATGCTTGTGAAAACTACGATATAAAAACTGTTTTAATTTGTGATTGGAATGAGGTATAATACTTATCAGAAAGACGCGATAAAAAAATAGATCGATATGAATGATGTGGTATAGGAGGCAGATTATGACGGTCAAAAAGGAACTGATCCTGAACCCGAACTGGTGCAAGGGATGCGGAATCTGCGCGGCGTTCTGTCCCAAAGGAGCGCTGGAGATCGTGAACGATAAGGTGCAGCGCGTCAAGGACGCGGAATGTGTACTGTGCGGACAATGCGAGCTTCGCTGCCCGGATTACGCGATTTATATCAACGAAGAAGAGCCGGAAGGAGATGCGAACCAGTGGATCAAGTCGTATTGATGCAGGGAAACGAAGCGTGTGTGGAAGGCGCGATTGCCGCCGGTATGCGGTTGTTCGCGGGTTACCCCATCACCCCTTCCACCGAGATCGCCGAGCTTTCGGCTTACCGTCTGCCCCAGGTGGGCGGGAAATTCATTCAGATGGAAGATGAGATCGCCTCCATCGCCTGCGCCATCGGCGGGTCGGTGGCGGGCGTAAAATCCATGACCGCTACCAGCGGCCCCGGTTTTTCCTTAAAGCAGGAAAACTTGGGCTACGCCTGCCTGGCGGAAATCCCCCTCGTGGTGGTGGACGTGCAGCGCATGGGTCCTTCTACGGGCATGCCAACTTCCCCGTCCCAGGGCGACGTGATGATGGCCCGCTGGGGGACCCACGGAGATCACCCGATCATCGTGATCAGCCCTTCCTCGGTCACGGAAGCGTATTACCAGACGATCCGCGCCTTTAACCTGTCCGAAAGGTACAGGACGCCGGTGATTTTCCTGATGGATGAGATCATCGGGCATTTGCGCGAGGGCATGCAGATGAAGGAAGCGGAGGATATCACCATCGTCAACCGGCCCACGGTGCAGTTTCCCGATCCGAAACGCAAGCCGTACCATATGAACGAGAAAAAGGGCCAGATGGTCCCCCAGATGGCGCCCTTCGGCTGCGGCCAGCGCTACAACATCACGGGCCTGATCCATGACGAATCGGGCTTCCCCACCAACTCCACCGAGGAAGCGGAGAAGCTGATGTACCGGCTGATGCACAAGATTTCGGACAACTACAAGGACATCGTCCGTTACGAACAGGTCAACATGGACGACGCCGACGTGGCCATCGTTTGTTACGGCGGCACCATGCGCGCGGCGCAGACCGCCATGGAAATGGCGCGGGCTAAAGGAGTCCGCTGCGGCATCTTCCGCCCCGTCACCATCTGGCCCTTCCCGGAAAGGGAACTGACCGCGGCGCTAGGCGGGCTTAAAAAAATCGTGGTGGCCGAGCATAACTGCGGCCAGATCGTACTGGAAGTGGAGAGGCTGACCCGCGGTGCCTGCCCCGTCGCTTTTGTGGGAAAGTACAACGGCGCTGTGATTACACCGCAGGAGATCCTGCAGAAAGTGGAGGAAGCGTAAATGAAAGTCAATACAGGCGACGTAAACGCGGCTTCCCGGACAAAACAAATGTCCAACCTGATTTATAAGTACATGCGTCCAGAGCATTTGCCGCAAATCTGGTGTCCCGGCTGCGGCAACGGCATCATCATGCGCGACGTGGCGCAGGCCATCGAGAACTTGGGCCTGAGCCGCAACCAGACCGTGATCGTTTCGGGCATCGGCTGCTCCTCCCGGGCGGCGGGCTACATGGACTTCAATACGATCCACACCACCCACGGCCGGGCCATTGCCTTCGCTACGGGCATCAAGCTGGCCAATCCCGAGCTGGAGGTCATCGTGATCGCTGGGGACGGCGACATTTCCGCCATCGGGGGCAATCACCTGATCCACGCGGCCCGGAGGAACATCGGGCTTACCGTGGTGGTGATGAACAACAGCACTTACGGCATGACGGGCGGGCAGTACAGCCCCACCACGCCTACCAACGCTTACGGCACCACCGCCCCTTACGGCAATCTGGACCGTTCCTTCGATATCGCGGGTCTGGCCTACGGGGCGGGCGCTTCCTATGCCGCCCGGGGCAGCGCGTACCATGTGCAGCAGACCATCGGCCTGATCCAGGACGGCATCCGCAACAAAGGCTTTTCCATTATCGACGTGGCCAGCATCTGCCCCACCTATTACGGGCGCAAGAATAAAAAAGGCGACGCTGTAGAAATGATGAAGTGGCAGCGGGATCATGGGGTCACGATGGAGCAGGCGGCCAAGATGGACCCGGAGCAGCTGAAGGACAAGCTGGTCATCGGCCTGCTGCATCATGCCCAGTATCCAGAATTTACTTATAAATACGATATGCTGATCAAGAAGCTGGCAGAGGAGCGTGAAGCAAATGAGTAAAATGGAGCTTCGTCTGGCGGGCAGCGGCGGCCAGGGCGTGATCCTCGCTTCGGTCATCTTAGCGGAAGCGGCCGTCCAGTCAGGAAAATACACCGCCCAGAGCCAGTCCTATGGCCCGGAAGCGCGCGGCGGGGCCTGTAAAGCGGAGACGCTCATCTCGGACGATCCCATCGGCTTTACCAAGGTGCAGCAGCCCACCTTCCTCATGGCGCTGACCCAGAAGGCGCTGGATACCTACACCCGCGCGCTCCCCGAAAACTGCCTGGTGCTCGTTGACGAGGGCCTTACTGTGCCGGAGAATTTGAACGGCCACCGGGTACTTCGCCTTCCCATCCTGCGCACGGCCAAAGAGACGGTGGGCCGCGCCCAGACCGCGAATGTGCTGGCTGTGGGGTGCATCAACGCACTGCTGGGCATTACGGACATGGAGACACTAAAGAAGGCCGCCTCGCTCCATATCCCCCGGGGTACGGAGGAGATCAATCTAAAGGCGCTGGCGGAGGGCGTGAAGCTGGCGTCTGCCGTTCCTGGGGAGGGGAACGCCCCGGCAGCCCGTTCCGAAAAGAAAAAAGGTGCGAAGCAATGAAAATCCATGAGTATCAAGCCAAGGAACTGCTGGGCGCGTACGGCGCGCCCGTACCCCCGGGAGAAGTGGCCGCCACTGTGGAGCAGGCCGCGGCGGCCGCGGAAAAGTACGGCCGCTGCGTGCTGAAAGCGCAGGTCCATTCTGGCGGACGCGGCAAAGCGGGCGGCGTCAAGCTGGCGGAAAACGCGGACGAGGCGCGCGCCATCGCCGGGGAAATGTTGGGCATGCGGCTTAAGACCAATCAGACGGGACCGGAAGGCAAGCTGGTGCGCAAGCTGCTGGTCACCCCGGCCGTGGAGGTGAAAAAAGAGTTTTACTTGAGCGTGACCGGCGACCATGAAAACGCTTGCTTGGTGATCATCGCGTCCGCGGACGGGGGTACCGAGATCGAAGAAACCGCCCGGACCCACCCCGAACGCATCGCCCGTGTCCCCGTTTCCGCGGTGGAAGGCTTCAAGCGCTATGAAGGATTGCAGGTTTCCGGTGTATTAGGGCTGACCGGTGAAAATGAGAAGGAACTCATATCGCTGCTTGACTCCATGACGCGGCTTTATCGGGAAAAGGATTGCTCGCTTGTGGAGATCAACCCCCTGGTGCTGACGGTCGATGGACAACTCATATGTTTGGACGCGAAAGTGACCTTTGACGACAACGCCCTGTTCCGGCACCCGGACCTGAAAGAGCTGCGGGACACCGACGAGGAAGACCCGCGGGAATACCGGGCCTCCCAATATGATTTGAATTTTGTGAGCTTAAGCGGCAGCATCGGCTGTCTCGTCAACGGCGCGGGGCTGGCCATGGCGACCATGGACATCATCCAGCATTTCGGCGGCGAACCGGCCAATTTTTTAGACGTGGGCGGCAGCGCCTCCAAAGAAAAGGTGCAGGCGGCGTTTGAACTGCTGCTTTCGGATGAAAACGTTCGCGCGATCTTTGTCAATATCTTTGGCGGCATCATGAAGTGCGACGTCATTGCGGAGGGCGTGGTGGCGGCCGCCCGGGAAATGGGTATTTCCATTCCGCTGATCGTGCGGCTGGAAGGAACGAACGTTGAACTGGGCAAGCAGATTTTGGCGGCTTCCAATCTAAAAATCATCGCCGCGGAGAATATGGCCGACGGCGCGCGCAAGGCAGTGGAAGCCGCGGCATGGACGGGGGGCGACGGGGCATGAGCATCTGGGTCGATGGAAATACGAGGGTGATCGTGCAGGGCATCACCGGCAAACAGGGCGCGTTCCACACGGAACAGATGCTATCTTACGGCACAAAGATCGCCGCCGGCGTTACCCCCGGCAAGGGCGGCCAGACGCTGCTTGGCGTGCCGGTGTTTCAAACGGTGGCGGAGGCTAAAAAAGCCACCGAAGCCAACGCCTCGGTGATCTATGTGCCGCCCCGCTTTGCGGCGGACGCTATCTTGGAGGCGGCGGACGCGGGGATCGAACTGGTGGTGTGCATCACAGAGGGCATTCCCATCCTGGATATGGAGCGGGTCAAGCGTTATTTGGCGGGAACCAATACCAGGCTCATCGGCCCCAACTGCCCGGGCATCATCACGCCGGGCGAATGTAAGATCGGCATCATGCCCGGCTATATCCACCGCAAAGGCCATGTGGGGATCATTTCCCGTTCCGGTACTCTGACCTATGAAGCCGTCAAACAGCTTTCTGACCGTGGGATCGGGCAATCCACGGTGGTGGGCATCGGCGGCGATCCCATCCGGGGGACAGGCTTCGTGGACGCGCTGGAGGCATTTGAAGCGGACGCGGATACCTATGCGGTGGTCATGAACGGCGAGATCGGCGGCAGCGGCGAAGAAGAAGCCGCTGAATGCATCAAAAGGAAAATGACCAAGCCCGTGGCCGCCTTTATCGGCGGGCAGTCCGCCCCGGCAGGCAAGCGCATGGGCCACGCCGGGGCCATTATCTCCGGCGGCAAGGGTACCGCAGCGGGCAAGATCGAAGCGTTGCGCGCTGCCGGAGTGGAAGTCGCGCTCACGCCGGACCGGATCGGCGATGCGCTGGTAAAGAGCCTGTCTGAACGCGGATTGCTGGAAAAATGCCGCACGAACTGAACAACGAGGTGAATTCAATGAATACTGCCACCATCCTGGAAACCATCATGATCCTTTGCTTTGGCATTTCCTGGCCCCTGTCCATCGCGCGCATGTACAAAAGCTGGTCTACCGGCGGAAAAAGCATCTTTTTCAGCTGCTTTATCCTTTTAGGGTATATCTGCGGTATCTGCGGCAAGATCGTGGCGCACAACTATAATCTCGCATTCATCTTCTATATCATCAATACCGTCATGGTCACGGTGGATATCCTGCTGTGGATCCGCAACTACCGATATGAAAAGACGGGGAAGAAAACTTTCTTTATCTGAGAGAGAATGATCCAGAAAAAAG
>CADAKE010000123.1:0-7116 GCA_902788445.1 uncultured Eubacteriales bacterium
AGCCGGATCAAAAGACGGAAGTTCGGCTTGCATTTTTGAAAACATGATATAACTTCTATCTTCTCTCTCCTAACTCCTATCTGCGTTAAAGCGTCCTTTCATAATCACCAATGCAGCCAAACAGTCTTTCTCACCTTTCCCGAGAAAGACTGTTTTTCTATCGTATCAAGATTCTTCCGCCCCGGTTTCCACGATTTGCAGCGAGGCGTACTCCACGATCCCGTCCCGGATGGCCTGGGCGACGCGGCGCTGGTAATCCTCGGTCAGCAGCAGCTTTTCCTCCGCCGCGTTGGACAGGAAGCCGCACTCCACCAGCACGGAGGGGATGGACAGCGACAGCATGAAATAATCCCCGGCCATGGCCGCGCGTTCCTTCGCTGGCTTCAACGCCTGAATCATCGCCTGCTGGATCGTCCCGGCCAGCAGGCGGCTTCGCGCCTCGCCTGCCCGGTAAAATACCTGCGGCCCGGATTCGCTCCTTGAGCGGTATTCGTTCATGTGAACGCTCACCAGCAAATCCGCGTTTCCCTGCTGGCCCAGGTTCAGCCGCGCGGTCAGGTCTTCCCGCTTCCCGCGGCTGTATTCCATGTCCGTTTCCCGCGTCATGATCACCCGCGCTCCGCTCTGCTCCAATGCTTCTTTCAGCGCCGCCGCCACTTTCAAATTGATGTCTTTTTCCCATACGCCGGAATCCCTCGCCTTGGCCCCGCCGTCTGTGCCGCCGTGCCCGGCGTCTACCAGCACTGTATACCCTGTTAGCGGTCCGTCCGTTTGCTGCGCTGGCTTGGCAGGTACCGCCGGCCTTGCCGGGCGCGGCGCGGCGGCTCCTGCCAGCAGGCACAGGCAGACCGCGGCCAGAATATATTTCCTTCCTTTCCACCACGTTTTCATGCGCTCACCTCTCTCCCGCCACCTTATGCGAGGGCAGGGACGATTATGCTGTCAAGTCACAAAAGTATGAACTTTTTTCCGGAGGCGTTATCCACAGGGGTTATCCCCGGAGGGTGGAAGAATGAATGTATATTTATACATTTTACTCAATCGCGCGTTCTCCACAATCTGCACGGGAAAAGCCCGCCTTTCTTTTTCTCCCGCATACTCCACTGAAAATATACTTTTCCTTTCTTCCAGGGAGCTTTTCCTCATGATCCACAGACTTATCCACAGAAAAAAGCGGGAAAAACGTCGGCTGCCTTGATTTTGACAAGATCGTTGTGGATAACTTCGGCTCGTTATCCACATTGTCCCCAGAGTTATCCACAATTCCCGCGAGCTTTTATCCCCAGATTTATCCCCGCGAATTATAAAATTATTACCGCCAGATTGTTATAAAAATGTAATAAAATCGGGCTTGACAGCATGAAAATGCAATCAGCCGTTCCCCTCTGTTTTGCGTGGAAGAAACGGATGGGCAAGATCGTTTGATCTTTGGAAAGCATTGCGCGCTGTTTCTGGTGACAACGCGCTGGAACTGTGATATAATCAACTTGATTCTCTGCAAAGTATGGAGGAAGCCTGTGAAGTATCTGCGCAGATTGGTGTGGTATCTGTCCTCCCGGCTGCTGATTTTATTCTGTGTGCTGGGGCTGATGACCATGGCGTTTTATTTTTCCATGAACGCCACCAACATTTATATCATTCTCAAGGACGGCATGGCGAAGCGGGCCCAGGTGGTGATGATGGGCGCGGAGGAGAACCTGAGCGCCTACTTTTCCCCGGCCTACCTGGAGCGGGACGCGCTGCTGATCGAGGCGCGGAGCGGCCAGTCCGACTACCAGAATTATTACACCATCAAGGGCTTTGACCACCGCATCAACCTGGACTCCTTCTGGTGCTGGCCCTGGGAGGACACCGCCCGCGCCACGATCACCGAGCGCATCCCCGCCATCGACGGAAAGCTGAAATCCTCCGCGCGGGAGGAAGCGGAAGCGGCGGGCGTGAGCCTGACCACGCCCAAATGGCAGACGACGCAGTACAACGTGCTGCTCAGCCGGGAGAATGGGCAGTGGCGCATCCGCAATCTCTCCGCGGCAAAAGTATTGGACAATAATTAAGGAAGAAATTGTTTTTATGCCGGATTTGTATCTCGCTCCCATGGCGGGCATCACCGACCAGGTGTTCCGCCGCCTGTGCTTTGAGCAGGGCTGTGACAGGGCGACCACCGAAATGGTGAGCGCCCAGGGGTATCTTACCGCGCCGCCCGACCGCAACGCTTACCGCTTTCTGCTGGCCCGGTTCCCGGAGGAGGGGCCGCTGGCCGCGCAGGTTTTTGGCAGCGAACCGCTGTTCATGGCGCGGGCCGCGGCCAAGCTGACCGACCTGGGATTGTTTTCTTCCATTGATATCAACATGGGCTGCCCGGCCCAGAAGGTGGTGGGAGGCCAGTCCGGCAGCGCGCTGATGAAAGACCCGCCGCTGGCCGCGGAAATCGTGCGTCAGGTCAAACGGGCGACGCCGCTGCCTGTCACCGTGAAAATGCGCCTCGGCTGGGATGACGCGCACAAAAACGCCGTGGACTTCGCCAAAGCGCTGGAGGCTGCCGGGACCGACCTGCTCACCGTGCATGGCCGCACCCGGGCGCAGCAGTACGCCGGGAAAGCGGACTGGGAGATGATCGCCCAAGTGAAGCAGGCGGTGTCCATCCCCGTGATTGCCAACGGGGATATCACAGACGGGCAGAGCGCTTTGAACGCCCTAAGGGTCACCGGCTGCGACGGCCTCGCCATCGGCCGGGCGGCACTGGGCAATCCCTGGATTTTCGCGGAGATCAAGGCGACGCTGAGCGGGAAGCCCTACACCCCGCCGCCATTTTCCCAGGTGATCGACACCGCCATGCGCCAGGCGCGGGAAATGGCAGCCTGGAAAGGCGAGCGCAGCGCGTTGCTGGAAATGCGCAAGCACTTCGCCTGGTACACCGCCGGGCGGCGGAACTCCGCCCAGGCCCGGACAAAGGTCAATCTGGCTTCTTCTTTTGACGAGGTGGAAGCCCTGCTTCGGGCGTTGGATACGCCCGTCCCTTCCCCATTTTATGAATGAAGAAAGGAAAATGAACCATGAAAAAAACCTTGTGCCTGCTGCTTGCTTTTTCTTTGCTGTGCGCTGCCCTGCCCGCCCTGGCGTCGAATAACGCGGCCGCGCTGGGCCAGCCCTTCCAGGATTTTTCCGTGACCACCATCGACGGGGACACGTTCACCCTGTCCAAAGCCCTCCAGGAATATGAAGCGGTGTACCTCAACATCTTCGCCACCTGGTGCCCGCCCTGCGCGATGGAGTTTCCCTTCATGCAGACGGCCTACGAGGAATACGGCGACAGGGTGGCGATGATCGCCATTTCCATTGAGGAAACCGACGACGCGGCGACGCTGGAACAGTACCGGAAAGAACACAGCCTGACCCTGCCCATGGCTCCCGCCGGAACCGAATGGCTGGCCCGGTACACCCAGGCTTCCTCCATCCCGGTGAGCCTGCTGGTCGACCGCTTCGGCAACCTGGCCCTCTGGCACGTCGGCGCGATCACGGACGCCGCTTCCTTCCGCAGCATGTTTGACGCTTTCCTGGGCGAAACCTACACGAAAACCAAAACCTATACCAGCATCCCCCAGCCCGCGCTCAGCCTGGACTTCCCCGCCGACGAAGCGCTTTCCGCGGCCCTGAACACGGAAGGCAGCGAGATCGCGTTTACCAGCGACCCGGCCCGCCGGGATTATCCTTTCCTTCCTGCGGAGCGGAACGGGCAGGCGGGTGCTGTTCCCGCGAACCTGGACAAGAACCAGACTGTCGCTTCCGTCCAGGCGGCCTTCACCGCCAAGGCGGGGGACGCGCTGGCCTTTGACGTGGCCTACGACCTGGAGCCCGGCGCGAATTACCTGAACGTGGAACTGGACGGCGCGCCGGTGAAAGCCTTCAACGGCAAGAGCGACGGCCGCGCCTGGGCCGTTGCCCTGACCGAGGGCGGCCATGAAATCAGCTTTACCTACGACCAGTGGGTGGCGCAGGAGGGGGAGGGCCCCTTCCTGAGCAACGTCCGGTTGCTCTCCGGAGCGGACGCGGAAGCCGCAATGGCCGCGCTGCCTGTCTATCCTGCCTTTGACGTCCTGGATGTCGCCGTCACGAACAAGGGCGTTCAGCACGGTTACTTCCTTTATATGGGCCAGCCTGTGCTGGCTGCCTGCGTGGTCAACAGCGACGCGGCGGACATTGCCCTGAAGGTCACTGCCGACGCTGACCCGGAAACCGTGCTGTTCCTGGATACGGCGAAGCCTGACGACATTCTTTTCCTGAGCGGCCTGCTCACCGAGGACGGAACCGGCTATGCCTATTCGATGAACCTGAACGGGATTTCCTACGCCATCGCGGCGATGGAAAGCCTGGCCCCCCGCTTTTCCATCCAGCTTCTGGTAATCCCGGATGAGGCGCGTATCCAGCAGGTGATTGACGATTACGCCCAGCGCGGCTACGCCCTCACCTGGGTGCCGGAGGAGGCGGAAGAACCGGAAGAAACCGAAGCGACCTACACCGTGTATGTGGTCGATCAGAACGGTGACCCCGTCCCCGGCGCGTACATCAATTTCTGCACGGACGACTCTTGCGAACGCACCCAGGCTGACGAAAACGGCGTGATCACCTATACCGCCGCGCCGTATGCCTATCACCTTCAAATCCTGAAACTGCCTGCGGGCTACAGCTTCGACCCGGCCTTTGAGGTCTATACCGAGGCCCATTCCAGCGAACTGACGGTGACGGTCACCAAGGATTGAGGCCGTTCAGGTTTTTATCCTTCTTTGCAAGCGAATCCTTATCGCCATTCGGCAGAGGCTGAATGGCTTTTTCTGTGCCATGTTACCATTCACATAATGCGGAAGCAATAAGGGTAACGCTGGGGGCTCCGCGCCCCCAGACCTGCGCCAGGGTGGTAACCACCCTGGACCCGTACCTGGCGAAGTTACGCCGTTGGGAATAACCAACAACGTTCGCCTGCCGTGCTGGGGTTACGATAGTTTGAGGTTTCTGGCCCAAGAAAGCCCGGGAATAATCCGCAGGGAAAGCGAGCTTTCCCTGCGGATTATTCCCGGGCTTTCCCCGGATGCTTCGCATCCGGGATGGCGTCCGAAGGACGCCGGGCCAGAAACACAACGCGACCAAGTTGAACATCCGCGTTCCTCCAAGCATCAGCGGGAACCAACTTGAATCATACGCGCAACTCAATTCCGCTGCTGGAGTCCAGAGGACGAAGTCCTTTGGTGCAGGTGCACGAGGGCCGCACAGGCCCTCGCTCTGGTTAGCAAACATCATGTGTAGCTGAATGGTAACTGTGCTATCCCGTGCCGCGAAAAAATTTTTTCCAAGAGTATTGACATTTCTATGGAAACGTGTTATCTTATACCCGTGGTTAGCACTCGACGATTGAGAGTGCTAACAACGGTAAAGAACAACAGGCGGAAAGGAGGGCTGCCGTATGGCGAGCCACGAAATGGACGCGCGGAAGGAACGCATCCTGCGGGCCATCATCGACGATTACATCCAAACGGCCATGCCGGTTGGCAGCCGCACCATTTCCCGCAAGTACGAAACCAGCCTCTCCAGCGCCACCATCCGCAATGAGATGAGCGACCTGGAGGAATTGGGCTATCTGGCCCAGCCCCACGTGTCCGCCGGGCGCGTGCCCAGCATGAAGGCGTACCGCCTGTACGTGGACGAACTGCTGGGCGGCGGCGCGCTGCCCCAGAACCCGGCGGCGCGGGAATACTTTTCCCAGCGCGTGCGGCAGGTGGAGGACGTGATTACCAGCGCGGCCCAGGCGATTTCCGAGTTCACCCGCTACACCGCCGTGGTGATGATGCCCAAACAGCTGGAACTCCGCGTGTCCACCCTGCAACTGGTGCCCATGCCGCGCGGCGCGGCGCTGCTGGTGATCGTCACCGACACCGGGGCCATCCGCGACACGGTGATCCACGTATCGGAGAACCTGGACGGCGACGCGCTGTACGCCATCTCCCGGATGCTGACCGAACGGCTGCAAGGCCGCACGCTCCAGGAGGTGCAGGAAATGCTGGGGGCCTACTCCCGGCAGATGGGCGGCGACGCGCAGGTGCTCCAGGGCATTGCCGAGCTGGCGGCCCGGATGGCGAGACAATCCGCCACCGACACCGTCACCGTGGGCGGCAGCCACAACA
Organism: uncultured Eubacteriales bacterium; assembly: GCA_902788445.1. Lineage (GTDB taxonomy): Bacteria > Bacillota > Clostridia > Christensenellales > Aristaeellaceae > RUG563. The sequence goes on from CADAKE010000123.1 coordinate 6,174, forward strand.
TCCTGAATTACCCGGAATACTCCGACGTGGAAAAGGCGCGGGCGTTCCTGAGCGTCTTAGAGGAAAAGGAAAAACTGATGGCCCTGCTCTCCGTGCCGGACGAAGCTTTCACCGTGCGCATCGGCCCGGAAACGGGGATGCCCGAAATGGCCGACTGCTCCGTGGTCACGGCCAGCTATCAGGTAGGCCGCGTACACCACGGGTTCGTGGGCGTCATCGGTCCCACGCGGATGCCCTACGGCAGCGTCCTCTCCGCCCTCTCCGCCATCGGCGGGGCGCTGAGCGAAATGCTAAGTGAGTGAATCAAGTTCTAAGTTATAAGTTCCAAGTTCTAAGCCGAGGAAGCGTTACGCTTGGTTGAGGAAAATTTCTTGGAACTTAGAACTTTGAACTTAGAACTGAAAAACGAGGAATGAACATGTTTGATAAAAAGAAGAAAGCCGACCAGGAACCGGAAGAAATGAAAGACGAGCTGCCCGTGGAAGAAACGAAAGAACAGCAGCCCGCGCCTGAAACGCCGGACGACGGCGCGCTGGACGCGGAAGCTGCTCCCGAGGAAGCTCCGGTGGACGATCCCCTGAAAGCCGCCCAGGCGCAGGCAGAGGAATACCTGAACATGGCACAGCGGGTGCAGGCGGACTTTGAAAACTACCGCCGCCGCACCAAGGCCACCCGCGCCGAAGCCTACGAGGACGGGGCGCGGGAGTTCATCAAGCAGCTCCTTCCCGTGGTGGATAACCTGGAACGTGCCATCGCCCAGGAAAGCAGCGACGAAACGCTCATGACCGGCGTGAAGCTGGTGCATAAGCAGCTGATGGAAACCCTGGAAAAGCGCGGCGTGGAGCTCATCGACCGCCCCGGCGAAAAGTTCGACCCCAACCTGGAAAACGCTGTGATGCAGGGCACCGCTGACGAGGGCGAGCCCGGCACCGTGTGCGCGGTA
>CADAKE010000123.1:7142-7572 GCA_902788445.1 uncultured Eubacteriales bacterium
ATGGTCAAGGTCGTCGCAGAGTGACGATTTGTAGGGGCGGATATCATCCGCCCGCCTCAAACAAACTTCAAAAGCGACCATGGATAAAAGACGATAACGGGCGGATGATATCCGCCCCTACAGAACCGCCATCAATATGGCCTCCCGGCCATTTGATATAAACATAGAAAACAACCAAAACCAGCAGATAGATTGCAAGGAGGAAACTACAATGAGTAAAATTATCGGTATTGACCTGGGTACTACCAACAGCTGCGTGGCCGTCATGGAAGGCGGCGAACCCGTCGTGATCGCGAATGCCGAAGGCAGCCGCACCACCCCCTCTGTCGTTGCGTTCACCAAGGACGGCGAACGTCTGGTGGGCCAGATCGCCAAGCGCCAGGCCATCACCAACCCCGACCGCACCATCTCTTCCATCAAGCGCCAGATG
>CADAKE010000124.1 GCA_902788445.1 uncultured Eubacteriales bacterium
AACGAGGGCAGCCGCATCGTGGCTGTCGCCCGCGCCGAAAAGGAAGAGGAACCGGAAGAAGAGGAAACGCCCGTGAACCTGCCCGTGGAGGAAGCGGAGGACGCCCAGGACGAAGCGCCCGCTTCCGAACCGGAAAGCACTGACGATATTTAAGCCTTCGCTGCAAAAGCCTTCCCCAGCTTTGGGGAAGGCACTTTGATGTTTTACCTTGTAAGGAGACAGACGATCTGTGACGACAAAGCAAAAAAACCTGGTCGGCGGCGTGTCCATTTTGGGCGTCGCCGGGATCATCTGCAAGGTGGTGGGGGTGCTGTACCGCATCCCGCTGGCCCACCTGATCGGGCCGGAGGGCATGGGCGTGTACCATAAGGTGTACCCCGCCTATAACCTGCTGCTGACGATTTCTTCCGCCGGATTGCCGGTGGCGATTTCCCGCATGGTGGCGCATTACGTCACCCGCGAGGACCCGCGCAACGCCCGGCGCATTTTCTCCATGGCGATGCGGATGCTGCTGGTGCTGGGCCTGCTGACGACCATTCTGATGCTGGTGTTCTCCGGCCAATTGGCCGCCTGGCAAGGCACGCAGGAGACCAAGGCGGGCTATATGGCGATTGCACCCAGCCTGTTTTTCGTGTGCGTGATGAGCGCGTACCGGGGCTTTTTGCAGGGCCAAAGGAATATGGTGCCCACGGCGGTGAGCCAATTGATCGAGCAGATTGGCCGCGTGTTCATCGCCCTGCCGCTGGCGTATCTTGGAATGCGGCGCGGCGGCGTGGCGCTGGGCGCGGCGGGCGCGCTGGCGGGCAGCACAACCGCCGAGGGCGCGGCGCTGCTCTATATGCTGCTCCAGCATAAAAAGGCCGACCAGGCACTGGACTTTATTCAACAGCGGGACGGCGAAGCGCCGATCGCCAACAGCGTCATCGCCCAGCGCTTGATCCGCGTGTCCATCCCCATTACCCTCGGCGCGTGCATCGTGCCGCTGGCGGGGTTCATCGACAGCATCATGCTCACCCAATTGATGGAAAGCGCGGGTATGGCGGCGGAGGACGCGCTGGTGCGCTACGGCTCCTACGCCGGGCCGGTGCTGACGCTGATCAACGTGCCCACGGCGCTGGCGATGGCCATGAGCACCAACCTGGTGCCGGACATTGCGTCCGGCCTGGCCCGGGGCGAAAAAGAATACGTCGCCAAGGAGGCGGGCGTGGGCCTGCGCATGGCGGCGGTAATTGGCTTTCCCTGCTCCATCGGCATGAGCCTGCTGGCCCAGCCCATCCTGTACCTGTGCTACCGGGGCAGCTATACCGCCGCCCAGCTGGACGTGGCTGCTGAACTCCTCCGCATCTCCAGCCTGACCATCGTGCTCTTTACCATGGTGCAGGCCACCAGCGGCATCCTCCAGGGCGCGGGCAAACAGCGCATCCCCATGTACACGCTGGTCATCGGCGTGGCGATGAAAATCGCGCTGAACTATACCCTCGTCCGCATCCCCGGCGTGGACATTCACGGCGCGCCCTGGGCCTCGCTGCTGTGCTATACGGCCAGCATGATTCCGAATTTGTACTTTGTATCCAATTATACCGGCTATCGCTTCAACGTGGTGGACGTGGTGGTAAAGCCCCTTAGCTGCGCGTCGGTGATGGGCGTTTGTGTATACGCCATCTGGACGCTGGGCTTTGGTTATCCCGGCCAGCTAAACGGCTTCAAACTGACGGCGGGCATCCTGCTGTGCCTCGTTGTGGGCGTGCTGGTGTACGGCTTCCTGGCCCTGAAAACCAAGGCGGTGGACAAGAACAACCTGCCCGCGAAGATCAGGAGGTTCATCAAATGATAAACAAAAGCAAAATCACCGTCGTGTCGCTGGGCCCAGGCCCTCGGGAATACCTGACTCTCGGCGCCATTGACACGCTGAAACAGGCGGAGCGGGTGATTCTGAGGACGTCCATGCGCTGTGACGCTGCGGATTATCTGCGGGAAATCGGGGTAGAATTTGAAACGCTGGATTTCCTGCATGAGGAATGCGAGGACTTTGACGAACTGATCGAACGGGCCGTTACGTATCTGCTGGAAAAAGCGGGGGAGAGGCCGCTGTGCTACGCGGTGTTTGACGCGGCGGCGGACGAAACCGTGGCGGCCTTGCGCGAGAAAGCGCCGGACGCCGTGGTGGTGCCCGGCGTGCCGCTGTCCGCGCCCTTCCTGGCCGCCGCGCCCGCGCAGAGCAAGATCGAAATTCAGACGGCCAGCAGCCTGGAAATCACATCCACGCAAAACCCGCTGCTGATTTTAGAGTGTGATTCCAAAATGCTCATGGGGGAATGCAAGCTGCAATTGCTGGACTGGTACGACTCCGACCAGCCCACCTTGTTCTTTCCCCCCAGCGACAGCGCGGTCAGAACCTACAAGCAAGTACCGCTGTCCGACATCGACCGCCAGCCCAAATACGACCACACCTGCGCCGTGCTGCTGCCGCCTGTGCAATTGACGGAACGCACGCGCTTTGACTTCTACGACCTGGTGCGCGTGATGGATATTCTGCGGGGCGAGGACGGCTGTCCCTGGGACAAGGAGCAGACCCACGAAAGCCTGAAAAAATACCTGGTGGAGGAAGCCTACGAAACCGCCGCCGCCGTCAGCGAGGAGGACTGGGATCACGTGGCGGACGAACTGGGCGACGTGCTCCTGCAAGTGGTGTTTCAGGCGAACATCGGCAGGCAGTACGGCACCTTCCAGCTGTCCGATATCACGACCGACATTTGCCATAAAATGCTCGTCCGCCATCCGCACATTTTCGGCGCGGGCCATTGCGACAACGCCGACGAGGTGCTGGACAACTGGGAGAAGATCAAGAAGGAAGAGCGCGGCTATAAGACCCAGGCTGAGGTTTTGAAGGGCGTGTCCGTGGGCCTGCCGCCCATGATGCGGGCGGCGAAGGTGCAGAAGAAAGCGCGAAACGTGGGCTTTGACTGGAACGATCCGCGTGACGCCCTGGCGAAGGTACATGAGGAAGCGGACGAAGTGCTGGAAGAACTGAATCATCCCGGCGAAAACCTGGAAATGGAACTGGGCGATTTGCTTTTCGCCTGCGTCCATCTGGCGAACCTTGCCGGGGTGGACGCGGAAAACGCCCTCCAAAAAGCTACCGAAAAGTTCATTTCCCGCTTTTCTTCCATGGAAAATGCGATTTTATGCGACGGAAAACGCTTTCAGGACTTGACATTATCAGAAATGGTTGTATACTGGGAGGGTAGCAAAAAACGCCCGGGAACTTAAGAGAATCGGGCATTGCACACATCTAAGTTGAGTGGAGGTTATTACTCATGAACAAGTCTGAATTGGTCGCCGCTCTGGCTCAGAAGGCTGAACTGTCCAAGAAGGACGCTGAAAAGGCCCTGTCCGCTTTTGTGGACGTGGTCACCGAAACCCTCAAGGCTGGCGATAAAGTGCAGCTGGTTGGCTTTGGCACCTTTGAAGCCAAGGAACGCCCCGCCCGTAGCGCCCGCAATCCCCGCACCGGCGAAGCGATCGAAATCGCGGCCAGCAAGACTGCTGCTTTCAAGGTCGGCAAAGCCCTGAAGGACAGCCTCAACTAATTCGGTTTTCCTTTCAGCCGTGCCTTCGGGCACGGCTTTCATTGGTTAAAACAGCTTGTTGAAATAAACAATGCTTGAAAGTATCAGAAAAAGAGTGCAGAGTTCAGAGTGCAGATGATTTAGTTCCTATTAGTTCATGCAGTATCTTATCTGTACTCTGCACTCTGTACTCTCTTTCTTTTTAAAGGAGCGCCAGGAAATGAGACTGGACAAATATTTAAAGGTTTCCCGCATCATCAAGCGCCGCGCGGTGGCGAAGGAAGCCTGCGACGGCGGGCGCGTAAGCATCAACGGCAAGGTGAGCAAGGCGGGCGCGGAGGTCAAGGAAGGGGACGTGATGGAAATCCGCTTCGGCAACCGCGTGGGCCGCTATGAAATCACCGACGTGCGCGAGGTTGTGCGCAAAGAAAACGCCGCCGAAATGTACCGCGTGCTGGAGGAGAGCCCGGAAATCGCGGCGGAGAGGGGATAAACGCAGGAGGTCAGCATGAGCGATAAAGTCTATTCATTGGATGAAATCCGCTCGATTGCCGTGCCGCTGGCGAAGCAGTACGGCATTGCCGCGCTGTATTTATTCGGCTCCTATGCCCGCGGAGAAGCAACGCCGCAAAGCGATCTCGATTTCCGGGTAGATCGCGCCGGGGTGGAGGATTTGCTTTCCTTGGGCGGACTGTACGCCGATTTGGAGGAGCGGTTCGATAAACCCTTGGATGTGCTGACGACCCAAATGCTCTCTGAGGAGTTCCTTGCGTCTATCCGGTCGGAGGAGGTGCTGCTCTATGCCCGGAAACCGTGATCTGGAAATATTGAAGCACATTCAGAGATACTGTGAACAGGCGGAAACGGCGCACATGGATTTTGATTATTCCCAGGAAAAGTTTCAGTCCAGCACGACCTACCAGAACGCCATTTGCATGTGCATCCTGCAAATCGGAGAATTGGTTGGAAAACTGACGGAACAATTCAGGGAAGAATATGATCAAATCCCGTGGCACAAAATTCGGGGCATGAGGAATTTTGTCGCGCATGAATATGGCAAGCTGGATCTGGACGTGGTCTGGTATGCCGCCACAAAGAGCATTCCGGAATTGAAACAGTTCTGTGAAGCGCTGATGCAATAAAAAAATGCTTCCCAGTGTGGGAAGCATAAAAGGACAGAAGAAGCGCTTACTTCGCCTTCAGCACCTTCATCACCGGCTTGGCGATCAGCACGGCCAGGATGATGCAGATCAGGGTGTCGGGAATCAGGTAGGTGCCGTTATAGACCAGGCTGGCCCAGGGCGCGGTGTCCCAGAACATGATGCCGGCCAAAGTGGCGGACAGGGCGCGGGCAAGCGCCGCGATGACCATGGCGCAGTACAGACCCCATTTTTCAGGCAGATGCTTGGCAAGGCCCGCCAGGCCCAGCGCGGCGAAGGCCAGCAGGTAGTCCAGCGCGAACTGCCACACATTGGCAAACCAGCCGCCCTGCAAATATTGCAGCACGCCGTAGGCCAAGCCCGCCAGCAGGCCGGGGCCCACGCCGAACGCGGCGGAGAACAGCATGATCGGCAGCATGGAGCCGGGGGTCACGGACCCACCCTGCGGCATCCGGTACAGCCGGATGCAGGAAAGCACGAAGGACAGCGCAATCGCCAGCGCGCCGAAGGCGACGGTTTTCGCCGTCCACTTCTTGGAGGACTTGCCGATCACCAACAGGATGATGCCCAGCGCCACCAGCACGGCCACGGCAATCCACACCGTGCCAGGCGTTTCAGCAAACTTTTTCACAGCTTCCTCCGCCCAGGTGGGGTCAGCCTTCACAGCGGTTTCCTCCACGGCTTCCGCCGCTTCCTCCGCCAACGCCCTTGCCCATAAAGATACCATAACAATCAGCCTCCTATCTTTTGTTGCACCCTCTGTAAATGAAAAACCCACATGCCATTCTGCATGTGGGAAACGGATGAAGCGCAGGCTATTCAGCCCGCGCGCCGCTTCCCTACGGTAGGATGATCTACACAGGTTCCAAGGGTTCTGTCTCAGCCGGATTTCCCGGCGCCCCCAGCGGATGCACAAAAGCTATTATAATCACGATTGAACATTCTGTCAAGGAGAACCATCATGGAGCATCATTTTTTCGCTTACATCAACCGCATGAAGTTCATCCAGCGCTGGGGCCTGATGCGCAACACCATGCCGGAAAACGACATGGAGCACGCGCTCCAGACCGCCATGATCGCCCACGCCATCGCGGTGATGGGCAACGTGCGCTACAACCGGGGCTATAACGCCGAATACATCATGGCCCTGGCCATGTACCACGACGCCAGCGAGGTTATCACCGGCGACCTGCCCACGCCCATCAAGCACCACAATCCCGCCATCAAGACCGAATACAACAAGCTGGAGGACATCGCCGCCCAGAAGCTGATCTCCATGCTGCCGCCCGACCTGCGGGAATATTACAGCCCCCTCATCGCCCACGACGAGGAAACCGACGAATGGAAGATCGTCAAGGCCGCCGACCGCATCTGCGCCTACATCAAGTGCCTGGAGGAGCGCAAGAGCGGCAACCAGGAGTTTGAATCCGCCCGCAAGTCCGTCAAGAAAACCCTCGACCAGATCGAACTGGACGAGGTGCAGGATTTCATGATGGAATGCGTGCCCGGCTTCGCCATGACCCTGGACGAAATCTCGGAGGAATGAGGTGAAAGAAATGGCTGGCTGGGAAAACCGGCGCGCGTGGCTCCAATGCCTGAAAAACAGCGCGCCGGACGGGCTGGATACGCCGCTCGCAATGGCGAAGTATGAAACGGAAGCGTACTTCGCGGGGAAGCAGAAAATAGAAATCCGCCTGCAAAGAGCCTATGGAGACGGCTACGAAATCAGCAAAACAGAAAATGGTTTCCTTGTCTGCGGCGGGGAAACCGGCGTACTGTACGGGGCGTATGCGCTCATCCGGGCCTGCGCGGCGGGCACGAAAATACCGACAGGGATACAAAAGCCATACTATGACCTGCGCATGATTAACTGCTGGGACAACATGGACGGCACCGTGGAGCGCGGCTACGCAGGGCGCTCCATGTGGTTTGAGGGAAACAGGTTCGATTATGACCCCACCCGTATCCGGCAGCTTGGCCGGATGCTGGGCAGTGTGGGCATCAACGTGTTCTGCGTCAACAACGTGAACGTGCACCAGCCCGCCCAGCATTTGCTGGACGACCTGCTGCCAGACGCCGCCGCGTTCGCCGCGCTGCTGCGGCCCTTTGGCGTGCGCCTCATGCTGAGCATCGACTTTTCCCAGCCCATGCAGAACGGCTTGCCCACCGCCGATCCGCTGGATGAAAGCGTGCAGGCGTGGTGGGCGGATACGGCGAAGCGCGTCTGGGCGGCGATTCCCGATCTGGCTGGCTTCCTGGTGAAGGCCGACAGTGAGCACCGCCCCGGCCCCAACACTTACGGCCGCAC
>CADAKE010000125.1 GCA_902788445.1 uncultured Eubacteriales bacterium
ACCACCATCGTGGGCATGACGGTGTTTTACGCCGCGTTCCTGATCGCCATGGTGTTCATCGTCGATTTGTTCTACTGCCTCATTGACCCCCGGATCAAGTACGACTGATTTGCCTGCAATTCATGAAGCTCTAAGTTCAAAGTTCTAAGCTTTCAGATGCCGAGCATTGAACAATGGAACACAAGCTTTCAGGCTTAGAACTTAGAACTTAGAACTGACTAAATAAGGGAGGAAACAGAGAACAATGCAGGCTGCCAACAAATGGGCCAGGGTACAGCAAAGCGGAGAGGGCGACCGGCTGTTTACGAAGCCGCGCTCCTTCGCGGGCGACGTGTGGTTCCGCTTCCGGCATAAGCCGACGGCGCTGCTGGGGCTGGTGATTATTGTTTTACTGATCCTGTTCGCTGTCGCCGGGCCATACTTCACGCCCTACGGCTACGACGACCAGAACACCAAGCTGGCGAACATCCCCGCCATCATGGAGGTGTATCCCGCGCCGGACGGCCAGTATCTGTATATTACGAAAGCACTGAAGATCGTGGAGGTCGCCCCTGACGGCCAATTGGTGGGCCAGCTCAAAAAGGGCAAGGACAACAGCGCGGAAAAAATCACGGTGTTCCCGTATAAAGACGATATGACGGTAACCCTGGACTACACCGCCATGCCCGCCGCCATCCGGGACGCGGACGGGAACCGCATCGAAAAGACCACGACCCTCTGGAACCGCACCTATATCCTGGGCACCGACCACCTGGGCCGCGATATCCTGAGCCGCCTCATGTACGGCACGCGGATTTCCCTGATGGTGGCGTTTATCGCCGCGCTGGTGAACATGGTGATTGGCATTTTCTACGGCGGCATTTCCGGGTATCTGGGCGGCACGGTGGACGCGGTGATGATGCGCATCGTGGATATCATTTCCACCATTCCGCTGACACTCTACGTCATTCTCATCAAGGTCTGCCTGGACGACGGGATGCTGTCCATCATCATCGCGCTGTCCAGCGTGTACTGGGTGGACATGGCCCGCGTAGTGCGCGGCCAGGTGCTGAGCCTGAAAAACCAGGAGTTCGTGATGGCCGCGAAAACCATCGGCTCCTCCACCCGCACGATCCTGCTGCGCCACCTGATCCCCAACGCCATGGGGCCGATTCTGGTCACAGTGACGATGCTCATTCCCAGCGCTATTTTCATGGAAGCGTTTATGAGCTTCATCGGCATCGGCATCGCCCCGCCCCTGGCTTCATTGGGCACCATGTGCAACGACGCCACCGACGCCCTGCGCACGAATCCGTATCAGTTGTTCCTGCCCGCGCTGGTGATCTGCCTCATTATGTTCGCGTTCAATTTCGTGGGCGACGGCCTGCGGGACGCCCTCGACCCCAAGCTGAAAAAATAAAAGGAGGAAAGCCATGGAACCGATTCTGCAAGTCCGTGATCTGCGCACCTCCTTTTTCACCTCCGGCGGCGAAGTGCAGGCTGTGCGCGGCGTTTCCTTCGACGTGGAAAAAGGCAAAACCCTCGGCATCGTGGGGGAGAGCGGCAGCGGGAAGAGCGTCACCAGCCTGTCCATTTTAAAGCTGCTGGGCGCCACGGGCCGCATCTCCTCCGGTTCCATTAAACTGGACGGGGAAGAACTGACCACGAAGAGCAAGAAAGAGATGCGCGCCGTTCGCGGCGGCCGGGTCGCCATGATTTTCCAGGACCCCATGACCAGCCTGAACCCGCTGCTCCCGATGGGCGACCAGGTGGGCGAAATGATCTGGGCGCACGATAAGCGCCTGGACAAAAAAGAGCGGATGGAAAAGGTGGTGGAGCTATTCCGCCTGGTGCGCATCCCCGAGCCGGAAAAGCGGCTGAAATCCTTTCCTCATGAGTTCTCCGGCGGGATGCGCCAGCGGGTGATGATCGCCATGGCGCTGGCCTGTCGGCCTGAATTGCTGATCGCCGACGAGCCGACCACTGCCCTGGACGTGTCCATCCAGGATCAGATTTTGAAGCTGATGCGCTCCTTGCAGCGGGAAATGGGCATGAGCATCATGTTCATCACCCACGACCTGGGCGTGGTGGCGGAGCTGTGCGACCGCGTGGCGGTGATGTACGGCGGGATGATTATGGAGGAAGCGGACATTCTGGACATTTTCCAGCGCCCGCGCCACCCCTACACCATGGGCCTGCTGGCCTCCATCCCGGACATGAACATGGATAAGCGCAAGCAATTGCAGCCCATTCCCGGCTCGCCGCCCGATATGATCCATCCGCCCAAGGGCTGTCCCTTCGCGCCCCGGTGCCCCTACGCCATGGGTATATGCCTGGAGGAAATGCCGCCCTACGCGCAGACCGGGGAAAACAGCCGCAGCATGTGCTGGCTGCTGCATTCCGACTGCCCGGCGGAGGGTAACCCCTTCCGGCAGGGAAAGGAGGCGCTGGCATGAGCGGAGCTTCTTCCCCGCTGCTGCGGGTGGAACACCTGACCAAGCATTTCCCCGCGCCGGGCGGCAAAGCGGTGCACGCCGTGGACGACGTGAGCTTCACCATCACGAAGGGCAAAACCCTGGGCCTGGTGGGGGAGAGCGGCTGCGGCAAAAGCAGCTGCGCAAGAACGGTCATCCGGCTGTATGAGCCGACCTCCGGGAACATCTTCCTGGGCGGGGACGACATTTCGTCCCTCACGCAAAAGCAATTGCTGCCCTACCGCCGCAAAATGCAGATGATTTTCCAGGACCCCTACGCCTCCCTGAACGCCCGCATGACGGTGCAGGACATTATCGCCGAGCCGCTGCGCGCGCACAAAATCTGTAAAAACAAGGCGGAGGAGCGCGAAATGGTGGCGCGGATGCTCCGCCGCGTGGGCCTCAATCAGGAGCACGCGGGGCGCTACGCCCATGAGTTTTCAGGCGGGCAGCGCCAGCGCGTGGGCATCGCCCGGGCGCTGATCTTGCAGCCGGAACTGGTGATCTGCGACGAGCCGATTTCCGCCCTGGACGTGTCCATCCAGGCCCAGGTGGTGAACATGCTGCGGACGTTCCAGGAGGAACAGGGGCTCACTTACCTGTTTATCGCCCATGACCTGTCTATGGTGCGGTACGTCTCCGACGACGTGGGCGTGATGTACCTGGGCCAGCTGGTGGAAAAGTGCGAGGCGGACGAGGTGTACAGCCATCCCCTGCACCCCTACACCCAGGGCCTGCTCTCCTCCGTCCCCATCCCCGACCCCACAAAGGCCCGGCTCAAAAACAAGGAGGGCATCACCGGCGACGTGCCCAGCCCCATCGCGCCGCCCTCCGGCTGCCGGTTCCACACCCGCTGCCCCTACGCCACGGCGAAGTGCCGCGAAGCCGCGCCGGAATTCAAGGAAGCCGCGCCGGGCCATTTCGTGGCCTGCCATCAAGTGAACGGATAAACAGAAGGTGACTGTTCAGCCGATGGAATGCCGGAAGAATGATGAAACGAAGGAGAGTGCAGAGTACAGAGTGCAGAGTTCAGAGAATATAGCTGACAAAGCCGAACAGTGACTTTTTTGACCATAACATCTGAACTCTGTACTCTGCACTCTGAACTCTACAACCTTTACGACTTCATGCGACTGCGAGATAACCGTCGCCCGAACAGATACCATAGAAGTATTTCAATGTAAGGAGGATTCCCCATGAAAAAGTTTCTGTGCCTGATGCTGTGCGTCATGCTGGGCCTGACGGCTTTCTCCGCCGCGCTGGCCGAGCCCGCGCAGGAAATCACCTACGCCCTGGCCAACGAGCCCGACGGCATCGACCCCGGCGTGACCAACAATTCCTTCGCTTCCCCCATCCTGAACAACACCTTTGAGGGCCTGGTGACCTACTCCACTGAGGACGGCGCCATGATCCCCGGCGAAGCGGAAAGCTGGACGATCTCCGACGACGGCCTGGTGTACACCTTCACCCTGCGGGACGGCCTCAAGTGGTCTGACGGCAGCGACCATACCGCCCAGGATTACGTCTACGCCATCCAGCGCATCCTGGACCCCAACACCGCGGCCAAATACGTGGACTTCGTGACCGGGTACATCGTGGGCGCGGCGGATTACTACGCCGACAATTCCATCGGCTTTGACAGCGTGGGCGTGAAGGCGCTGGACGACAAGACCCTCGAAATGACCTTGATCGCGCCCGCTCCCTACTGGCTGGATATCCTGACCATGTGGACGTTCTCTCCCGTGCAGGAAGCCACCGTCGCCGCCAATGGCGAACGCTGGACGGCCAGCGCGGACGCTTACGTGTCCAACGGCCCCTTCAAAATGGCGGAAATTAACATGGGCGAGAGCTTCGTGCTGGTCAAGAATCCCTACTACTACGACGCCGACCAGGTGAAGCTGGACAAGATTACCTTCCGCTTCATCGCTGACCTGGGTACCAGCCTGATGGCCTATGAGAACGGCAACATCGACGGCATGGCCTCCATCCCCACCACCGACATGGCCCGCCTCAAGGCTGAGGACGCGGGCGTCGTCATGACCCCCTCCTACGGCACCGTGTGGTATGACTTCAACTGCGCCAAAGCGCCCTTTGACAACGTGCTCGTCCGCAAGGCGTTCTGCCTGGCCGTTGACCGCACCGCCATCATCGAGGACGTGGTGCAGACCGAAGCCGATCCCGCCTATTCCTTCATGTCTCCCGGCTACGTGGTCGGCGGCGAAGACCTGATGGACACCGCCAGCGACAACGGCCTGTCCGAAGAGGCCGACGTGGAAGCCGCCCAGGCCGCCCTGGCCGAAGCTGGCTATCCCAACGGCGAAGGCTTCCCGGAAATCACCCTGAGCTACTATTCCAGCGAAACCGTGGGCAAGATCGTGGAAGCCCTGGCCCGCCAGTTACAGGACAACCTGAACATCTCCATCAAGATCAGCAACGCTGATTGGGCCGTGTACTATGACGACATCATGGCCGGCAACTATGACATCGGCGCTATGGGCTGGAGCGGCGACTATGTGCATCCCATGACCTTCCTGGCCCTGTTCGTGACCGGCGACGTGAACAACAACGTGTTCTACTCCAACGCGGATTACGACGCGCTGGTCGCCCAGGCCGCCAACATGACCGACGCCGCCGAAGCCTTCAAGGTGATGCGCGAAGCCGAAGCCGTGGCCGCTGCCGAGTATCCCGTGCTGCCCCTGTACTACAAGGCCAACACCATGCTCATGCACAAGAACATCGCGGGCTACTTCGTCACCCCCTCCAACGCCCTGCTGCTCAAGACCGCTTACGTGGCGGAATAAAGGAGTATGGAACGCTGGCGGACGCTATCAGTCAGTTAGGAGATAGAAGATAGGAGATAGGAGCTATATAGTGTTTCCAAATGAACGGAAGCCAACCTTCCTTGTTTTGTTCTGACTATATATTCCTATCTCCTCTCTCCTAACTTCTATCTGCGTTGAAGTGTTCCTATACCAACCGTCCAATCTGAAAAAGCCTGCCTCCCATGCGAGGACAGGCTTTTTCAAAAGATACGAAAGGGAGTATCCTTATGACCGAATGCATCATTCTCATGGAAGACGGCGGGGAAATGCGCTTTGAACTTTTCCCGGACAATGCGCCGATCACCGTTGCCTCCTTCGCCCAGTGCGCGAACGGGGGATTCTTTGACGGGCTGGCGTTCTGCCGCATCGTGGAGGGATTCGTGATCCAGGGCGGCTCCCCGGACAACGATATCATGACCGACAGCGATTTCCACATCGTGGGAGAGTTTGCCGAGAACGGCCACGACACGGGCCTGGTTCACCGGCGCGGCGCGATTTCCATGGCGCGGGATGATGCGCCGAACACCGCGGGCACGCAGTTTTTCATCTGCCATCAGGACGCCCACCGGCTGGACGGGAAATACGCGGCGTTCGGATATATGCGCTCCGGCTTTGACGTGCTGGATCGGTTGGCCGCCCTGCCTACCTCTGGAAAAGAAACCTGGAATAAGCCCCTGAATATGCCCGTCATGGCCTCTGTCCGCGTCGTCAGCGATACGCTGCTCCCACCGGTGGAGAGGCTGGCGTAGGAATGAGGGAGGTTCGGGGAAAGGGCACTTTAAGTCATTAAGGCAATAGGCATTAGGCAATAGGCATTAGTAAACAGTGATCTAAAAAAGTAACTCGAAGCGCTGTTTCAACTTTTTTCCTAATGCCTAATGCCTACTGCCTTTTCTTACTTAAAGCGTCCTTTAAACACACGACAGGTAAAAACGGAACAAAACAAAGCGCCGAAACCTGTCAACAAAGGGATATAAATGTCTGTTTTGTGCATAAGAGGAGATGTTTTTGCCATGTACGATTTTTCCAAGAGTTAGTATAATATGATATAAATATGGACAAATCGGTCATTTTGGCCGGGAGGTGAAGGCGTGAGGGGCTCCAAAGCGGCGAAGCGGTACCGGCGGATTGACCTGACAATATTCGCGCTGATGGTCGTCCTGTTCGAGTCCATCGTGGTTCTGGCAGCCAGGCAATGGTTCCCCAGCCAGCCTTTTACCGTATCCGTCGTGCCGGTGGTCGTGGCGATCGTGATGATCCGCTGGGGCCCCTGGGCGGCAATCCATGCCGTGCTGGGCGGCGCGGTGTTTTGCTACATGTCCGGCGGCGGGATCAGGCAGTACGCCGTTTACTGCATTGGCAACCTGTTTTCCCTGCTGGCGCTCTTCCTGGTGAAGGGGCTGGGCGGGGAGGAAAAGGTGCGCGCGGACGTATTCCGGACGCTGGGCTACGGCCTGTGCGTGCTGGCGCTGATGGAGGCGGGCCGCTTCCTGGTTGCCCTGCTTGAAGGGACGCCCGTCGGGAGCGCGGCCGGGTTCTTTACCACCGACGTGGTGACGCTGCTGTTCACGCTGGTGATCCTGTGGATCGTGCGGCGGCTGGACGGCGTGCTTGAAAACCAATATCACTACCTGCTCCGTCTGCAAGCGGAGGAGGAGAAAGAAAGAGGATGATTTCGATGAAGAGTCAGGCGGGGGATTTTCTGATCCTCGACAAAGCCACCGGCACGTATCGGGAAAATCCCG
>CADAKE010000126.1 GCA_902788445.1 uncultured Eubacteriales bacterium
CGGTCAGGGCGATCTGATACTTCTTCACGGCAGTCTTCACGCCGCTCTTCACCATACGATTCCGCAGGTTCTTGGTTTTGCTCACCTTCACGCGCTTCATGGCGGACTTAATATTGGGCAACTTCCTTCACCTCCTCATGGATACTTGCTGATAATCAGCATCAGATATATTACCACAGAAAAAAAGAAAAGGCAAGTCTTTTTTTTAGGTTTTTTGCGTAACCACGCTTTTTCTTCATTCGCCGCTCTCCCAGGCCATGCGGTTCCGGGGTCGGAGCCCCGTGCTGCCTCAGTCTATTTCCGTATACACGCCCCAAAAGGACAACGTCGGGCACACGCGGGCGTCGTCGATCACAATGCGCAGGGCGTCGGTTTTTAGGCCGGGAAACGGTACGATGCGTTTATGGCCCACCACGGTACCCTCCGCAGCCCGCGTCCAGCAGCCATCCGCCCAGGCGTCCACGGTGAAATGCTCAATGCGCTGGCTCAGGCGAAGCTGCTCTTTCAGGACGAGCCGACGGATGGTTTGCGGCTGCGGCCAGCGCACGGTAATGGTAACGGGCCTTTCTTCCTCGGCGGGCAGATAATAGGCTTCGTCGTCGTTCAGTACGTTTTCGATGGCGTGCCCAGGCCGGGCGGCGTCCGCTTCGAGGTGGGCGTTTTCCAACAGAAGGTTTCTGGTGTAGCTTTTCCGCAGATAATCCCCCATCTCCCGCAGCCGTTCCACGTCGTTGGGGTGGAACAAGCCGTCGCTCGTGGGCGGGATGTTCAGCAGGAAGGTGGCGTTGCCGCCCACGGATTTTTCATAAATGTCGATCAGTTGGGTCAGGGGCTTCACCTGACCGTCCTCCGCCGCGTGCCAGAACCAGCCGGGGCGGATGGAGGTGTTCACCTCGGCGGGATACCAGATGAGATCCTTTTCGTTTTGCAGAATTTCCCTGCTGCCCAAGTCCTGATCCTGGGCGCGGATGGGCCGCAGGCGGAAGGAAGCGTCGTCGGCCTGCTGGCTGTCGTGGGCGATCTTTTCCGTATCCATGGTACGCCGTGGCACCACGCTCCATTCGGAGGCGCGGGTGCTGCCCGCTTCGTTGCCGCACCAGCGGATGTCCGGGCCGCAGACGTGGATGCACGCCCCCGGCTGCAAAGCGCGTACCACGCTGTAATACCGCTCCCACTCGTAATGCTGCTTTTTCCCGTTGGGCCCCTCGCCGCACGCCCCGTCGAACCACACGCTGCAAATGTCCCCGTACTGGGTGAGCAGCTCGGTGAGCTGGTTCACGAAATAATCGTCATAGGGCTTGCCCGTGCCGTAGAGCGGCTGATGCCTGTCCCAGGGCGACAGGTAAACGCCGAACCGGATGCCCCCTTCCCGGCACGCCGCCGCCGTCTCGCCCACCACGTCACCCCGGCCGCCTTTGTAGGGGCTGGCCGCCACGGTGTGATCGGTGTATTTGCTGGGCCAGAGGCAGAACCCGTCGTGGTGCTTGCAGGTGAGAATCAGCCCCTTCATCCCGGCGGCCCTCACCGCGCGCACCCACTGCCTGGGGTCGAGCCGCGCGGGGTTGAACAAGGCGGGGTCTTCCGTGCCGTCGCCCCATTCCCGGTCGGTGAAGGTGTTCACGGTGAAATGCACGAAGGCGTAAAACTCCATGTCCTGCAAGGCCAATTGCCGGGCGGAGGGCACGATCTGAACCAATTCCCGGTCTGTCATAAAAAGCTCCTCCCGCGTTTACAGATGGCACAGCTCCGGGTCGATGGCCCCCAGGCGGTTGATGTTCAGCACGGCGTATTTGCCGTCATTCACCGCGCCGGGGTTCAGGAGCAGGATGCCGCTTCGCCATTCCATTTTCTGGTAATGCGTGTGGCCGTACAGGGCGGCGTGGCATTTTTCCTCCCGCGCCAGGTCAAACAAATCGTCCGTTCCTTCTTTTACGTGCTGGTAGTGGCCGTGGGTCAGCAGGAGTTTAGCGCCGGACAGAGTAACGTAATTGATTGTATCGCTCTGGAAGCGGTCGCAGTTCCCCGCCACCTGGTACACAGGGGGCAGGTCAACCTTCAAATCCCGCAGATCCCAGTACCCATCGCCCAGGTGAATGAGGGCGTCGATGGGCCCGCCCTGCTCCGCCACCGTCAGCACCGTGGACAGCCTGCCCGTGAACCCGTGGGAATCGCTGAGAACAATAACGCGCAAGAATCACACTTCCTATTACAAATTATTTTTTTGCCCGCTTTCGCGGCGGTCAGCCGCATGGGCGGGAGCGTCTTCCGCATCATATTATTCTTTCCGGTATTGTTCCGGGCCGGATTCGTACAGATTGCCGCCATGGGCGTCCATGAGCACGATGGCGGGAAAGTTTTCCACGGTGAAGCGGTGGATGGCCTCGGTGCCCAAATCCTCGTATGCCAGCACCTCCGCGCTTTTGATGCTACGGGCGATCAGCGCCGCCGCGCCGCCCACCGCGCCCAGGTACACCGCGCCATAGTCCCGCATCGCCTGGCGCACCGCGTCGGAACGGCGTCCCTTGCCGATCATGCAGTTGAGGCCCAGCTTCAACAGCTGCGGCGTGTAGGCGTCCATGCGGTAGCTGGTGGTGGGGCCCGCCGAGCCCACCGCGTGGCCGGGCGACGCCGGGGCTGGGCCGACGTAATAAATCGCCTGTCCGCGCACGTCCATGGGCAGTTCCTTCCCCTCGTTTAAAAGCTGAATCAGCCGCTTGTGCGCCGCGTCCCGCCCGGTGAGCATCGGCCCGGTGAGGTAGACCATGTCCCCGGCGCGAAGGGCTTGAACGTCCTCTTTCGTTAGCGGTAGATGAAGATGATATTCCTGCATATAATCCTCTCTCCTATAAAAGTCTTTTGAAGGATAGGGGTGCAGGGGGAAGGGAAGCTTTTCTTCAGAAAAGTTCCCTTCCCCCTGCAAACTTTTACACTTCCCCCTCCGCGTGGCGGGCGGCGTGACAGCAGATGTTCACCGCCACGGGCATCCCGGCGATATGCGTCGGCGCGAAGTCGATGTTCACGGCCAGGGCGGTGGTTTCGCCGCCGATGCCCGCGGGGCCGATGCCGAGGCGGTTGATGGCGGCGAGGGCGTCGGCTTCAAGTTTGGCGTAGCGCGGGTCGGGGTTATGGGAGCCGATGGCCCGGGCGGTCATGCGCTTGGCGATCAGGGCGGCCTGCTCCAGGGTGCCGCCGATGCCGACGCCGATGATCATGGGCGGGCAGGGGTTGGGGCCGGCTTTCCGGGCGGTGTCGATGATAAAGTTCCGCACGCCCTCCTCCCCGTCGGCGGGTACGCACATCTTGACCGCGCTCATGTTTTCGCTGCCGAAGCCCTTGGCAGTGACAAGGAAATGTACCTTCTCCCCCGGCACGATGCGCAGGTGCAGCACGGCGGGGGTGTTGTCGCCGGTGTTCTTCCGGTCAAAGAGCGGGTCGTTCACCACGGATTTGCGCAGGTATCCTTCCCGGTACGCCTGGCGCACGCCCTCGTGAACGGCTTCCTCAAAATCGCCGCCCGTGAAATGCACGTCCTGGCCCACGTCGATGAACAAGACGGCCATGCCGGTGTCCTGGCAGATGGCGACCCGCTCGTCCCGGGCGATGCGGTAGTTTTCGCAAAGCTGGCACAGCACCGATTTCCCGATGGGCGAGGGCTCGGATTCGCTGGCGGATCGCACCGCCGCTTCCACGTCGGGCCCGATTTCATACGCCGAGGTCAAAAACAGCTCCTTCACCTTTTTCGTGATCTGGGATACAGGAATTTCACGCATGGCCATTGCCCCTCTTTCATTCTTTCAAATAGCTGCTGTGTTCACCGGGAAAATCCCGGCGCAGGTTGCGCGCCATCTTTTCCCGGTAGGCCGCTTCAAATTCTTTCGCCGTCACCCCGCAGCACAGGAGCACGTCGGTCAGGTACATGAACACGTCGGCCATTTCCTCGCAGAAGTGCGCCCGCAGCGCTTCGTCCTGGGTCACGGCGCCCGCGCCGCGCTTTTTCAGGATGGCCGACACCTCGCCGATCTCCTCCACGGCGTAGAGCAGGTGATGCTTCGCGGTGTCGGGATGGTTTCCCTCCCAAACGCCTTTGTACTTTTCCTGTAGCTGGTTTTGATAATCCATCAAATCCTGAATGGTCAGGCCCGTTTCTTGTTCCATAAAGTTCACCCGTTCTGCTTATTCGTCGCTCCCCCTATTCGCTTTTCTCGGAAGGGGGCTTAAGAAATGTTGTCAACGCAAAGAGACGCAATATCAACCAAGGAACTGGAACATGAACAACAAACACTGTCATCCCGAGCGGAGGTGAGCCAGAGGCGAACCGCAGTCGAGGGACCTGGGAGTAATGTCATCAATCAAGCAACATAAGGCGCAGCTTTCAGGTCCCTCGACTGCGGTTCGCCTCTGGCTCACCTTCGCTCGGGATGACATAAAGGGATGCTGGATGAAAAGTTTCTTACTTAATTCTGTTGCAGTTCCCTCTGCTTCGTTACCCCTTCGCCTGGCTCAGCATCAGCTTAATGCGGTTCAATTGGTTGACCTCGCTCGCGCCGGGATCGTAGTCCACGGCGGCGATGTTGGCCTGGGGATAGGCGCGGCGCAATTGCTTGATGACGCCCTTGCCCACCACATGGTTGGGCAGGCAGCCGAAGGGCTGGATGCACACGATGTTGGGCACGCCATGCTCCAGCAGTTCGGCCATTTCACCGCAGAGGAACCAGCCCTCGCCGTACTGGTTGCCCAGGGACAGGAAAGGCTTGGCCAACTCCCCGATCTGCTCAATGGGCACGGGCGGGGAAAAGCGCCTGGACTTTGCCAGCGCGTCGGCGGCGGGCCTGCAGAACGCCCGGATCAGCGGCACGCCCAGGCCGCTGGAATATTTGCCCGTCCAGCGCGCGCCGAGATACTCCGCTTTATAATTCTGGTTGTAGAGGGTGTAGTACACAAAGTCCATGAGGTCGGGCACCACGGCCTCGGCCCCTTCTTGTTCCAGAAGCTCGGCCAGGTGGTTGTTCGCCATGGGCATGTATTTAACCAATATTTCGCCCACGATGCCGACCCGCGGCTTTTTCACGTCCTCATGGATGGGAAGGGTATCAAAGTCCCGGACGATGTCCCGGCACATGTCGCCATAGGAGCGCTTCTCCTGCCCGGCCATCACGCGGCAGATGGTTTCCTTCCACTTCCGGTGCAAGGCGTCGGCGCTGCCTTTCTCGATCTCATACGGCCGCGTGCGCAGGAGGCACTTCATGATCAGGTCGCCCAGCACCAGCGCCTTGCCCGCGTCCAGCAGCATGGGCAGCGAAACGCGGAAGCCCGGGTTCTTTTCCATGCCATTGAAGTTCAGGCTGATAACGGGAATCTGGGGCAGCCCCGCCTTTTCCAGCGCGCGGCGGATGAAGCCCACGTAGTTGCTGGCCCGGCAGCAGCCGCCCGTCTGGCTCATGATGAGGGCCAGCTTGTTCACGTCGTATTTGCCGCTGAGCACCGCTTCCATCATCTGGCCGACGGTGATGATGGAGGGGTAGCAGGCGTCGTTGTTCACGAATTTCAGGCCCGTGTCGATGGCGCTGCGGCCCTCGTTTTCCAGCATCACCAGATGGTAGCCGTGGCGGGTGAACACGGGCTCCAGCAGTTCAAAATGGATGGGGCTCATCTTGGGGGCCAGGATGGTGTAGCCCGCCTCGAACATTTCTTTGGTGAACGCCGTCCGTTGGTATGGCGCGGGCGCGGCGGTGGGACAGATGCCCTTTTCCTCGCGCATCCGCATGGCGGACAGCAGCGAGCGCACCCGGATGCGGGCCGCGCCCAGGTTGTTTACTTCGTCAATTTTCAGCACGGTGTACAGCTTCCCGCTGCCCTCTAAGATCTCCGCCACCTGGTCGGTGGTCACGGCGTCCAGGCCGCAGCCGAAGGAATTGAGCTGAATCAACTCGATATCCTCCCGCTCGGCGGCGAACTGGGCGGCGGTGTACAGCCGGGAATGATACACCCACTGGTCGTTCACCCGCACGGGGCGGATGGGGTCAAAATCGGCGGGGATGCTGTCCTCCGTCAGCACGGCCAGGCCGTAGCCCGCGATCATCTCCGGGATGCCGTGATGGATTTCCGGGTCGATGTGGTAGGGCCGGCCCGCCAGCAGGATGCCCTTGCGGTGATTGTTTGCCATCCATTGAAGGGCTTTCTTTCCCTCCTCCCGCACGTCGGCCTTGGCCGTTTCCTGCTCCTGCCACGCGGCGTGAACGGCGGCGCGGACTTCGCCCGCCGGGATATTCCATTCCTCTTTGCACAGGCGAACCAGCCGGTCGGCGGTGATCTTTTCACTGGTAAACGCCATGAAGGGGCGGATGTAGCGGACTTTTCCCTCCGTCACGTCCTCCACGTTGTTTTTCAGGTTTTCGGGATAGGCGCATACCATGGGACAGTTGTAATGGTTCTGGGCCTGCGGCGTTTCCTGATGCTCATAGAAAACGCTGGGGTGGAAGATGGTTTTCACACCCTGGTCGATCAGCCATTGCACGTGGCCGTGGGCCAGCTTGGCGGGATAACATTCGCTTTCGGAGGGGATAGACTCCATGCCCAGGTTATAGATTTTTCGGGTGGATACCGGCGACAGGCGCACGGCAAAGCCCAGGTGAGTAAAGAACGTATGCCAGAAGGGATAGTTTTCCCATAGGTTCAGCACCCGGGGGATGCCGATTTCACCCCGCGGCGCGTTCTCCAGGGGCGCGTAGTCAAACATGCGCTTGAGCTTATACGCGCTCACGTTCGGCCCCTTATCCCGGCTGGCGGCTTTGCCCAGGCCCCGCTCGCAGCGGTTGCCGGTGATGTGGCGGCGGCCGCCGGGGAACAGGTTCACCGTCAGCATACAGTGATTTTCGCAGCCGTTGCAGTGGGTGGTGCTGGTTTTCCATTGCAGGTGTAAAATATCATCCAGCGGCAGCATGGCGCTTTGCTCACCC
>CADAKE010000127.1 GCA_902788445.1 uncultured Eubacteriales bacterium
TGTATTCCCCGTGGAAGAGCCGCTTTTCCTCCGCGTCGCCGGACAGGTAGCGGTAATAATCGCAGTCCATCATGGCCGGATCAATGCCCAGCATCCCCCAGCTTCGAGCAAGCGCCGCCCCGAAGCCAAGCCGGGTCAGGGTGGTTTGCAGATCGGCAATAAAAACCCGCAGCTGGCTGGCATGGGACGCATCCCCCGGCGCGTCCGGCCAAAGAATGCTGATTAGCTGCTGGGTCGTGCACATGGCGCCGTTCCGGTCAATCAGGTAAGCAAAGAGTTCTTTTGTTTTGCTGCGCTGAAATGCGACGGGCCGCCCATTGTGCCAGACCTCAAACTGCCCGAAGCAGCACACTTTCAGGCGCTCGGTGCGTATCTCCGTTTCTTTGGAAAGCGGATAGCGAAGATTGTCCAGCGCCCGGCGAAGCTGATCCTGGGTGATGGGCTTTAACAGAAAGCCGCTGGCGTAAATCTCAAAGGCCGACAAAGCGTATTCCGCGTGGCCGGTGATAAACACGATGTTGGTTCGGGGGCAGACCGTTTTCAGCCGCTTCGCAATTTCCAGGCCGTTCCAATCCGGCATTTCAATATCCAGGAAAACAACGTCCGGGGAAAGCTGTTCAGAAAGCTTCAGCGCCTCCTCCCCGGAGCAGGACGTGTGATGGTTCCCCTTGGGATCGAGCCGCAGAAGCTCTTCCCGCACCGATTCAACAATGATCGGGTTATCATCCACAGTAAGCGTGATCATGCGGCCATCCTCCTCAGGGGAATCAGAACCACCACGCGGGTGCCGTTTTCGTCGCTGGAGATGTGCAGCGTTCCGCCGCACTGGGATTCCAGCCGCTGCCGCACGTTATCCAGCCCATGGTTGGCGTGCTCCTTCTGCTCCGCCGTCACGCCCTTTGGGAAGCCCGCGCCGTTATCCTCCACAATCACCTGAACCGCTTCGCCCTGCCGCTGGGTGGAAAGGATGACCATAGCGTCGCCGCTGTCCGGGCGGATACCGTGCAGAATCGCGTTTTCCACCAGCGGCTGGATGGACAGGGCGGGGATGGAAAAATCGACCGCCGCCAAATCATACACCATTTCAAATTGCCGCGCGGGGTTCAGCTTTTCCAGCGCCGCGTACTGCTCGATGAATTCCAGTTCTTTTTCAAAGGGAATCATGTGCGACGCGGAAAGCGCGTCCAGGTCATTTCTTAAATATCCCGCAAAATCCTCCAGGGCGCGAGCAGCCAGCGGAGGGTCCGATGTGCAAAGCCTGCGGATGGAGGAAAGGGAATTGAAAATGAAATGAGGCCGCACCTGCTCCTGGAGCAGCGTCATCTGCACCCGCTCCATTTTTTCCTCTCTGCGGTTCATTTCCCTTTCCGCGTCCCGCTGATACAGAAAACAGCCCAGCAGCAGCGAAATCGTCAGGGCTTCGGTGAATTGAAATTCCGTTTTCGTGATCATACTGAAAAGCCCGTATAGCCACGGAGGCACACAAACGATCAGCAGTTCCTTCCAGGGAAAGACGCCGCTGA
This sequence comes from uncultured Eubacteriales bacterium, assembly GCA_902788445.1. Classification (GTDB taxonomy): domain Bacteria; phylum Bacillota; class Clostridia; order Christensenellales; family Aristaeellaceae; genus RUG563. The sequence continues at coordinate 1,524 of CADAKE010000127.1, forward strand.
TCCGGATTTCCATCAAAACAGAGGCCAGCAGCGCCACGCCGGACAGAGCGGCCGCCGCCAGACGGATCGCGGACATGGCCGGCGTTTGTTCATCGCTGCCCGTTGCTTCATTGCTTGCGATCATGACACGTAAAATGACCGCGATAAGAAGCAGGATCGTGGCGCATAAAAGCGCGCTGTTTCGCATGGTTTGGCGTTTGCTCTGCAGCAGGGAGAAAAGCTGCGCGAACAGCACCCCCATACAAAAGAGCTGCAGGGCCATAAGCACATCATTGTTCATTCGCTTAATCCTTTCACAAGCTTGCAGGTGCGCTTCATGCGCGCGGCGCTCCTGGCCCACAGGATCAGGATTCCGACGCCGCAGAACAGCATCGGCACAGGCAGGAGGAACATCGTCCACTGAATCAGCGCCGACCTGTCCGGGGCTTCCAGATAATCCAGCAGACTGCCTTCCGTCGTTTGGAGGATAAAGCATAAAAGCGCCAGGAAAACCGAAATCATCCCCACCAGCAGCCAGGTAAAAATCGCCAGCAGCTTTCCGCAGCGCCGGTTCTTTTTCGCCGGGGCTTCCAGGCCAAAATAGTCCAATACCGCGCCGCCGGCGTTCAGAACCGCCCGGTTTCCCAAAGGCGCCAGCAGGGGTGAGATCAGCAGCAAAAGCAGGATACACACCGCCTCGGAAACCGTTATGCCCCCGGAGAACAATATGATGCCCACCGCCTGGTCGATTTGGCCCGCGACTCCGCCCAAAGCCCGAAGGGCGAAAAAAGCGATGATTCGCAGCAGATACCATATTCGCGCCGCGTGAAAGCATTCCTCACTCCGCGACAGCAGCACGATCATTCCGACCCACAGCAACGGGCGCAGGCAACGAAACGTCCAGCTCAAATACGTGTTTATCCCGCTCTCGATGGCCGCCTCGGCGGCGTCTGGCAATAAAAACAGAAGCAGAATATCCATCATGGTAAAGACCCATTCGGCCAGCAGCAAACCCAAATCCAGCGCCATGATCTTCCAGAAGTGTGTTAAACCCGCGTAACTTGTTCTCATCGGCAATGTTTCCTTTTCTATTGAATTGCCCGCGTCATGCTCACTTTACCGTGAGAAGCTGGTCAAAGCCTGTTGTTTTCGCCGTGCTCTGCGTCGGGTTCACCAATGCCCTGTAATCCATACTTCTCTCCCGCGGCACTTCTTATCATTCCCTGTTCGGCAAGCCGATGATGCAGTGGGGCGTATGCGGTTTCCTCCACCTTGCCCCCGGGATAGAAGATGAGCGCATCCGTTTCGGAAGGGCCATCGCAAACACGGGTACAACCAAATATAATTTTTTGCGCCTAAGATCTTTGCTTTCGCTTGTTTTCATGGGACGAAAGAATACACCTCCGCTCATTTCGATCATGCGCCGTTTTTATTATAATCTAAAGACCGCAACAAATCCGCAACACGGGCATCTATGTTCCATGAAGATTTTATCATTTCGCCCGTGCTTTTTCAATGAAACGATCCGGATTGGCACATTTTTCATAGCAAACGCATGAGTTACGAAAGTGTTACAAATTGCGCCAAAAGCCTTCCCCTTGAAGGCAATGTCGTCAACTTAAGAGAAAATATCAAAGCAATCGACTCAGAAACATTTCAATCAACACCCCACATTGTCATCCCGAGCGGAGTGGAGCGCCAGCGGAACGGAGTCGAGGGACCTGGGACCTGGACCTGAAACCGGGGCATAAAGTTGCTTGGCTGAATATGCTTCTCTTAGGTCCTTCGACTCCGTTCCGCTCTCGCTCCACTTCGCTCAGGATGACATTGTTAGTTGACTTGTATAAAGCCTCTTAATCGAAATTGTTCGTCTTACATTGACGACATTGCCCCTGAAGGGGGCCGAAGGCCGGGCGGCAGCCCCGGATGGTGGCCTGCGCGGAACATAGATGGAGAGAGAAAACAAGCTCTTTCGCGCGGCTCAGCTGAGGTGAACCCTCCGGCTGCAATATTGAATTGTTACGAAAAAGAAATCGCTGGCATCATCCATTTCCTGGCCAGCGACGAAGCCTCCTTCATTACCGGCGCCGTGGCGCCGGTCAACGGCGGATTGACACTGTAACACGCTCTATCTCAATCAGGGCCGCAAACGCGCTAATTCCTTTCATCCCTTAAAGTATTCTGTGAATGAAATGACTGAACGGTTGCCTCCCGAGAAAAAAGTGTCACATATTCAAAGCGTTACTTTATGGTACACGCTTATCTCAATTCCTTTTTCTGCGGTTATGAATCTGATAATAACTTCTTTTTTCTTCGTACATTTGTCTGTCGCTGCTGCGAATCAATTCATCCAGGGAATACCGCGGCTGCTGCCGCTTGGCCACGCCGATGGATACGGACAGCCCCGTCTGGCTGACTTCATCCTGAAAGCGCTCCAGCGCCTTGGCAATTTCTTTATCACCGCAATTGAGGAACAGCACCATAAACTCGTCCCCGCCGATTCGGTAGGCCAGCACTTTTCGGTTCATGACGCGCCGCAGCGCAAGGCTGATCATCCGCAAGGCGCGGTCGCCCGCCTCGTGGCCCCGGCTGTCGTTGATTTCCTTCAGCCCGTTCATATCAATGGACGCCACCGCCGATACCGCGTTTTTCATTTTCTTGCAGTCCTCGTAGAACGTCATGCGGTTCCACAGTCGGGTCAGGCTGTCATGGTCCGTATCCTGCGTTCGGAGGAACTGATAGAACGTCAGGCTGCTGATCAGGAGAGCCGGAACAAGGATGCTGTCGTTGAGAAAAATATCCATGAAAGCCGCCCCCAGGCAGCCGAGCGTGCACAGATAAAGAATCCCGTTATCCCCTGACCGCATGTCCCGAAACCGATTGAACAAGATGATCAAGGTCAGAATCAAATAGAGAATGCAGATGACAAACGCGGTTCCGTTCAACGGCCCGCGCTGAAAGATATAGTTTTCATCAAACGAAAACGTGAGGGGCATGAACAGCGCCGTAGCGTACAAAAGCGCGTTCAGCGCCACCGGCAGCCAAAACTGCCAGCGTTTATAATTCACCGGCCATACGGTCAGCAGGAATCCCAGCACCGCCACGGGACGCAGGGAATAACCGGCGATCGAAGTAAACAAACGAAGCGTCCTTCTGGCCGCGTCCAGCTGCGCGTAGTTTTCCAGTATATCCTGAAAGACCAGCAGCGTGCAGGAAATAATCGTTACCCACAGGCTGTCCTGGCGCACCCGTTCCGAAAGCATATTCCTGCCCCACAGAATGCAGGACAGGATAAGGATCAGCATGATAGAAAGATAATGCTCCCCGCTGAACAGCGTAAACAATTCTTCAAGCATACATGGAATCTCCTGGTTTGATCTTTTTTTCGCGTTTTCAAAAACTCCGGCGGGAAAAAGGTTCTTTCCCGCCGGCCCTTCGTTTTTCCCCCTCTGGATGAAATACCGCATACACAGCGTTTCGATGATATTATCCTGATCAGCGCCTTGTCCTGGGCATGACGCGCTTGCTTCCCGGCGTGATCGCCCGCTGGGGGCAGACCAGGATGCACAGATGGCAGCCCACGCACTTTTGCCCGTCCAGCCTGGGACGGCGGTTTTCGTCCAGGCGAATGGCCTGGTGCCCGCCGTCCGCGCAGGAAATCTGGCAGCGCCCGCAGCCGATGCAGCGCTCCCGGTTGAACTGCGGGAAGATGATTGTATCCCGTTCCAGCGTATCCGTGGTGGGGCTGAGGGAATCCAGGGCCAGGCCCATGGCTTCCCTGACGTTGGCAAAGCCTTTTTCTGTCAGATACAGGTTCAGCCCCGCTTTCAGGTCGTCGATGATCCGGTAGCCGTACTGCATCACGGCGGTGGTCACCTGGATGGAATTGCCGCCCAGCAGGATAAATTCCAGCGCGTCCCGCCAGGTTTCCACGCCGCCCATGGCGGACAGGTGCATCCCTCGCAGGGCCGGATTCTGGGCCAGTTCCGCGATGAAGCGCAGGGCGATGGGCTTCACTGCGTTGCCGCTGTACCCGCCCACGGCGCTGTGGCCATGCACGGCAGGGGCGGACACATAGGTGTGCGGATTGATGCCCACGATGGATTTGATGGTGTTGATGGCCGCGATGCCGTCCGCGCCGCCCCGCCTGGCCGCTTCGGCGGCGGGGCTCATGTTCGCCACGTTGGGCGTCAGCTTCGCCAGCACGGGAATGGAACAGGCTTGCTTTGCCGCGCGGGTGAAGCGCTCCACCAGTTCCGGCACCTGGCCGATGTCTGACCCCAAACCGCCCTCCGCCATGTTGGGGCAGGAGAAATTGAGTTCGATGGCGTCCGCGCCGTTCTCCTCGCAGAGCTTTGCCAGTTCGCCCCACTCCCGCTCGTTCTGCCCCATGATGGAGGCCAGGATGAATTTGGTGGGGTACTTCGCTTTCAGGCGGCGGAAGATTTCCATGTTCTCCGACATGCTGTGGTCGGAAAGCTGCTCGATGTTCTTGAAGCCGATGATGCCGCCGTCGCTTCCGGAAATGGCGGAGAAGCGGGGCGAGGCTTCGTGGATATCCAGGGTGCAGATGGTTTTGAAGCACACCCCGGCCCAGCCCGCCTCAAACGCCCGGGCGCACATATCGTAGGTGCTGGCGACCACGGAGGAGGACAGCAGGAAAGGATTTTCCAGCGGAATGCCGCACAGGTCGCATTTCAGCCGCTCTTCGTTTTCGGGCAGCGGCGTTTCGCATTCGGGCTTCACCTGATAATACAGGCGGTTGACCAGATCTCGGATGGGCACCTCTCCCGGACGAACACATGCACGTTCACAAGGAGCGTCGCAGGTCAGGCAGAGATTCTGCTCCGGCAGTCTTTGAGCGGCGCATTGCCCGTTCTGAAACCAGACGCTCCGCAGCAAACCGGCAGGCTTCACCTTTTCGCAGACCGCGTCGCAGGAGGCGTTATGACACAGAGCGCATCGGATCATATCTGTTCTTGAAATGCTTGGTTCGATGGGGATCATGATTCCACTCCTCTCTTTAAACCGTTAACGTGTACATCTTCTCCGGCTATTATAAAAAGGGGGGTCCAGATTGTCAAGCCATACTGTTTTACTTCTACGTGTCGTATTGTCAAGGCTAAAAACCACGAGGCGAGGGCCTGTGCGGCCCTCGTGCACCCTGCACCAGGAGGTTTCACCTCCTGGACCTCTTGCCCCGGAAGCTGCTTGAAAGGGGAAGTGAAGTTGGTTCCCGGTGATGCGGGGAAGGACGCGGAAGCCTGGATTGACGCCGTTGTGCTTCTGGCCCGGCGTCCTTTGGACGCCAACCCGGATGCGAAGCATCCGGGAAAGCCAGGGAATAATCCGCAGGGGAAAGCGAGCTTTCCCCCTCGGATTTTCCCGGGCTTTCTTGGGCCAGA
>CADAKE010000128.1 GCA_902788445.1 uncultured Eubacteriales bacterium
TTGAAGAACCAGTCCACGTCGCCGTTGGCCTTGATGGCGATGCGGGGCAGGTTGATGGAGGTGAAGGACAGGTTGCCGCGGCGGGGCGCGATTTCGCGGTCGCGGTCATAGGCGTTGCCCATCACGCGGGTGCGGCAGCCCATGTAGCCCACCTCTGTTTCGGGGTGGCCGGGCTTGTAATATTGCAGGTTGTAGGGCGCGTCGAGGAAGGAGAAGTTCGGGAACAGGCGCTTGGCGCTCACCCGGATCGCCAGGTGGAACAGGTCATAGTTCGGGTCGCCGGGGTTGTAGTTGACGCCCTCTTTGACGCGGAAAATCTGGATGGGGAAAATGGGCGTTTCGCCGCGGCCCAGGCCCGCTTCGGTGGCGAGCAGAATCTGCTCCATCACCAGGCGGCCTTCGGGGGACGTGTCGGTGCCGTAGTTGATGGAGGAGAAGGGCACCTGCGCGCCGGCCCGGGAGTTCATGGTGTTCAGGTTATGCACCAGCGCTTCCATGGCCTGATAGGTGGCCCGGCGGGTCTCCTTCACGGCGTACTTCTGCGCGAAGTCAAACACCCCGTTCGCGGTTTCTTCGGTGGCGCGACGGCTCAGCTTGTCCGCCAGCGCGGCCTTGAATTCGTCCTTTTCCTGAAGAGAAGGCTCCAGCCCGGTTTCTTCCTTGATCGCGTTCAGGATGGCTTCCGCTTCCTCGTCGCCGTTTTCCGCGCCGAACTTGAGCTCCAGCGCGCGGGAGAGGTTGTCCCGGAATCGCTTGATGAAGGTCTTGCGCACGCCGGGGGCCATGCCGTAATCAAAGTCCACGATGGACTGGCCGCCGTGCTGGTCGTTCTGGTTGGCCTGGATGGCGATGCAGGCCAGGGCGGAATAGCTGGCAATGTCGTTGGGTTCGCGCAGCACGCCGTGGCCGGTGGAGAAGCCGTTCTTGAACAGGGTGGACAGCTGAATCTGGCAGCAGGTGGTGGTCAGGGTCAGGAAGTCCAGATCGTGGATATGAATGTCGCCCTCCCGGTGCGCCTCGGCGTGGGCGGGATTGAGCACGAACATGTCGTAAAACTGCTTGCTGCCCTCAGAGCCGAACTTGAGCATACTGCCCATGGCGGTGTCGCCGTTGATGTTGGCGTTCTCGCGCTTGATGTCGCTGTCCACGGCGTCCTTATAGGCGATGTCCTCAAACACCTTCATGAGCCGGGTGTTCATTTCGCGCACGCGGCTGCGCTCGGCCCGGTAAAGGATATACGCCTTGGCCGTGCGCACGAAGCCCTTTTCGATCAGCACGCGCTCGACCGTGTCCTGCACTTCCTCCACGGTGGGCACGCTGCCGATGTTCTCGTTGTTTTCCAGTTCCTTTTCCACCTGCTCGCTGATCATGCGGGCGGTTTCCTCACCCTTCGCGCTGCCGGAGCCCTCGAAGGCTTTGGTCACAGCGTGCTGGATTTTATCCATATCAAACGGCACAACGCGGCCATCCCGCTTCCTGATGGACGTGATCATGTTCTTTTTCCTCCAAGATGTAGTGTGTCATTCGTTTGTGATCTACAAAATATTGTGCGCGCAAAAAGCGCCGAACCCTATTATATCGGGTTCGGCGTATGATGTCAATACAAGATTTGGGATATATTTCGTAACATTTACGACATATAGCCACAACATATGGTATACAAGCGTTGTATATTTGTTTTGGAATGGTTATAAAAGGGAATAGGGAGGAGGGATTAGGCATTAGGCATTAGGCAATAGGCATTAGGCAATAGGCAATAGGCAGTAGGCGTTAGGAGCCTGACACAACAGGCTTTTGAACTCAAATCCCAATTGCCTACTCCCTACTCCCTATTTCCTATTCCCTACTCCCTATTCCCTGTTCCCTAATGCCTAATGCCTATTGCCTACTCCCTCCTCCCTTTTCCCTGTTCCCTATACACCACCGCCGCGGTGCAGAGAGAAACGCTTTCCGCGCCTGCTTCCAGCAATGTTTTCGCGCAGGAGGCGGCGGTGCTGCCCGTGGTGCGCACGTCGTCCACCAGCAGCACGCGAAACCCCTCCGCGTCCCGGACGCAGGAGAAAGCATTCTCCACATTCTTCCGGCGAAACGGCGCGGGCGTCAGGCTCTGCGGCCTGTGGTATCTGTCCCGCCGCAGCAATTCCAGCACCGGAATGCCCGTCCGCGCGGACAATTCCCGGCTGAGCAGCAGGGATTGATTGAAGCCGCGCTCCCTGAGCCGATAGCGGTGCAGCGGCACCGGCGCAATGCAGTCAAAGTCCCGGTCGGGCAGCGCGTCCGCCATGGCTTTCCCGAGAACTTCCGCCGCTTCCCCGCAGCAGTTGAACTTCAATTGGTGAATCAGCGTCCGCGCCTGTTCGCCATAGCGGTAAGGCGCGTAGACCTTCCGGATGGGCTTCATGGCGGAGGAGCGGCAAAAGGCGCAGGGCTTCCCTTTCCTGACCGGTGATAAACAGCGTTCACACGCTTCCGGCGGTACGCGGAGCCGCTCGAGCTTCTCCCGGCAGGCGTCGCACAGGCAGTCCGCCAGGCTGGCATGGCGAACATCGCCGCAGCACAGGCAGCAGGCCGCGCGCGGAAACAAGAACTTCGCCATCGCGTTTTGAAGCTTTTCAAGCCCGCTTGCCAGCCCAATTGCCATAAGGACACCGCTTCCCTTTCTCTTTCTATAATTAATTAATATGGAAGAATTCTTTTCCATTCTCTCAATTTCCTGCAAAAATGTCTAAAAAATGGAAATTGTGCGGGAAAGTATGCCGCAAGGCTTGACACCATTGTATAAAAAATGTATTATATTTCTTGTATACAATTCTCTGGCATCAACAAAGGAGGAATCTTTGTGTCTTTTCAGTCTTTTGACACCAGCCTGGAAAGCCGCCCCATTCGGGATATTGCATATGAGCAGCTCAAGCACGCTATTATCACCGGCCAGATTCCCGCCGGTTCCCGCATTGTGGAAACGATTTACGCGGAACAGCTCCACATCAGCCGCACGCCGCTGCGCGAAGCCCTGCGCCGCCTGGAGCGCGACGGACTGGTGGAATATGTGCTGCACCGCGGCGTGGTGGTGCGGGCTTTTACGATCGAGGATATCGACGAAATTTTTACCATCCGCAACGCCATGATGACGCTCATCCTGCCCTCCATTATCGAAAACGTGGACGAAGCGAAAATTCAGGAACTGCGCGGCATTCTCAGGCAGATGGACGAGGAATACGAGCGCGCCGACGCCGACGCCCTGGCGGTCAGCAACCGCCTGTTCCACGGCACGATGGAGCACATGTCCAACAAAATCCGCATCCTGCGGGTGATCGACAGCCAGGAGGAATATATCAAGCGCTTCCAGGCCACCACCATCGCTTCCGTCGTGCGGCGTACCAACGCCCACCAGGAGCACCACGAAATGGTCGACCTGCTGGAAAAACGCGACCTGGAAGGGCTGAAGGTGCTCTTCCAGCACCACTTCGAGGAAAGCAGGCAAACCTGTCTGAATGCCGTTCGGGCGAACAAACTGCTGGAAATCGACGATGAATAAGGAGGTTCCGTCATGGACTGGACTTGGGATTTGACCGTACTTTACAAGGACTTTAACGACCCCAAAATCGAGCAGGATTTTAACCAATTAAAGGCGCTGTGCGAAGAAGCGAACCGGCAGATGGAGCGCGCGGATCTGAGCCAGCGCGAGATGCTGGAAGCCTGCGTGGAACAGAGCGAGGAAATCACCCGCCTCATGTCCGGCCTGGGCGAATTCGCCAGCCTGACGCTGGCCGCCGACGCGCAGAACGGCCCGGCACAGCAGCTGATGGACAAGCTGGAAATGTTTTCCGTGCAGCTGGAGCTGCTTAATTCCAGGCTGGTGCGGTACATCGGCGGCGTGGACGATCTGGAAGCGCTGATCGCGCAGAGCGAAAAACTGCAAAAGGTGGACTTTTTCCTGCGCCGCAGCAAGGAAAGCGCCGCCCATCTGCCCGACCCCGCCATCGAGGAATGGCTGCTGAAAATGTCGCTGTCCGGCGGCAGCGCGTTTTCCAATCTGCGGGACAAGCTGGACGCCACCCACATGGTGGACTACCGCGGCGAATCCCTGCCCCTGGCCGCCATCCGCGGCAAGGCTTATGATCCCGACCCCCAGGTGCGCAAGGACGCCTATGAAGCCGAAATCGCCTCCTACGCCAAGATGGAAATCCCCATGGCCGCGTGCCTGAACGGGGTCAAGGGCGAAGCGCTGACCATGATCGAAGCCGAGCATTTTGATTCCGTGCTTGATCAGACGCTGTTTAATTCCAATATGGACAGAGCGACGCTGGACGCTATGCTCACCGCTATCCGGGAAGCGCTGCCCGCGTTCCGCAAGTATCTTCGCAAGAAGGGCGAAATTCTGGGCCACAAGAACGGCCTGCCGTTCTACGACCTGTTCGCCCCCATCGCGCCCAAGGGCTACACGCCCAAAACCTACACCATCGAGGAAGCGCGGGAAAAGCTGCTCGTTGAAATGGGCAAGTTCACCCCCGATATGGCCGCGTTCATCGACCACGCCTTTGAAAACCGCTGGATTGACGTGTTCCCCCGGGACGGCAAGGGCGGCGGCGCGTTCTGCGCGGACTTGGCCGCCCTCGACCAGAGCCGCGTGCTGACCAACTTCACCGGCTCCTTCTCCGACGTGAGCACCCTGGCCCACGAGCTGGGCCACGCCTGGCACAACCGCTGCATGGCGGGCCTGCCCTTCTGCATGATGGACGCGCCCATGCCGCTGGCGGAAACGGCCTCCATCTTCAATGAAACCCTGCTGGCCAACGCGGTGATGGCCAGTGCCGGAAAGGAAGAACGCTTCTCCCTGCTGGAAGGCAACCTGATGGAAACCACCCAAGTGATCGTCGATATCCTGAGCCGCTACATCTTTGAATCCGAAGTGATCGAGCGGCGGAAAGACCACACCCTGTCGGTGAACGAACTGAAAGAAATCATGCTGGACGCCCAGGCGCAGAGCTACGGCGACGGCCTCGACCCCGACGTGCGCCATCCCTACATGTGGGCCTGCAAAACGCATTATTATTACCCCGGCCTGGCGTTCTACAACTTCCCCTATGCCTTCGGCCAGCTGTTCGGCACCGGCGTGTATGCCCAGTACAAGCAGGAAGGCGCGTCCTTCGTGCCGAAGTACTGCAAGCTGCTGCGTTCCTGCGGCTCCGGCATGGTGGCCGACGTGGCGGCGAGCGTAGGCATCGACGTGCGCAGCGTGGATTTCTGGCGGGAGAGCCTGAACGTGTATGTAAAGGAAATTGAAGAATTCATCCAATTGGCCGATGAATTGATGTAATTTTATGGTTCATCATATTCTCGTATCGGACAGGGAGAGGAGTGGATCGGGATGCTGTCAGCAGTGAGCGGGTATTACAATGGGTCGCACATTGTGATGGATGAGGAAATCCATTTAAAGCCTGGGCAGAAAGTCATCATCACCGTTTTAGGCGAAATCGTTCCAGAAGATACGGAGAGAAAAAGAAAAAACCTGGAAAAATACATGTACCGCGGAGAGACCATGTTTGAGGGAAACGCCCAGGATTTTGTGAAGGAGCTCAGAGCGGATGACAGACAATAAAACCGTTTTCCTTGACACCGCTCCTTTGATCTATTTTCTGGATAACAACGTGCTTTACGCTGAAAAGATGATGCGTATTTTTGACAGTTTGTTATCGAACAACGATCGTTTGGTCTCATCTGTCATAACCGCGGAAGAATACCTGGTGTATCCGCTGCGGACGGGCAACCAGCAAAAAGTAGACGTATTTTTTGAATTCACAGCGGATTACGGAATTGATCTTATTCCCGTTTCTCTCGCCATTGCAAAAAAAGCGGCTTACATCCGGGCAGCGTTTCCATCCTTTAAATCAATGGATGCTTTGCAGCTGGCCGCCGCTGCGGAAACAGGATGCGATCTGTTTTTAACAAACGACAAACAGTTAAAGCAATTTGAGGAAATACCATGTGTAACCGTTGACGAATGGAACATGGAAGGCAAGGAGAAAGGATAAAATGCAGAGTTTAAAAGCGCAGATACTTGAAATTCTGTCCGAAGACTGCCGCACGCCGCTGGAGCGCATCGCGGTAATGACGGGGCGTGAATTGCCCCTGGTGGCCCAGGCGATCGACGAATTGGAAAAAGACCGCGTCATTTTGCAGTACTCTCCCATCATCAACTGGGACCGCACGGACAAAGAGCGGGTGGAAGCCATGATCGAGGTCAAGGTGACGCCCCAGCGGGACATGGGCTTTGACGCCATCGCGGGCCGGATCTACCGGTTCGACGAGGTGAAGAGCGTGTACCTCATGAGCGGCAGCTACGACCTGCTGGTGCTGGTGGAAGCGCGGACGCTCAAGGAACTGGCCCTGTTCGTGTCAGAAAAATTGAGCCCCCTGGAATCCGTCACCGGCACGTCCACCAGCTTTGTGCTCAAGCGCTACAAGCAGGACGGCGTGATTTTCGTCGGCGAAACGACCGATAAACGGATGGTGGTATCCCCGTGAGCAATCGCTTTGTGAATCCCGCGGTGGCCCAGGTGCCGCCCTCCGGCATCCGCCGCTTCTTTGACGTGGCGGGCACGATGAAGGACGCCATTTCCCTGGGCGTGGGCGAACCGGATTTCGTGACCCCCTACCATATCCGCTCCGCCGCCATCGACAGCATCCTGGACGGCGAAACGCAGTATACCCCGAACCGGGGCCTGCTGTCCCTGCGGAAAGAAATCGCCCTGTATCTTTCCAGCCGCTTTCAGGTATCCTATGACCCGGAGACGGAAATCGTGGTGACGGTTGGGGCAAGTGAATCCATCGACCTGGCCCTGCGCGTGTGCCTGCGTCCGGG
>CADAKE010000129.1 GCA_902788445.1 uncultured Eubacteriales bacterium
CGGTTGGTGATGAACAGCTGCAGCAGGTCAAATTCCTTGGCCGTCAGCCGCACTTCCTTGCCGCCCAGGGTGACGGAACGGTTCACGATATTCACTTCCATATCGTGCACGCGGATGATCTTCTTTTCCTCGTTGGGCGCGGGCTGGGCCACGCGGCGCAGCACCGTCTTGATCCTGGCCTTGACCTCCAGGATATTGAAGGGCTTGGTCATGTAATCGTCCGCGCCGTATTCCAGGCCCAGGATCTTGTCCATGTCCTCGCCTTTGGCGGTGAGCATGAGGATGGGCACGTTGCTGGTTTCGCGGATGCGCTGGCACACCTGGATGCCATCCAGCTTGGGCAGCATCACGTCCAGCAGCACCAGGTCCACCGGCTCGCTGTGGAACACTTCCAGCGCTTCCTCGCCGTCGGCGGCGGTCAGAATTTCATACCCCTCCTGCTCCAGCGTAAAACGCAGGCCCTTGATAATGAGAGGCTCGTCGTCCACCAATAAAATTCGCTTTGCCACGATTCATTCATCCTTCCTCAGATGATAACAGGAAAAGGGGCATGATTTCCCCCATCCTGCCTTTCCCTATTGTACACGAAAGTGACACCAAAAATCAAGTGTTTTGAAACAATTTCTACACATTTTTGTCGAATTCCTTCATAGTTTATTTATAAAGTCATTACAAACGAATCCGTTTCTCCCCGCCTTCCCCATCGCGGAATGGAAAACGGAATCAGTTTCCGTATGCGGAAATGGCAAGGAAAGCGCCAATCTCTTGCTTTACAAATCAAAACGGGCATGATATGATATTTATGTGTAGCTGGTCAGTCGCTGGTGTTGAAAGGACGCTTTAAATCATGAAGATAGGAGTTAGAAGATAGGAGATAGGAGATAAATATAGTCGGATCAAAAGACGGAAGTCCGGCTTGCATTTTTGAAAACATGATATAACTCCTATCTTCTCTCTCCTAACTCCTATCTGCGTTAAGGTGTCCTATGAACGAAACGGCTGAACAATTACATTTACGTTATAAAATGCTGGTTGGAAACCGCGCGTTTTCAGCCGGGCAACGCATCACGAGGAGGGAAACGTCCATGCGCGGAAGCATCCAAAAAACGTTTGCTTTTCTTCTTATTTTTATTATGATTCTGCTGCCGGGGCTGGGGCTGGGGGAAATTATCCAGCTGCCCATTGACTTTTCTCCCGGCACGCGGCCGGTGGATGTGTACGAGCAGGGCAAAACCACCTACGACGATCCGTCCATCCACGTCGTCCGCGCCTGGGGCAAGAACGACCAATTCGGCTGCACAGTGTACACGATGGACATCACCATCGCCAACGCCACCCAGCTGCGCACCGAAAGCTGCAACGGCGGCGACAACGGCTTCAACTCCCGCAGTGAATCCGCCACCGTGCCGCAGATGGCTAAGCGCGTGAACGCCATCGTAGCCATGGACGGCGACTCCTTCGCCAAGCGCGACGGGCACGATTATGTGCTGCGCCAGGGCATCCTGTACCGTGAAAGCAAAGAGACCTGGCACGACCTGCTTTTGATCGACGAGGACGGCGATTTCCACATCATCCTGGCCGGAAACCGTGAGACGGAAGAGGCGGGCAAGCCCCAAAGCTCCTTCCCCTCCACGCCCCTGACCCTCGAAATGCAGACGATGGTGGACGGCAAAAAAGTCATCAACGGCTTTGAGTTCGGCCCCTGCATCATCCTGAACGGGCAATTGGTAGACGCCAATCCGCGCTCCATCGTGCATCCCCACAAGAGCCAGAGCTGGAACCCGGCGCAGCGCATCTGCCTGTGCCAGATCGGGCCGCTGCAATACCGCATCGTGGCGGTGGCCAAGTTCGGCCTGAGCGTGCAGGACATGGCGCGGCTGGTGTACAGCATGGGCGACGTGCAGACCGCCTATATGTTCGACGGCGGCGAGGCGACGCAAATCGCGTTCCTGGGTACGAAGATTAACAACACCGACGCCAAGAACATCCGCAGAGTGTCCGATATAATTTACTTCGCCAGCGCGTATCAGCCGGACTGACGTATTGTAGGGGCGGATATCATCCGCCCGCATCCTGCGGATGATTATACCAAGATGATTTTTTACGACAAATGACTTTTGAACGGGCGGATAATATCCGCCCCTACATTAGAAAAGGAATCATCCATGAATTCATCTTACCTGATCTTTATGCTCGGCAGCGCCATGATCACGGCGGGGGTGCATTACCTGCTGGCGGGCGGCATGAAAAAGCGCGGGCTGCTGGCGGCGCTGACGTTCGTGTTCGGCGCGGTGCTGGGCGTGATTTGCGCAAAGCTCATGTATGGCCTCATCTGCATCCAGGACGTGCTGCTGGACGGCATCGAGGAAACGCTGCTGAGCGACAGCATGGAATGCCTGAGCTTCTTTGGCGGCGCGGCGGGCGTGATCCTGGGCGCGGCGCTGGCGGCGAAATGCACCGGGAACAAAGTCATGAAAGCGCTGGACGCCTATGCCCCCGCGGGCGCGCTGATGGCCGCGCTGGCGCGGTTCGCGGAATACTTCCTGGGCACCGTGTGCGTGGGAAGGATGATCGAGGAGGAAGCGCTCCAGTTCTTCCCCCTGGCCCTGGGCGTGGATTACGGGTACGGCTACACGGAATGGTACCTGGCGGTGTTCATGCTGGCCGGGATCGCGGCGCTGATCGTATTCCTTGTGTCGCTGAACAGATTCAAAGAGAAGCGCTTTATCCGCACGCTGTTTTACCTGTGCCTGCCCCAGATCATTTTTGAAAGCCTGCGGAACTACAACCGTCTTACCTGGACGCAGTTCGTGCGGGTGGAGCAATTGGCCTGTATGCTCTACATCGAAGCGGTGCTGGTGCTGTACGGCGTGTGGGCCGGAAAGGGCGCGAAGAACCGCTTCCTGCCCGCCCTTGTCGGCCTCGTCTGCTCTGGGCTGTTCGTGGGCGTGGAGTTCGCCCTGGACAAGACCAACCTGCCCCACGTCCTCACGTATGCCGTGATGATTGCCGGACTGGCGGCGCTGGGGGTTATGGAGCATTTGGGATTTAAGAAGATAAAAGATAGGAGATAGGAGATAGGAGATAGGAGATGATAGTGATTTTTCACTAACCATATAAACTCCTAACTCCTATCTTCTCTCTCCTCACTCAATTAAGAGGAGATGCTGCCCATGGAAAAAGAGCTTGCGCTGCAAATGCGCGGAATTACCAAGCGGTTCGGCAGCGTGGTCGCCAACGACCACGTGGATCTGGACGTGTATCAGGGCGAGATCCTGGCCATCTTAGGCGAAAATGGCTGCGGGAAAACCACGCTGATGAACATGATTTCCGGCATCTATTTTCCCGACGAAGGGCAGATTTTCGTAGACGGCCAGGAGGTGGTGATCCGTTCGCCCAAGGACGCCTTCCGCCACGGCATTGGCATGATCCACCAGCACTTCAAACTGGTGGACTTGTTTACCGCCGCGGAAAACATCGTGCTGGGCGTGGAGGAGGAAGGCCGCTACAACCTGAAAACGGTGAATGAAAAGGTGGGCGCGCTGGCGAACAAGTACGGCTTCCACCTGGACCCCCAGAAGAAAATATATGATATGTCCGTATCCGAAAAGCAGACGGTGGAAATTATCAAAGTGCTGTATCGCGGGGCGGACATTTTGATTCTGGACGAGCCCACGGCCGTGCTCACGCCCCAGGAGATTTCCCGCCTGTTCGACGTGCTGCGCCGGATGAAGGCGGACGGCAAGTCCATCATCATCATCACCCACAAGCTGAACGAAGTGCTGGAGGTCAGCGACCGGGTGGCCATCCTGCGCAAAGGCGAGCACATCGCCACCGTGAACACCCGCGACACCAACGAGGCCCAGCTGACGGAAATGATGGTGGGCAAGAAGGTGAGCCTGAATATCGACCGCACCGAGCCCAAGGACGCCGCGCCCCGGCTGATGGTGAAGGGATTGAACCTGGACAACAGCGAAGGGCTGCACGTGCTCAAGGACGTTTCGTTTACCGCTTACGGCGGCGAAATCCTCGGCATCGCCGGCATCGCGGGCAGCGGGCAAAGAGAACTGCTGGAATCCATCGCGGGCCTGCAGCCGCTCAAAAGCGGGGAAATTATCTTCCGCAACCCCAAGAAGGACAGGCCCGTCACCTTCTTCCACAAGAGCATGAAGCGGGTGAAGGAGTTGGGGGCCCAGGGCGCGTTCCACGACCAGGACATGCGGCCCGTATCCTTCGACGGCATGAGCACGGCGGCCATCCGGCGCTGGGTGGAATCCGGCGACGTGCTGTTCAAGGAGGATGAGATCATCAATCTGCGGAACAAGACGCCGCTGGAAATCCGGGAGCTGGGCGTGCGGCTGTCCTTCGTGCCGGAGGATCGGCTGGGCATGGGCCTGGTCGGCTCCATGGGCATCACGGACAACATGATGCTCCGCAGCTACCGCAAGGGCCCCGGCGGCTTCCTGGACAGGAAAAAACCCCGGGCGCTGGCCGACGAAATCATCCATGACCTGGAGGTGGTCACGCCGGGCGTGAACACCCCGGTGCGCAGACTGTCCGGCGGCAACGTGCAAAAGGTGCTGGTAGGCCGCGAAATCGCGTTCGCGCCGAAGGTGCTCATGGCCGCGTATCCCGTGCGCGGGCTGGACATCAATTCCTCCTACACCATCTATCACCTGCTGAACAAGCAGAAGGAAAACGGCGTGGCGGTGATCTTCGTGGGCGAGGACCTGGACGTGCTGCTGGAGCTGTGCGACCGCATCCTGGTCATCAATTCCGGCGCGGTGACTGGCATCGTGGACGCCCGCGCCGCCACCAAAGAGGAAATCGGCCTGCTCATGACCAAGACCGAACCCATCCGAAAGGAGGACGCCTGAGATGAGCCAGCATCATGCCGAAAACAAAGAGCCGCTCGTTCACTTGAGCAAGCGTCCCGCCATCCATCCGGTCAAAGGCGCTTTGATCCGCCTCATCGCCATCCTGCTTGGCCTGGTGGTGTGTGGGCTGGTGGCGTTCCTGCTGATCGAAAAGGTGCGGGAAAAGCCGGAAAAGATTTGGGACTTTTATAACGCCTTCATCAAAGGCTCCTTCTCCACGCCGCGCAAGTTCTGGAAATTCCTGCGCAGCACCGCCATCCTGCTGGGCATCGCCCTGGCCCTGACCCCCGCTTTCCGGATGCGTTTCTGGAACACCGGCGCGGAAGGGCAAACGCTGGTGGGCGTGCTGGGCGCTATCGCCGTGGACTTCTACCTGGGCGGCAAAATCCCGGAACTGCTGCTGCTGATCCTCATGCTGCTGGCGGCGCTGCTCTGCGGCGCGGTGTGGGGCGTGATCCCCGCCTTGTGCAAGGCGAAATGGAACACCAACGAAACGCTGTTCACCCTGATGATGAATTACGTGGCGACGTTCCTCGTCTCCTATTTCCTGGTGATCTGGGTGCCCAACGGCTCCTCCTCCCTGCCGAAGATGAAGTTCGGCAAGCTGCCCGCCATCGGCGGCAACGATTACCTCCTTATTATCCTGGTCATTCTGGCCCTGACCATCGCGCTGTACATTTACCTCAACTACTCCAAGCACGGCTATGAAATCAACGTGGTGGGCGAAAGCGTGCGCACGGCCCAGTACGTGGGCATCAGCGTGCCCAAGGTCATCATCCGCACGATGATCCTGAGCGGGATGCTCTGCGGCCTGGTGGGGTATCTCATCGCCGCGGGCCTCGACCAGACCGTCACCACCAATTCCGTGGGCGGCCAGGGCTTTACGGCCATCATGGTCAGCTGGCTCGGCAAATTCAACCCCCTGTTCATGATCCTCACCTCCGGCCTGATCCAGCTGCTGAACCAGGGCGCGGCGCAGATCAGCCAGGACTTCAACGTGTCCGGCGCGCTGCCCGCGGTCGTTACCGGCATCATCCTGTTCTTCATCATCGGCTGTGAGTTTTTCATCAATTACGAGCTGCATTTCCGGGGCCGCCATGCCCGCGGCAAGGCCGCAAAGGAGGGCGTGAAATGAACATTTGGCTGAACTTCCTCATTGACTCCCTGGCCTTTGGCGCGACGTTCGTCTACGGCTCCACCGGCGAAATCCTCACCGAAAAGGCCGGGCATTTGAACCTGGGCATTCCGGGCATCATGTGCATGGGCGGCGCGGGCGGCTGCATGATGCTGAACCTGATCGGCAAATCCAATCTTCCGCCCTTCCTGATCGTGCTGCTGGGCATCCTGTCCTCGCTGCTCATGTCCGGGCTCATGGGGCTGATTTACTCCTTCATGACCGTCACCCTCCGCGCCAACCAGAACGTGACCGGCCTGGCCCTGACCACCTTCGGCGTGGGGTTAATGAAGGTGATCATGAGCAAGATGGACGCGACGGTGTACCTGGTGGGCCCCAAGATGCTGTACCGCTGGCCCTTCGCCGGGCGGCAGGACAGCCTGCAATGCCTGGGCGTGCTGTTCTTCCTGGCAATCATCATCGCCATCGCGGCGAGCTACATCCTGTTCAAAACCAAAGTGGGCCTGCACCTGCGGGCTGTCGGCGAGAACCCAGGCACCGCCGACGCCGTGGGCATCAACGTGAACCGCTACAAGTACGTGGCCACCTGCGTGGGCAGCGCCATCGCGGGCCTGGGCGGGTTCTACTACATCATCGACTACATGGCCTCCCAGGAAGCGTACCTGAGCCTGGAAGCCTTCGGCTGGCTGAGCATCGCGCTGGT
>CADAKE010000130.1 GCA_902788445.1 uncultured Eubacteriales bacterium
CCCCCCCCCCCCCCCCGGCAAACGATTGGCAAGGAGATTCTTCACGCGTCCCCATCCGTATAGGGGACGGTTCAGAATGACAGCGTTTGGCACGAGGGTTTGTTCTCTTGCCCTAATCCCTATTCCCTTTTCCCTTTTCCCTAATTCCCAATCACAAACGAAAATTCGCTGCCCTTTCCCAATTCGCTGGTGAGCTGGATTTCCACGTTCATTTTTTGCAGCACTTCCTTTGCAATGGATAGGCCCAGGCCGCTGCCCTTGCCGCTATGACTGCGCTCGGCCTGGTGGAAGCGGTCGAAAGCGAGACGCTGGGTTTCCTCATCCATGCCGATGCCGGTATCCCGGACGAAGAACCGGGTGCCGGCTTCTGTTTTTTCCGCGCCCAGAGTGACCGTTCCGCCCTCCGGGGTGAACTTGCGGGCATTGTCCAGGAAGATCGTGAGCACCTGGGCCAGCCGATCCTCGTTGGAGCGGATATCGGGCAGCGGTTCTTCGGGCAGGGAACGCTCGAAGGTGATGTTCTTTTCCGTGAACAGACTGCTGTTGCGGTCATGCAGGTCGTAAATCAATTCGTTCGGGTCGACCCGCTCCATCTCAAACGCGGCGGGATTGGACTGGAGGCTGCTCAGTTCCAGCATGTCGTTCACCAGCCGGGACAGGCGCGTGACCTCCTGCACGATGATGTTGTAATACTTCTGCCGGTCTTTTTCCTCCGTCACCAGCCCGTCCCGCAGGCCCTCGCCCAAGCCGCGGATGGATGCCAGGGGCGTGCGCAGTTCGTGGGAGATGTTCGCCACATAATCGTGGCGCGTGCGCTCCAGGCGTTCCTGCTCGGTGATATCGCGGATGAGGGCCACGGAACCGCGGCCGCGCAGCGGCGTCGTGCCGCTTGGCAGATGGGACACGGCAAAGAACAGCACCCGGTCCCCCGCGGTAAATTTCCGATCCCAGTGGTCCTCTGTCCTGTCCTCCTGCAGGGCGTCCATGACGGCCTTGTAGGCCTCCGTTTCCTCGCCGCCCAGCAGCGCCCAGGCAGCGGCGTTTTCATGCAGGATCGCGCCCTTTTCATCCACGGCCAGGATACCTTCGCTCAGCCCCTCTAAAATCAGGCTCATGGTTTCCTTTTCGTATTTCAGGTCGTTGATGCCCTGGGCGACGGTGGCGCTCATCGTGTTCAGCGCGCCTGCGATTTCCCGCAGTTCCTCGCCCGGCAGGTTTTCCGGCAGCGTCACCTTTTCGCCCTCCACCAGCCTGCCCGCCATTTCCATGATCACCCGCGCGGGCCGCACCGCCCGCTTGGCAGAAACGATACTGATCACGACCATCGCCACCAGCAGCACGCCCATGGAAATGAGCATCCGGTTGCGGAACGTGATGGCCGCGCTGGACAGCGTGCGCATCGGCCGCCCGGCCAGCACATAGCCGCCATCCATCTTATGCACCACCATGAGCGCCGTCTTCCCGCCCGCCTCTTTCCGCACGATGGCGGAAGCGTCCTTGTCGGCGGCGTCCAGCAGGGCGGTCAGCGTGCCGCCGGTGAAGTAAGGCGCGGCGGACTCGGTGTAGGTAATCACCCGGCGCTTGGGCGTGAGCAGCATGTAAAAATCCCCGTCCGTGTCAAGAACGGGGTTCACCGCCGCGTACAGGCTGTCGGCGCTCAGCAGGCCGATTTCGTACAGGGTATACAGCCGCTCCGCCTCCCGCAGCCCGTCGGTGATGGTGGTGTAGAGGGAGGCGGCGTAAATGTCCTGGAAGTAATAGTTGCTCAGCGCGACCAGCGCGGTCGAGGCGCAGAAGATGATGACCAGGATCAACATCACCAGCCGCGAAAAAGCGGAGACCTTAAACATCCCCCTGAACCTCCGCCTTATAGCCCACGCCGTACACGGAGCGCAGAACAATGTCCGTGTCCTCCGGCAGCTTCTTGCGGATGCGCTTGATGCTGGTGTCCACCACGCGCGGGTCGCCGTTGAAATCAAAGCCCCAGATGTTGTCCAGCAGTTGTTCGCGGGTAAACACCTGACGCGGATGGCTGGCCATCAGGTGGAGGATTTCCACTTCCTTGGGCGACAGCAGCACGCTTTCCCCCTTCACCCGCACTTCGTAGCACTTCAGGTCGATTTCCGTGTTGCCCACCGTCAGCTTGCCCTGCTCCGGCGCGGTCTGCATCGTGTTCATGCGGCGGAAGATCACAGCGATGCGGCTCACGATCTCCCGGGGCGAGAAGGGCTTCACGATGTAATCGTCCGCCCCCAGGGCAAAGCCCAGCAGCTTGTCCACCTCTTCGCCCTTGGCCGTAAGCATGATGATCGGCGTCATGGAGATGGCGCGGATATCCGCGCACACCTGCGTCCCCGTGCGGCCGGGCATCATGATGTCCAAGATCACCAGGTCGGGCCGCATCCGCAGGAACGCCTCCATCACGTCGTCCCCCCGGAACACGGAATACACTTCATAGTCCTCGCGCGTCAGGTAAATCCTGAGCGATTCATGAATGCCGATTTCGTCGTCGGCAATTAAAATCAGTTTTTTCTTGTTCATGCCGCTTTCCTCCAGGAATTGCTTTCCTGCTTATTATACACGCGGTTTGCCGCATTCGCAAGGCGCTGACACACATTCGCCCGTTTCTGACAGCGGCGCGGTCAGGCCTGCTTAGCCTCCGCGCGGTCGATTTCGACGGAGACATTCCGGCAGTCCTGGAGGCGGATTTCCGCTTCCCCCGCGCTTGCGCACTGGCGGAACACGGCGTCGCGCACCTCGTGGCCCGGCACGGGGAAGCCGGACAGCTGGATGGCGGGAACGGCGTGGTCTTCCTTCTCCCAATAATCCCTGGCCCAGCCGGTGAAGAACACGCGGTCACAGCGGAAGCGCTCGAACACGGGCGGCTCCTTCGCGCCTTCCCCGTCGTCGTTGTACAGCACCGCCGTCACCAGGAAGCGGGACAGGGCGCAGTCCCGGACGGAGATGTTCCGCACGTAGCCGCCGCGCTTCTTCGTGGCCTTGATCTGTACGCCGTAGAGGGAATGGCGCAGGTCGCAGTCCCAAATCTTCACGTCCTCCACGCCGCCGCTCATCTCGCTGCCGATGGCGATCCCCAGGCCGTATTCGCTCACGCAGTCGAAAATACGGATGCGCCGGGTGGGGCGGTTGACGCGGTTGCCCTCCGGGTTCTTACCGCTCTTGATGGCGACGGAGTCGTCCCCGGTGTGGAATTCGGAGGCGAACAGCGTGCAGTCCTCACTGGAATCCGGGTCCCAGCCGTCGCCGTTCCACACGTCCTCCGAACGGAACACGCAATGGTCGGTGACGATGTTCCGGGAGTACACCATGTGCACGTTCCAGCTGGCCCCGTTTTGCAGCGTCAGGCCGGTGATGCGCACGTTTTCACAGTTGCTCAGGTTGATTAAGCGCCCCCGCGCGCGGCCGGGGATGGTGTGGTCGTTTTCGTATTCCTTGATTTTATCACCCAGGGCAGCCAATTGATCTTTGAGCAGTTCCTTTTCCCGCTCGATCACATTCAGTGCCAACGGCTGACCCCCGCCGCAGATGATTCCCTCGCCGTAGATCAGCACGTTCCGGCAGTTCGGGCCCGCGTCGGCGTGGAGTTCGCCCAGGTTCAGCAGGCTTTGGTAGCATTGCTGGTGGACGCCCTCAAAGCGGCTTTCGATCTTGGGCAGGTAGTCCATCGGATGATCAGTGCCCTGCAAAACCGCGTCCTTCGCCAGATGGATAGCCATATCGCTGTGCAGCCGCAGCGCCCCGGTGCGGTACACGCCCGCGGGGAAATAGACCTCCTGCCCCGGCCCGCAATCGTCGATGGCGGCCTGCAGGGCCTTTGTGTTCATGGTCTGCCCGTCGCCGACAGCGCAATAAGGCGCTTTGTTCACGTCGATAGGCTCCCGCGGCGCGGCGGTCTGCGCGGTGATTTCCCCGATCAGTTCGCCCCTCAGGCAGATTTGAACGTCATAGCGGGTGCCTGGCTGCAGCTGGCCCAGCGTTTCATGGGTGCGGTAACATTCAGCGAAGGGCTTGCCGTCCAGTAAAACCGTATACACGGCGTCCTTTGGCGCGTCCTCGGGCTGCTCCCACCACACGGTAAGCGCGGTGTCCAGCGCGGAAAAGCTGACGGTTGTACGCATAAAAAAGCTCCTTCCTTTCCGGCGGAAACGCCCGCCGCGGCTAAGTCATCCCTATTCCCTACTCCCTCTCATCCCCTGCATTGCAGCAGCGCGAGGGCGGGCTGTTCGCTGAGGTCCTGCTTTGTCACGCGCAGCAGCGGCATGGGCTGGGCGTTTGGTTCGCCCATCAGGCGCAGGAATTCCTTTTCGTCGGTGATCGGCCAATCGGCATTGACCCTGGTTTTGAAGTGCATCGGAATCGTCACGCGGGGCTTCACGGCCTGTACCATTTCATACGCCGTCCTAAAATCAATGGTGTAAAACCCGCCGATGGGGATCATGAGAATGTCCACCTTACCCAGCGCTTTCAGCTGCTCCGCCGTCAGCGGCGCACCCTGGTCGCCCAAGTGGACGAGGGTGAGGCCCTCCATCTCGATTTTCATGATCAGGTTTTTGCCGCGCTTCGCCCCGCCCGCGTCGTCATGGACGGAGGGAATCGCGGTCACCTTCACCTCCGGCGCGGGATACCATTCCCCGGCGCTGTCGATGATCGCGGGCGTGCCGGTCGCCTTGGCGATGTAATTGTGGTCGCCGTGGCCGTGGGTGACGGTCACAGCGTCGGCGCGGTACGTCCCCATGGGATAGCCCACGTGGCTGTCGTAGGGGTCGGTGAGCAGGGCAAAGCCATTGGCCGCTTCCAGGTAAAATTCAGAATGGCCGTGATAGGTTATCAGCATATGGATTCCTTCCTTTCGTTCAGCGCGCGCAGGATCATCTGTCCCGCCGCCCGGGGTAAAGGGATATGCTTCCGCTGCGCTTCCGCCACGGCGGGCGGCAGCAGGCGCTGGAGGCCATGGAAATCCTCCGCGTCCAACAGCTTCATCGTCAGGCACAGCAGCGGCAGGTTTTCTTCCGTCGGTTCTCCGCCTGTTTTTTGCAGGTGGGAAGCCAGGCTGTACAGCCAAAAGAAATCTTCCGTCGGTTTCACCGGTGCGTCAGGCAATCGCTTTGCCAGCGCCCGGTATGTTTCCAGGATGCCGTCCAAATACGCCAGCCCGTCCCGAACCTCTACCGTATACCCCGCTTCTCGCAGAGCGGAGGAAACCGCCTCTTCCTCTCCGTGTCGGGGATAATCGCTGACGAACAGGCCCGCGCCCTGATCCCTTCGCAGAAACCCACGGGGGATGAGGCCGCGAATCTCTTCCCGCCAGCCGTCCAGCGCGCTCACTGCTTCCCCGCCGGACAGAAACGGATGCGCAGTTCGTGCATCGCGGCAAACTCGCCCTGCAAATCCAATTGGTAGGTCAGATTCACTTCACCCACCGGGCCTTCCTGCACCTTGTATTTCACGTGCGTGGGATACACGCCCATGGCCAAATCGCCGTAAGGCGTGCGGTAATTGCCCTCGAAGCGGCGGCCCTGGTCAAAGACCATGCTGGTGGCGAAGCTGCCCGTGCGCTGCATGGTCACCACGCCCCGGCCAAGCGTCAGCGTCACGTCGCTGCTTTCGTTGTCCGGCTGGGTTTCGGTGTAGTCGATGCGCCAATTGTCCTTTCCCCCGGTCATAGTGCCGGTGGTCAGCAGCCGCACCGAATCGCCCGGCTCGTCGTCGTCATGCGTCCAGCCCATCACGGACAGCAGCACTTGCTGTTTGTTTTTCATAGAGTACAAATCCTCCCGGATACAGTATACCAAAAGCCGTGTGCCGATGCAAGGGGGATTGAAGAATGGATGAGGCGGTATGCCAAAAACCAAAACCACCGGGTGGCCGGTGGTTTTGGTTTTGAATAAAAATCAATAGGTTTCCTGCAATTCGATGTTCTTGTAGCGCTTGAGGCCGGTACCGGCGGGGATCAGCTTGCCGATGATGACATTTTCCTTCAGGCCCAGCAGCGGGTCCACCTTGCCCTTGATGGCGGCTTCGGTGAGCACGCGGGTGGTCTCCTGGAAGGATGCGGCGGAGAGGAAGGAATCGGTCGCCAGGGAAGCCTTGGTGATGCCCAGCAGGATGCGCTTGGCGACGGCAGGCCGTCCGCCCGCCATGATGGTCTTTTCGTTGGCTTCCTCGAACTCGTAGATATCCACCAGGCCGCCGGGCAGCAGGTCGGTGTCGCCCGCGTCCTCCACGCGCACCTTGCGCAGCATCTGGCGAACAATGACTTCGATGTGCTTGTCGGCGATCTTAACACCGGAGGAATAGTAAGCGGAAAGCACTTCTTTCAGCAGATATTCCTGCACGGCGCGGATGCCCAGGATGCGCAGCAGGTCATGGGGGTTGACGGAGCCTTCGATCAGTTCCGCACCGGCGGGGATCACGTCGCCGTCGGACACCTTGAGGCGCGCGCCGTAATGGATCTGATAGGTTTTCTTTTCGTTGGGGTCGTCCTCGCTGGTGATGATGACCTCGCGCTTTTTCTTGCTCTCCACGATCTGCACCTTGCCGCTGATTTCGGCCAGGGTGGCTTCGCGCTTGGGCTTGCGGGCTTCAAACAGTTCCTCCACGCGGGGAAGACCCTGGGTGATGTCGTCCGCGGAAGCCACGCCGCCGGAGTGGAAGGTACGCATGGTCAGCTGGGTGCCGGGCTCGCCGATGGAC
>CADAKE010000131.1 GCA_902788445.1 uncultured Eubacteriales bacterium
TGTTCTTTCACCATCGAGCCCGATCTGCTGCCCTCACTCAATGATGTTGGTGGTGATGTAGTCCACGCCCCACTGGGTCAGGCGTTCGGCGTCCTCGAGCTTGTTCACCGTCCACACGTTCAGTTCCTTGCCCAGGCCGTGCACGTCCTTCACCATCTGTTCGGTCAGGATGCGCTGGTCGATGTCCAGATCGAGGCCGTATTCCTTTAAAGCGCCGAGCACCTCCTGCCAGTCGGGCTGCCCTTCGATCAGGTACTGGGCTTTCTGGCTGGGCAGGACTTTCCGCACATGGATCATATTGGGCAGCGCGAAGGAAATGAAGATGGTATGTTCCAGCCATCCTTCCGCCCGCACGGCGTCAATGATCTGGTCAATGTGCTCTGGCAGCATGGGGTTTTTCAGTTCCAGCACGCTGACCTTTTCGTACTTTTTGCAGATTTGAACATACTCCTGCAAAGAGGGCAGGCCCAGGTCTTTCCTGCCGCGCTTGCCGTCCTTGTCGCACAGGCGCAGGGCGCGCAGGGTTTCAAAGGTGCTGTCCTCCACCCTCAGATTGTCTATCGCCACGCGCTTGGTGGTGTCGTCGTGGATGATGATGAACTGCCCGTCGGCGGTGACGTGTACGTCCGTCTCAATGCCGAAATAGCTGCGGTTGCCCGCCGCCACAAAGGCGGAGCAGGTGTTTTCCATTTCAATGCCGCTCAGTCCCCGATGCGCGATCATCCGGGGCTTCGGCGCGTTCAGATGCAGCGTGTCCATGCTCTGATTCCCCCTGAATCCTTCTTTGTTTTTTCGCTGTATTTGCCTTTCCTATCTTAACACGTTTGGCCGTTTCCCGCAAGACGGAAATATGCTTCCGCACGGAAACTTTCCGCCGCGCTCTATTCATTTTTCCATGAGCCTGTGGTATAATCACTTCATTCTCCAACCGGGAGGTGGTTTTGATGCGCTGCGGCTGCCCGCGCTGCGACACGGAAAGCTACATGGTGCATTCCGAACGGGACAATTGCTGCGTGTGTCCCGAATGCTTATACCGCTGCTACGCCTGCCAGGGCGACGGCCAGGCCCTGAGCCGGGAAGCCATCCTGGCCCTGAAAAACGAAACGCCCGGCGAGCAGGCGTTTTTCCTGCGCCAGTACGCGGCGGAGGACGCCTCCGACCAGGTGATTTCCCCCGGCCTGCAATCCATCCGCAGCCGGGATGAGGAAGAATGGGAGGACGGACGATGAAGCCTTACCTTCACAAAGTGCAGTATTACGAAACGGACGCGATGGGCATCGTCCACCACAGCAACTACATCCGCTGGATGGAGGAGGCCCGCATTGATTTTATGGAGCAGCTGGGCTTCCCTTACGCGGAGATGGAGGCCCGGGGCGTCCTTTCGCCGGTGAAGGCTCTCTCCTGTGCGTATCAGAAGCCCTGCGCGTTCGGGGACACGGCGGAAATCACGGTGTCGCCCGCGTCCTTTAACGGCGTCGTGCTCACGATCCGGTATGAAACGCGCAATCAAAAAACCGGGGAGCAGGTGTGCCTCGCCCGGTCTGAACACGTATTCCTGAATCGGGAAGGGCATTTCGTGCGCATGAAGCGGGAAATGCCGGATTTCTGCGCGGCAATCACCGCGCTGCTGCCTGATACGGAAACATGAGAAAAGGGTTCCAGAAGCCTTTCTTTTGAAGAAACGCTTTTGGAACCCCCGATCAGCAATCATCACTTCGCGCTGAAAGCGTACATGGTGGTGCTTTGGTAGGTGTCGCCCGCTTTCAGGGTGATGGTGGGGAAGTTGTCATGGTTGGGGCTGTCGGGATAGTGCTGGGTTTCCAGGGCCACGCCCGCGTAAGCGCCATAGGCTTTGCCGCCGTGGCCGGTGGTGTTCAGGCCCTGGCCGGAATACACCTGCATCCCGGGCTCGGTGGTGAGCACCCGCATGGTTCTTCCGCTCACTTCATCGCGGAGGACGCCCGCTTCCTTCAGCCCTTCGCCGTTCAGGACAAAGTTCACGTCGTACCCGTCCACCGCGTCGATCAGGCGGCATTCCTTCCGGCGGGCCACGCCGTCGCCGATTTTCAGGGGCTTGCGCAAATCCAGGGGCGTGCCGTCCACGGGCAGGAATTCCCCGGTCGGGATCAGGCCGCTGTCCACGTCGGTGACGCAGTCGGCATTGACCTGCAGGGTGTGCTCCAGCATGGTGTCCTGGTCGGAGAGGTTCCAATAGGAATGGTTGGTCAGGTTGATCACGGTGTCCTTGTCGCTCTGAGCCATATAGCGGATGGTGAGGCGGCAGTCGTCGTCCCAGGAGAAGGTGACCTGCACGCGCATTTTGCCGGGGAAGCCTTCCTCCATGTCGTGGGCGACGTAGGTAAACAGCACGGCGTCCTCATGCTCGGCCTCGAGGGTCTGGCCCTTCCACCATTTCTTGTCAAAGCCCTCGCGCCCGCCGTGGAGGGTGTTGGGACCGTCGTTCTTGAAGAGGGTGTATTCCGTTCCGTTCAGCGTGAACTTCGCGCCGCCGATGCGGTTGCCCACGCGGCCGATGGTCGCGCCGAGGAAGGAGGGCTTCTGGTCGTATTCCTCCAGCGTGTCAAAGCCCAGGCACACTTCGCCCAGGTTCCCGTTCCTGTCCGGCACCTTCACCGACACGATATGCGCCCCGAAATCCAGCACGGACACGGACGCGCCCACCTTGTTGGTCATGGTGTAGAGGGTCATTTGCCGGCCAATCTGGTCGATGCCGAAGGGCTTCTGCGTAATGCTCATGGTGGTTCCTCTCCTTTGATTGTTGATCGTTGTTCCATTATAAACCAATTCAAACGGTTTGAAAAGCGGGAAAACGCGGTTTTTCACGGCATGGCCGCAACGGCTTCATTCAGCCAATCCTTACTCACATAGAACAGCGCCACGCCGTCGATCGCCAGGGCGTCGTGGAGGGCGTCGAAGGGATAAAAGCCGATCACGCGGGTCAGGTGGTCGTTTTTCAGGGTGACCGTTCCGCGGCTCTCGCCGGAAAGGACGAAGCCGTCGGGCAAAGCGCCGTCACCGCTCAGCGTGGCCAATTGCCTGTACCAGGCGGCAAAGGCTTCCGCGTCCATGTCCTCCGCCTCTCCCGCTCGGCGGGCGGCCAGGTCATAGAGCGTTTGGCCGTATTCGTCCACGGCAATCTGGTTATTCTCCGCGACGCTTTCCACCATCCGCACCTCGTAGGTTTGCGAAACGCCCGCCGCTTCGATTGTCACTTCGTCCAGGTTGTTCACCTGGAAATTGACCGGATTGGTGAGCGCCAGATCGTGGGGGTTCAGCGTTTTCCAGAAGCCCAGCAGGAAGTTGCTGGCCTTGTAGACGCCGCCCGCCCAGGAGAGGTAGACGCCGCTCTTGCCCGTTTCCCGGCCGAGCCTGAGCAGGTATTCCTGTTCCGGCACGGGGATGGACACCTGCTGCCCGTCCTCCGTTTCGCCGGTAATCACGGTGGCGGCCTGGGTGAGCCTGACGGTCACCTCCGGCGCGTCCAGGCCGTACTGCGCCTGGGTTTCCGGCGTTTCCGCGCCGAGGTACGCCTCAAAGCCCATGCTCTCGATCCGGGACAGGAGGGCGTCCATCCGCTGCACCGACAGGGGATACACGAACGGCGCTTCCATCTGCCAGCCGGAGGGCGTGTAATACGCGCTCCAAACCACGTCCCCTGTCACGTCGATGCGATCGAGCAGGGAGCCGTCCAACTGCGGCTGGCGGAAGCTGAACAGGTATTCCCGCTCGTGGAAAAACGCCTCGCAGTCCGCTTCCAGGAGGGTGTACAGGGCCGGATCGCCTACGATCATGCAATACCGCTGGGGCGTGTCCTGGTTCGGGGCGGCATTGCCCAGCAGCAGTTCTCTCTTTTCGCCATCCTGATACGTGATTTCCACCCGCGCCTGCGGCGGCTCCATGCCAAAGGCGGCCAGCGTCAGCCCTTGGGCGGGGTTCAGCTCCGGCAGCACCACCGCTTCCGCGGGCACGTTGCCCAGCGACAGCGTGATTTCATCCATTACGGATTCGCGGAGCGCCGCCTCCTCAAAGCCCGCCATCACAAAACCGTTATCTCCGGGAAGCAGCGTGTACGCTTCGCTGTCCAGGGGCGCGATCCGCACGGAGGCGATTTCCTCCGCCTTTCTTTTCAGCAGCATCACCTTTTCCGCCGTTTCGGTCACCGGTATCGGGCGGGACAGAGAGCGCACCGCAAACACCGCCGCCCCCGTGACCAGGCAGGCGCACAGGAGCAGCAGGAAAACCATTTTGGGGCTCGCGGCCTTGCGGGCCTTTTTTCTCGGCACTTTTTGCATTTACAGGTTCTTCCTCGGGATCAGCACCAGCAGCGCGCCCAGCAGCACCAGCAGCGGCAGCATGACGGTCACGATGACGGCGGGCGTGATATTGCCCAGGCTCAGGCTTTCGCGCTGCGCGGGCTTGGGCAGGATGTCCAGGCTGACCGGCTCTTTTTCCTGGAGGGAATGAATCATTTGCAGCAGGAACGCGGTGGAGGAAGTGTTTAACTGCATCCAATAATCCATGAATACGCTGCTGTCGCCCACCACGAACATGTGGGAAACCGCGCCGTTTTCATACAGCTTATCCGACCACACGGAAACGGCGAACGCGCCTTCCACGTCTCCGGGCTGTTTTTCCACCGTATCGTCGCCGTCGGCCGTGTCGCGCAGGTAGGCGTTCCCGCTCACAAGCAGCGGATAGGCCATCACGCCGTCCGGCTGCAAATCCGTCAGCCGGAACGCCCGCGCCTCTGTAATCAGCAGGATGGTTTCTCCCGCGCTGACCAGCGTCCGGGTCACGTCCGTATTCTGCATATAAGGCATCAGGATCACGGGGTAATCGGCGTAATAGCTGTCCGTGTCCTCCTCCTTGGCGACGACCAAGCCGGGATAGGCTTCGACGCCGTAGGAGCGCAGGAAGGCGTTATAGTTGTCCAGGTTCAGCGGGTCGTCAAAATCCGAGGTGATAAAGAAGTCCCCGCCCGCTTTGGCAAACTCCACAAGCTGGCTTAGTTCCTCATCCGTCAGGTCGTACTTGGGCGACAGGATCATCAGCGGGTCGTCGGGGTTCAGCGTGTCGCCCGCGGCCAGGTTCACCCGCGTGACCTGGTAATTGGAATCCACCAGGTTTTGCTCCATCAGCACTGTTTCATCAATGCTCCTCTCCCGGTGGCCGGACAGAATCTGAATGCAGGGAACGCTTTCCTGCGTCACATACAGAATCGCTTCCGTGACCGCCTTTTCATAGGAAATCAGCGTTTGATCAAAGAACCCGGTTTCCATATTGTAGGAGCGGTAAACATAGTCGCTTTCGTTCAGGATGCGGGTGAGCCCCGTCTCCGCGCAGTGGACGATCAGGCAGTCGTCGGAAACGGAACGCGCCCCAGCCGCGTCGGTGAACTGGGATTGGAGCACGGGGTTTTTCAGCAGGTTTTCCGTTGTCACCGTCACGCGGCTGGACGCGGCGTCGTAGCGGTTCAGCAGGGAAAGCAGGTCCTCGTCCCCGCCGGACGCGGGCACCACGGCATAGATGCGCACGTCCTTTTCAAGCTGCCGAAGGGCGCTCCGGGTGATTTCGCCCTGGGTGGTCGCGCCGTTGAAGGAGCAGTCCAATTGCAGGGCGAAGCGGCTTTCCAGCCCGTCGAACAGCGCCGAAAGCAGCACCACCAGCACGATCACGCCCGCGGTCAGCGCCACGGAGAAGCCGCCGCAGCGCAGCTTTCGGTTGCTGTAGATTTTTGCCCACAGGGCTTTCAAATGCTTCATGCGCTCACGCCTCACTCCACCGGCGGGCATCCAGCACCCGCACGCTCAAAAACACCATCACGGCGATAAAGAACAGATAATACATCACGTTGCTCAGGCTCAATTGCCCGCGCACAAAAGGCGCGAAGCGCTGATACAGGCTGATGAAATCCAGCGCGCGGCTGATCTGCTGAATGGTGACGGCGGAAGCCAGCACGTCCGCCATCCACACCAGCAGGTTGACCCCGATGCCCATCATCACGGCGGTCATCTGGCTTTTAGCGAAGCAGGACACAAACAGATCCAGCGCGATGAACGCGCAGCCCTGTAAAATCAGGCCCGCGTATGCCACCGCCGTTTCACCCGCATAGAGCCTGCCGTACACCGCCACCACGCACGCATACATCATGCTGGACACCACGCCGACGAGCAGCACGCTGCACGCCGCCAGGTATTTGCCCAGCACGATCCCGCTCATGGAGCAGGGCGAGGCCAGCAACATCTGGTTCGTGCCGCGTTGCCGTTCTCCCGCGATCAGGCGCATCGTGAGGATCGGGGACAGGAGCATCCACAGATAGCTCAGTTCCGACAAAAGCGCCAGCAGGTTGCTCGACCGCGCCGCCAGGTTCGTCACGCCGAAAAAGATGCTGCCCAGCCCCAGGAATACGCCCAGGAACACATACGCGGAGGAGGTGTAAAAATAACTCTGCATTTCCCGCCTGTATATGGCGAACATAATAAGCCTCCAATCTGGGTATTAGGGAATAGGCATTAGGCAATAGGCATTAGGCATTAGGCAATAGGGAATAGGGAATAGCCATTAGGCAATAGGTATTCGGTAAAAACTGATCTATTCAATCATGTTAATTTCTATACGTTTGTTGGAATAACAACGTGTAGGGGCGGATATCATCCGCCCGTGGAGCAAATCAGTTGTAATTCTGCAATTCGGGCGGATAATATCCGCCCCTACAATATATTGTATCATTTCTATGTGCGATGATTGAATCAGTGGTTACTTAGGCATTATGAAATAGCGGTGTATAAATGAAAATAGTCCAGAAAGCTATCGCCAATTCAATGAATCAAAAACCTAATCCCTATTGCCTACTGCCTACTGCCTATTGCCTACTCCCTACTCCCTAACCCCCTACCCCGCCTCGTCCATCGTCGCCCGGAGGAACACATCCTCCAGGCTGTCCTCTACGGGGGAGAGGCGCAGCAGGGGAATTTGCAGCGAGGACAGGAGCGTGAACAGCTCGCGCTCCGCCTGGCCGCTGCTGTCCACGGTCAGCACTGCCTGGGTGAGCCCATGCTCGCCCGTTTTTTCGCTCTCCACCCGGCGCACGCTTTGCAGCTGGTGAAGGGACGGCAGAATCCTTTTTTCCGGGCAGTCGATCACCACGCGCAGCCGCTGTTCCCCTCGCCGCAAAGCCTGCAAGGCGCTGTCGCAGATGATCTTTCCATGGTGCAGGATGATGATCCGGTCGCACACCGCCTGCACTTCGCTGAGGATATGCGAGGAAAAGAGGATCGTATGCTCCCCCGCCAGGGATTTGATCAGCTGCCGCATTTCGCTGTTTTGTTTGGGGTCGAGGCCGGCGGTCGGTTCGTCCAGCACGATCACCTCCGGCGTGCCGCAGAACGCCTGGGCGACGCCCGCGCGCTGGCGGTAGCCTTTGGAGAGGTTGCCGATCTTTCTGTCCAGCACGTCGGACAGGCCCGTTTTCTCCGCCACTTCCTCCACATGGGGCGCGACGGCCTTTTTCTCCACGCCCTTAAGTTCGCACGCGAACCGCAGGTACGCCCGCACCGTCATTTCGTCGTAAACCGGAACGGCTTCCGGCAGATACCCGATCATCCGTTTTGCTTCCCGGGGCTGGAGGATCACGTCCTTCCCGCCGATGGTCACGCTCCCGGACGAAGGCGCCAGGCATCCGGTCAGGATGTTCATCGCCGTGGTTTTGCCCGCGCCGTTCTGCCCCAGCAGTCCGAGCACCTGCCCCTTCGGCACGGAAAAGCTCACGTCCTGCAGGGCGTTCAGCGCGCCGTACCGCTTGGATACGTGATCAAACGTAATCATTGATCCGCCTCCCGCATTTTACTTTCCGAAAATACCTCATTATCATAGCATATACATCCATAGAAAACGTGAACAAACTGTTAAGGCCGCACAAAATCCGCGCGGCTTATGTCCAGTTTTGCCGAAACACTTTACGCGCGGGGGAAAAATGTGCTATAATAGGTACGCGACGCCCACTGACGCGCGAAAAAACACGCCAATTCGGGCGCGTTCCACCACTTTTACACCATTTTAAAGCGTATCACGCAACGATCAAACGAAAGAGGGCGATTCTTACGATGTACCGGAAAACCACGCCGCGCTTCCAGGTGAACAATGAGAACCTGAAAACACAGCGGCGCGCGCTGCTGATTGTCTGCGCCGCGCTGCTTGTGGCCGTGGGCGTGCTGGGCTTTTTCACGCTGCGGAACCGGAACCTTCAGGCGCGGGTGCAGACGCAGATCAGCCAGCGCATGTACAGCGCCTCCGCCTCCGCGCTTGACGAAGTGGGCAAGCTGGGCAGCATCGTCACCTCCAACGCCTCGGCGCGGCTGGCCCGCGTGCGGCAGTATGTCTATTACATGGATCAGCTCAACGGGCTCAGCGTTTCCCTGGCGGGCGGGGAGGGCGGCAGGCTGGTGAGCGCCGATTACTTCACCACGCTGTACAGTGATTTGGAATCGGTCGAAACCCTGATTCAGCTCTCCACCACGTCCACGCTGGACGCGCGCACGCTGCTGCAAACCCACCTGACCGAGCTGCAGAACGCGCTGCCGCGCTGACCTTTGGAAGAACAAGCTATCAGAAAAGCCTTTGCCGCGGCGCGCGATTGCCGCTGCAAAGGCTTTTCTTTATGGCGCCATGACCTGTTCGGAAATGCCAAACCCTGTCATGCTGCCCACGGTTCTTGTGCTGTTGGCGGACTTATTGATCTTCTTGCCCATGAACATGAGGCAGGCCGTGCCGCCGCCGTCCAGGTTGATGGCCTCCCGCACGCCGTGCGCCTGCATGTTCTCAGCCAGCCAGTTCAGGTACACGCCCTTGGAGCGGGTGTCTGCCATGCGGCCCTCCACGCAGAGGACGTAATAATGGTAGGGCGCAATCATGCCCATGGCCATGCGGGGCTCGCGGTAAGAATAATACTCGTCCCGCAGCATGTATTCGCTAAGGTTTCCGTCCTGGAGCAGGATCGGGCCGAAAGCGTAGGTGCTCACCACGCCCATATCCAGGTATTCCTGGGCGGTGTGCTCGGACGCGCCGAAGGTTTTCATGCTGCCGTCTGGGAACAAGGCCAGCACGTCCAGATTCGGGAAGGATTCGCGGCTCCAGGTATTGTTGGAAATGATCTGGCCGTTGCGGATGATCACGCCCGCGGGAATGCCCTTGTCTTTTTCGTTGATGCGGAAGCCGAAATGATCGTCGTTGAAGGCCAGCACCAGGCCGTACTTCTCCACGAACTTGGCGGGCTGAATCATCATCGTGCCGGGGGTTTTCGTGCCGTTGGTATAGGACAAAAGCGGGGACTCCGGGCTGGCGTGCACGTCAGCCTCATACCAGGTGAGCACCGCCTTTTTGTCCTCGTACCGCCTGAGCACGATGGACAGGGAGGACGTGACGTAAATCCACACGCCCTCGTCCTCGTCGGTATACACGTATTCGTCCATGCCCGCGTCGCCGGAAAGGAAGCCTTCCTCATTCAGCGGCGGCATGAGCGCGTTGATATTCAGCGGCGGCTTGGGCGTGGGCGGCACGGAGGAGGGTCGCGGCGCGGAATCCGTCTTGACCGCGTTGCCAGAATAGACCAGCGCCTGGAGCATCGGGTCGGCCTCGCCCGTTTCCTCCATGCCGTTGGCTTTTTGCAATTGCTTGACCCGGTTGGCGGTCACTTCGTTGTATTCGTCGGAAAGATTCTCCGTGTTGAAGTACCCCAGCCAGTACATGGCCTTTTTCAGCCGCTGCACCGCCTCGCCGCTCATGCCCTCTTTCAGCGTTTCATAGCCGGAGGTATCATAGGGGAAAGGCGTCGGTTCCGGCGTGGCGGTAGGCACGGGCGTGGGCGGCGGCACGGGGGAGGGGGACGGCGCGGTGTCCGTACGGCGCGGTGTCCGTGCCCACGGCGTTTCCGGAGAACACCAATTCCTGCAAGGCGGCGTCGGCCACGCCGGTCTGTTTCAGACCGTTATTTTTTTGCAGCTTCTTCACCCGTTCGGCGGTGGTGGCAGTGTAAGTGCCGTCCAGGTCGGGGGTGTTAAAGTAGCCCAGCCAGTACATGGCCTGCTTGAACCGCTGCACGTCGTCGCCCTTCATTCCTTGGCGAAGCTCCCGGTATTCCTCGGACACAGCGGGCGTAAATAAGCCGCAAAGCAGCAGGGCGCAAAGCCCTGCTGCCATGATTCGTTTGCAATTAGCGCGCATTCTTGACCTGGCTCCAGAAAGAATTATAAATCGTCAGCGGTCGATCACGTCCTGGCTGGGGTTGATGGTGGGGTTCTCGGTGTAGTCCTCGCCCATCAGTTCAATGGCCGCGGCGTTGGGGGAAGAGTACCAGATGTATTCGCAGTTCATCTGGGCAATGTCGGGGCGGCAGAGGAAGTTGATCAGCTTCTCCGCGTTCTCCTTGTTCTTGGCGGTGGCGGGGATGACCATGGGGTCAATCCACACGTTGCTGCCCTCGTTCGGCACGGCGTAGTTCAAATCCTCGTTCAGTTCCATGGCGTAGAGCGCGTCGCCGGAATACACCACGGCCAGGGCGGCTTCGCCCGCCACCATCTTGTCCTTGGTTTCGTCCACGTAGTAGGCTTTCACGATGGGCTTCTGCTCGATCAGCTTGTCCGCGGCGGCTTTCAGTTCGGTAATGTCGCGGGTGTTCATGGAGTAGCCCAGGTATTTGAGGGTGATGCCCAGGGTGTCGCGGATGGAATCCAGCATGAAAATGCTGTCGGCGTACTTGCTGTTCCACAGGATGCTCCAGGAATCCACGGGCTCGTCCACCATGGTGGTGTTGTACAGGATGCCCACGGTGCCCCACATGAAGGGAACGGAGTATTTGTTTTCGGGGTCATAATCCGGGTTCAGCTGGCTGGGGTTAATGTTGGACAGGTTGGGCACGTTGTCCATGTTGATTTCGGCCAGCATGTCCTCGGCGATCATGCGCTCCACGCAGTAATCGGAGGGGAACACCAGGTCATAGGCCCCGGGGCTGACGCGCACCTGCACCATCATGTCCTCGTTGGTGGTGAAGTACATTTTGTTCACGTGAATGCCCGTTTCCTGCTCGAAAATGTCAAAAACGGTTTCGTCCATGTAGTCGTACCAGTTGTACACGTTCACCACTTCCTGGGCGGCAAAGCCGTTCATGGGCAGCATGGACAGGCACAGCGCCATGGCGGCGATTAACGCAATGAACTTTTTCATTGATTCATACCTCCGAATTGTTTTGTTTATATAAATTCCTGATGGATATTTATATCATGATTGATGACTATTCATACAAGTGGTCTGCAAGTAGTCTGGAATCCAAGGTACACCCGCTGTCATCCTGAGGCCCGACGCAGGAGGGCACGAAGGATCTCCTTCGTCATTGGTTCTTTCCAGCAACTCAAACGATCAACAAGGAGATCCTTCGCTATCGCTTCGCGATGCTCAGGATGACAGTGCTGTGTGTGAATGAAAAGCAGTTGGTTAAAACAGTCACATTGGGGTTATATAACCTTGGTTTTTCCATATTGTCAGCCACATCTTTTGATACGACGGATTACAATTCTCTTGATTCCTTGACAATGTTTAATGAATCTGATATACTGATCTCGGAGGGTGCTGCGGATGCTCCGGACGCATTACTGTGTCTGGCTCCGCGCGTCGTAGTGCGCACATCCTCCTTTTTTTGTTCTGTTTTATAAATAAAATATAAAACATCAAATTTCCCTAATCCTTCCGTTTTGTTCTGGAATGAATACTTTTATGGCTTTCTTGGAAGGGGGTCTGGGGGGAAACCGTTCTTTGGCCTGCAAAGAATGGTTTCCCCCAGAAAAACTCCGTTACTCTTCCTCCGCCGTGCGCTTATTGACCACCAGCAGCAGCACCAGCAGGGCCACGAACATGAGCGC
>CADAKE010000132.1 GCA_902788445.1 uncultured Eubacteriales bacterium
TTTCCCTTTCTTATCCGCTTTTTTTCTCATTCTAACTTCCACTTCTTACCCAAACTTCCAGGTCGCTTCTCACTGTGGAAGTTACTCTGGGAATTTACGGTATACAATCTGTAGGCGGTTGTCCTGGCTCAAAGCGGATTTTCTTTTGACAATTACAGGATGCTTCGTATATAATGAAAGGGCCTTTCCGAACCGGATGCGGGCCGAATGCGCGCCGACTCCGGATGGCATCGCTGAAACATTGAAAAGAAGAAACGTGAAGGCTCAATTTAAAAGGAGGAACATGGCATGACTTTGAACAAAAAGCAGAACGGAACCGCGCTTGAAATCGCCCTCGAGGGCCGCCTGGATACCGTGACCGCCCCGGAGCTGGAAGCTGAACTGAAAAAATCCCTGGACGGCGTGGACAGCCTGACGCTGGATTTTACCAACCTGGCGTATATTTCTTCCGCCGGGCTGCGGGTGCTCCTGTCCGCGCATAAGCAGATGAGCGCCAAGGGCGGCATGAAGGTCACCCACGTGAACGAGATCGTGCAGGAAGTGTTCGATGTGACCGGCTTTGCCGATATTCTGACGATTGAGTAAAGGGGAACAGCAATGAAAACAGACGTAATCGAAGTTTCCAGCAAGGGCAGCCAGATCGAAACCGCCCTGAACCAGGTGGAAAAAGTGGCTGCGTATAAGAATTTGGCGCCCAAGAACGCGCTGCATCTGCGCCTGCTGACCGAAGAAATGATGGGCCTGATGCGCTCCCTCACCGGGGAAACGAAGGGAAAATTCTGGATCGAGGACGAGGACAACGTGTATCAGCTGCACCTGCTGGTGGCCACCCGCATGAACAGCGGGAAGCGGGGCCAGCTGTTGTCCGTTGCCACCAGCGGGAAAAACGAGTCCGCCAGGGGCCTGATGGGCCGCCTGCTCGATTTCTTCGACCGCGGGGCGGACGAGGACATCGCCTCCCTTTCCAGCCCCCTGATGCTGCCCGGCATGTTCGCGGAATCTACTACGCCCACGCTGGACTGGGAATGGTCGATGGTGGAATATGAGGACGCGCTTTCCACCCGCGTCCGGGCGAACGACACCGCGGCGAAGGAAGCCTGGGACGAACTGGAAAAATCCGTCGTCGCCCACGTGGCGGACGATGTGAAGGTCAGCATCAAGGGCACCCGCGTGGAAATGATCATCACGAAAAAAATGAATTAATTTTTTGGAGGAGAAAACACCCATGTCCTGTACCACCGTATTGGTCGGCAAGAACGCCAGCAACGATCATTCCACCATGATCGCCCGGACGGACGACGGCCATTTTGACGTGAAAAAACTGATCGTAGTGAACCCAAAGCAGCAACCCCGGAAATACAAAACCGTGATTTCCCACCTGGAAATCGAACTGCCGGACAACCCCATGCGCTACACCTCCTGCCCCACGGTCGACCCCAAGGGCGGCGTGTGGCCCGCCACGGGCATCAATGAAGCGAACGTGGGCATGACGGCGACGGAAACCATCACCACCAACCCCCGCGTGCTGGCCGCCGACCCGATGGTCGTATACAAGAAAGCCAAAAGCCGCAATGAAAAGGACGTGCCCGGCGGCATTGGCGAGGAAGACCTGGTGCTGCTGGTGCTGCCCTACATCCGTTCCGCGCGGGAAGGCGTGCTTCGGGTGGCCGAACTGCTGGAAAAATACGGAACCTACGAATCCAACGGTATGGCGTTCAACGACGAAAACGAAATCTGGTGGCTGGAAACCATCGGCGGCCATCATTGGATGGCCCGGAAGGTGCCGGACGACATGGTGGTCATTGCGCCGAACCAGTTCGCCATGGACGCATTCGACCTGGACGACGCTTTCGGCGAGCAGAAGGCGCATATGTGCTCCAAAGACCTGCGGGAGTTCATCGCGGAAAACGACCTCGACCTGAACCAGAATGGGCGCTTCAATCCGCGCGACATTTTCGGCTCCCACACCGACATGGATCATATCTACAACACGCCCCGCGGCTGGTTCATGGGACGCTTCCTGACGCCTTATTCCCACCGCTGGGACGGGCCGAACGCCGAGTTCACGCCCGAGAGCGACAACATCCCCTGGGCGCTTAAGCCTGACCGGAAGCTGGCGGCGGAGGATGTAAAGTACATGCTTTCCACGCACTACCAGGGCACGCCCTTTAACCCCTACACCAGCCAGGACACCGGCAGGCGCGGGATGTACCGTTCCATCGGCATCAACCGCACGGGCGTGACCTCCATCTGCCAGATCCGGCCCAACGCGCCCGATCCCATCAAGGGCGTGGAGTGGATCATCTTCGGCTCCACCACCTTCTCCGCCATGCTGCCGGTGTACACGAACGTGGATAAGATGCCCAAGTACCTGAGCGACGTGGCGCTGGAAGCCTCGACTGAGAATTTCTACTGGGGCAGCCGCCTCATCGACGCCTTGGCCGACCACGATTACGCCGCCTGCGCCCAGCAGATCGAACGCTACCAGGACGCCGTGGCGATCAAGGGCCGCCAGATCATGCGGGAGTATGACCGGAAGATGGCCGAGACGGGCGACTTTTCCCTCTGCGCGGAAGCGAACGAAAAGCTCTGCGAAATGGCGAAAGCGCAGACCGCCGACACCCTCACCAAAGTGCTCCATGAAGCCAGCGTCCACATGAAGAACGGCTACAACCGGGCGGATAACTGATTGTTTGTTAACCGGAGCGAAGGCCTGTGCGATCCGCAGCCTCAATCGGCGCAACTCGCCATGATGGCGAGATTGCTTTTCTTCTTTCTTCCCTGCCAAAACGCAGGGATTTTTGTTTTAGCGCAAAGCTGTTCTGGCCTTTCAGGAAAAGGTATGGTAAAATATTTTTGAGCCTTGGGAAAGAGGGCAATGTCGTCAACTTAAGGTGAAACAATACCAACCAAGAAACTTTTATCGGATGACAATGGGGAATGGTTGAAAAATGTTACTTAGTTAATATTGGAAAGTGTTTTCTTAAATTGACGACATTGGGAAAGAGGGGGAACACGCGCTTGTTAACGAATCAGGAAATCATGGACATTGCAGTAAAGCAGTCCGCTTTTGACTGCAACTGCGCGCCGGAGGATTTTTTCAGGGAAACGAGCCTGACCACGCCCGTTGGAATCGGGCCCCATGCAAAGAAATATTACGAGGAGCCATTGACCTGCACGATGGTTTCCTACGGCAATAATATCGTGGCTTCCGTGAATGAGGAATGCCGGGACATCGTGGCGGAATACATCCGGAAATTCGTGTGGTATCATTGTTTTGAAACGCCGAATTTCCACTGGCTGCAAGACAGATTGATGCCGCTGGGACAAAAGATTTGCTTCCAGGCGGAATACTTCCTGCCGGATGTGCGCCGCCTGCGTCCGCTGCCCTGCGGCTATGAAACAAGGGTATTAACACAGCCGGATTTTGCGGGGCTGTATTTGCCCGAGTGGAGCAACGCCCTCTGCGAAAAGCGGAAGGCGCTGGACATGCTGGGCGTCGGCGCGTATGAACAAGGCCGGTTGATCGCCCTGGCGGCCTGCTCCGCCGACGCTGAGGACATGTGGCAGATCGGCATTGACGTGCTGCCCGCGTACCGCCGCCAGGGCATCGCCGAAGCGCTGACCAGCCGCCTGGCGCTGGAAATACTGGATCAAAACAAGGCGCCTTTTTACTGCTGCGCCTGGTCGAATATTCGCTCCGCCCGGAACGCCATCCGCTGCGGCTTTTCGCCCGCCTGGGCGGAAATGAGCGTGAAGCCCGCCCGGGTCGTGGATGAAATGAACGCATAATCGCTTATGACGGGCGCTTTTCATGGGACGGCGCGTTTCCTTCGCCCACGCGCTTCTTTTTCCTTGCGCCGACCAGTCCGCCGATGCGCCCGCTTTCGGCGGTGCTCAGCCCCGCCCAGCCGACCTGCCGGAGCTTATCCAGCAGCCCCAGCTCCTGGGCGATTTCATATTTTAACCGTTCTTCCCTCGACAGCATATGCTTTCCTCCCACCTTTTTTCTTCTCATAGTTTCCGCATAGAACAGGCAAATATGCTTGAAAGAAGAGAAAAATCGTTGTATGATGTTTAAGGTTCGTTTAAGGCAAACGGTTTATTCTATCCATGTCAGGAGGAAATGACAATGGACGCGAAGACGACATTCAAGCGGTACGAGCTGAAATACCGCATCAGCCGTTCCCAGCGCGACGCGCTGCTCAAAGCCATGGAAGGCCATCTGGCATTGGATATGTTCGGCCACAGCACCATCCGCAATATTTATTACGATACTGATTCCTGGCGTCTGGTGCGCCGGTCGATCGAAAAGCCCTGGTACAAGGAAAAGCTGCGCGTGCGCTCCTACGGCCAGGCCGCGGATGAATCCCCGGTGTTTGTGGAATTAAAGAAAAAGTACGAGAAGGTCGTTTACAAGCGGCGGCTGGCCCTGCCCTGCCAGCAGGCGATGGAGGGCCTCAAGCCCGGCCAGGTTTTACCCGCCGGAGAGAAGGACCGGCAAATCGGCCGGGAGATCGAAGCGTTCAAGCAGTTTTACGGCCCGACGCTCGGCCCGGCGATGTTCCTCACCTACGAGCGGGAAGCGTATTATCCCATCGACGGCGTGGATTTCCGGCTGACCATCGACGAAAACCTGCTTTGGCGGATGGACGACGTCGACCTGCGCGCGCCCGCGGGCGGCAGCTTCATTATCCCACCGGATGAAATGATCCTGGAATTAAAAACGCCGGGCGGCATTCCGATGTGGATGGTTCGGTTCCTGAGCGAAAACAGGATTTACCAGACTTCTTTTTCCAAATACGGCACGGCGTACCGGCAATGGCTGGCCAACGGCCAAACGATAGGAGGACGGATGTATGCTTGAAAATTTGTTTCATGGAATCTTT
The DNA here is from genome assembly GCA_902788445.1 of uncultured Eubacteriales bacterium. GTDB lineage: Bacteria > Bacillota > Clostridia > Christensenellales > Aristaeellaceae > RUG563. The sequence continues at coordinate 4,890 of CADAKE010000132.1, forward strand.
GATTCCAATTATGTGACCACGATCCCGGTGGAAAAATTCCTGCTCTGCGTGGGTGTGGCCCTGCTGATCGGCTGCTGCGCGGCGTTCACCGCCTCCCGGAAGAGCCGCCTTTCCTTTAGCTTTTTGACCACCCTGCTCACCCTGCCCGCGCTGTCCTGCGTGGTGATCATGATGGTGAACGGCAATGTGGGCGTCGGCGTCGCCACGGCGGGCACGTTCAGCCTGGTGCGCTTCCGTTCCGCCGCTGGCAGCGCCAAGGAAATGGCCCTCATCTTCCTGTGCATGGTGGCGGGCCTCATCGCGGGCATGGGCTACCTGGCCTACGCCGTGCTGTTCACGCTGATCCTGTGCGTGATCTATCTGGTCACCAACCTCTTTGACCCCGCTGTCAAGGGCATGAAAAAACGTCTGCGCATTACGGTTCCGGAAGACCTGGACTACACCGGCATCTTTCAAAACACGCTGGCCGCTTACTGCAAGGACTGGAAACTGGCCCAGGTAAAAACCACCAACATGGGGGCGCTCTTCCGCCTCACCTATGATATTACATTGGAAGAGCCGGGCAAGGAAAAAGCGTTTATCGACGACCTCCGCCTCCAAAACGGCAACCTCGAAATCTCCATTGCCGAAGCGGAGACCACGGAATCCGATCTGTAATCCCGCATATCCGCAGGCTCACAGCCGATGAGATGCCCGCCGCAGGCGCTCATCGGCTGTTCGTTTTTCCGGCGTACATGCCCGCCAGTGCGGATTTCAGTTCAAGGGAAAGCTGGATGAAGTAATCCTTGACGAAGCTCTCCTCATTTTATATAATAAAAAAGCCGCGGAAGCGATTCCGCGGATAGGGACAGGGAGTTAATACGCGGCGCTTTCGCCCCCTTGGTGAGCACAAAAGGGGGTGAGATCATGAATGCATACCAGATCGTCATGGTTTGTATCGCAGTCGTGACCCTCATTCTGAAACTGATTGAATTCATTCTGAGTTTGATGCACAAGTAAGATTGAGAAAAGCCACCGCGTATTCGCAGTACGCGGCGGCTTTTTGAGTTTCATCACCGAAAGGCGATAAGCTCCGTGAAGCTACCAACTTCCTGTCTTTATTATATGTGTTCTCCTCCAATCTGTCAAGCGCTGTATCAGGCTTTGAGGAGGTTTTATGGAAATCCGCGTGATGGATATTGTGGACTACGACCAGGTGTACGCCCTGTGGATGAATAGTAAGAACATGGGCTTCAACAACCTGGACGATTCCAGGGAGGGCATCGAACGGCTGCTGCGCCGCAACCCGCATACCTCCTTCGTCGCCATGGACGGGGACACACTGGCGGGCGTGATCCTCTCCGGCCAGGACGGGCGGCGGGGATACATTTATCACATGAGCGTCGCCGAAGCGTACCGGCGGCAGGGTATTGGCACCGAACTGGTCAACCGCTGCCTTTCCGCGCTGAAAGCCGAGGGCATCAACAAGGTGGCCCTGCTGGTGTTCAACCGCAACGAAGCGGGCAACGCCTTCTGGGAGGCCCAGGGCTTCACCGTCCGGAACGACATAGCCTACCGGAATAAGGCTTTGGCCGAACTCATCAGAATCGACACGTGAGTTTTAGAGTACAGAGTTCAGAGTGCAGAGTACAGATGAATATAGTCAGCCAATGAGGGCATCCTCTGTTTATCATCTAAAATCTCTGAACTCTTCGTGTATTTTTTTGACCACGAAAGGAGCTTTTCACCATGCGCCATTTGCTGAGCATCACCGATTTATCCGTGGAAGAGATCGACGCGCTGCTGGAAACGGCGGCGGACATTGAAGCGAACCCCGAAGCCTACGCCCACAAAATGGAAGGGAAGAAGCTGGCGACGCTGTTTTTTGAGCCCTCCACCCGCACGCGGCTGTCCTTTGAGGCGGCCATGTACGAGCTGGGCGGCCACGTGATCGGCTTTGCCGGGGCCAGCAATTCCTCCGCCGCGAAGGGCGAATCGGTGAAGGACACCGTCCGCACCGTAGGCTGTTACGCGGACATTATCGCCATGCGCCATCCCCTGGAGGGCGCGCCGTGGGCGGCGGTGCAGGCGGCGACCACGCCCGTGATCAACGCGGGCGACGGCGGGCACCACCACCCCACCCAGACCCTGGCCGACCTGATGACGCTGAAAAAGGAAAAGGGGCGGCTGGATCACTTGAAGATCGGCCTGTGCGGCGATCTGCGCTTTGGCCGCACCGTGCATTCCCTGATCGAGGCGCTCAGCCGTTATCCGGGCAACGAGTTCGTCATGATCTCTCCCCGCGAACTGCGCGTGCCGGGGCATATCGTGGCAGACCTGGCGGAAGCGGGCATCCCCTACAAGGAAGCGGAAGCGCTGGAGGAAGCGCTGCCTGACCTGGACGCGCTGTACATGACCCGCATCCAGCAGGAGCGGTTCTTCAGCCCGGAGGAATATTTGCGGCTGAAAGACAGCTACATTCTGGACGAGGAAAAAATGCGCCTGGCCCCTGCCGACATGATCGTGATGCACCCGCTGCCCCGGGTGAACGAGATCGACGTGAAGGTGGACGCCGACCCCCGGGCGTGCTATTTCAAGCAGGTGTTCTATGGAAAAATCATGCGTATGGCGCTGATTTTAAAGCTGATGGGCGAAACCGAGCTTCCGCCCAAGCCCGGCCGCGTGCTGATCACCACCGGGAAGCAGTGCAAGAACCCGCGCTGCATCTCCTCCACCGAACAGGGGTTGGAACCGCTGTTCTACCCCGTGCACCAGGTGATGCGCCATGGGCAATTGACCCGCATCCCGACCAAATACGTCTGCGCCTACTGCGATATGGAGCAGGTGTAAATGTAAAAAGCTGCCATCCCACGGCAGCTTTTTTGGGAATGCTTGTAATTGTCCAGTCATTTCACGTGACACTTTAAGTCATCAAGATAGGAGTTAGGAGAGAGGAGATAGGAGATTGATATAGCTGGATCAAAAGACAGAAGTTCAGTTTGCTTATTGAAAGTTTGATAGAACGCCTATCTCCTCTCTCCTAACTCCTATCTGCTTCATGGTCTCCTTTCACTCATATCGGCTGAACAGATGCGAATGATATTAAACAGCCTCCAGCCCCGCCGCGCCTTCCACCACCTTGAGCAGCTGTTCCTGCCGTCCGGTGTCGGCGTTGATGTAGGAAAGGTAGGTGTGCCCGGCGTATTCCCCCTGGAACTCATAGCACAGCTTTTCTCCCGCGTCCGTCGGGATGAGGCAGAGGCGGGAGGAAGCGATGTTCAGCCGCCCGCCGACCTTGGCCTGCGCTTCCTCCTTGGTGAGATTCGGCGTCATCAATCCTCGGGCGGTATGGTTCATCAGGAAGTTCCGCGCCTCCCAGCCGACGACCTGCGCGGTGTCCATCCTGCACTGTACCTTGATGAGATCGGGATAGAGCAGCGTTTCGCCCTGGGTGGCGGCAAAGGAAATCACCGCCACGCCCTGGTACACCTGGAAATAGGTGGCGCGCATGTGCTCATACCCCCTGCTCTCCAGGAATTGCAGGGCGTTTTCCCGGCATTCCTCCACGCTTTTATTGGCGGCAAAATCCGCGCTGTCCGGGGCCAGGAAGAGGATTTTCCCGCCCTGCCTGGTCACGGCGGCCTGGAGGGAAATGTCCTTTAACCGCAGGTTCACGCCCCAGCAGGGAATCGCGCCGCCCATTTCCGCTCCCGGCGCGGCGCTGACCACGCGGTCGCTTCCCACAAAATCGCGGGCGATTTGCAGCGCGTCCTCCTGGGTGACCGCCTGATCCGGCAGCGCTTTGGCCGGGCCGGTTTCCCGCGCGTCGGAAAACGGACCGTCATAAATCAGCGTGGGGTACGCTACCGCGCTGTCATAGCCAGGGTCGGTCTGGCTGCCTGTGGGATAAAAGGACGTTTTCCCGGACAATGCCTGATCCGATACATCCTGCCTTGCCTGCGTCAGCGCGCCCGCGGAATCCGCGCAGGCGGAAATCAGCGTGCCAAGCGTCGCGGCGTCCTGCTCGGTCAGCGCGTCCGTTTTCAGCAATGCGCTGGCGTAATCCGCCAGTTGGTTGGCGAACTTCACCGCGCTCTGGGTGGCGGTGTGGGAAAGCGGCAGCAGCGACAGGCTGCGCTGCACCTGCGCCGCGCCCATGCTGACCTGGTTCAGGTACTGCGCCTCCGCCCCGCGGTCGTCGGACAAAAGCGCCTTGCTCAGCGCGATTTGCATGTCCTCCATCTGCCGCAGCGCGGACAGCACCGCCCCGTCGTACACCTCCCGCAGACGCGCTTCCAGCCGCTCCGCGCGGTTTTCACTTCGCGCCGCGATGCCAACGGCGACCACCAAAGCAAGGACAAGAACAGCCAAGATCAACAGATATTTATGCTTCATAGATTTCCTCAAATCTCTTTAACTTTATTGGGCAGTTTAAATCATCAAGATAGAAGTTAGAAGAGAGGAGATAGGAGATAAATTGAGTCTTTATTAAACTGGCGTCCAAAAGCCTTCCTCTTGAGGCAATGTCATCAACTTAAGGCAAAACGCTTTCCGACATCAACCAACTAACATATCTATCAGTCAACTACAATTGTCATTCTGAGCGCATCCGGCGCGTTCGCTTGCGCTCGCCGAAGGCGAGTAGAATCTCCTTGCTGGGCGTCACGTTGCAGAAAGAAAAAGAACGGAGGAGATCCTACCCGCCCTTCGGGACGAGCGCAAGCGAACACGACGGCCTCCTTCGTCGGCCTGTTCAGGATGACATTGGAGGTTGGTTGATAAATTTGTAGCTTAGTTGATTCTGTTCGTGTTTATTGCTTCTTTTCCTTAAGTTGATGACATTGCCTCCGAGGGGAAGGCTTTTGGCTTGTTTCCTTATTCAATAATTTGGAAAAGACTATGATCTCCTCTCTCCTCTCTCCTAACTCCTATCTTGATTTAAAGTGTCCTTAAATCCATCACACCGCGAACGCGTGTGCGCCGATGCGGAGGCGCACCTCCCGGCTCCAGATCCACGCGCTGGTGGAGGTGGCGGGATTGTAGTAATACACGCAGCCGCCGGTAGGGTCCCAGCCGTTCATGGCGTCGCGGGCGGCGCGGATGGAATCGCTGTCCGGGGTCAGGTTGATTTGCCCGTCGGCTACGCAATCGAACGCCCCGGCCTGGTAAATGACGCCGCTGATGGTGTTGGGAAAGGAGGCGGAGCGGACGCGGTTCAGCACCACCGCCGCCACGGCGACCTTGCCCAGGTACGGCTCGCCGCGCGCCTCCGCGTGCACCAGACGAGCCAGGGTGTAAATCTCGCTCTCGTTGTAGGAGGCCGTTTCCGTGGCGGCGTTCAGCTGGATGCCCAGCGCCGCGGCGGTCGCCGGGCCGACCACGCCGTCCACCTTGAGTCCATTCTTCCGCTGAAACCACACCACGGCGTCATAGGTGGCTTGGCCGAAAATCCCGTCGGCTGGCGCGTCCATGTAGCCATACTGCCGCAGGCGCTGCTGTATCAAGGTTACGTCGCTTCCCCGGTCGCCCCAGGCGACCGCCGCTTCCGCGCCGGGTGAAAACAAAAGCACCAGCCATAGCAGCGCCAGGAATCCTGCTCTCCGTCGTTTCATCTGCTTCTTCCCCCTTTGGAAACAGTATTCCCAAATCAGGAAAACGCATACAAAAAAAGGATTGAAAGTCCCAATCTGCTTCTTCCCCCTTTGGAAACAGTATTCCCAAATCAGGAAAACGCATACAAAAAAAGGATTGAAAGTCCCATGAGGGAAGCCTTCAATCCGCGCTGTTGCTTTGCCGTTTATGCGGGCAGCTTGCACACGTCCACCCATTCCAGACAGCCGGAATACCGCTCCAGTTCGGGCAGGGTCAGTTCGATGGCGCTGTTGCTGCTGCCGCAGGCAGGGAACACGGTGGTGAAGCGCTTGAGCGATTCATCCAGATACACCTTCACGCCGCCGTTCACCGCGAAGGGGCAAACGCCGCCCACCGCGTGGCCCACCAGCGCTTCCACGTCGGCAGGAGAGAGCATCTTCGCCTTGGTCTGGAACTTTGCCTTGAATTTCGCGTTATCCACCCGCGCGTCGCCCGCCGCCACCACCAGCACGGCAGCGCCGTCCACCAGAAAAGAAAGCGATTTGGCAATGCGGCAGGGCTCGCATTGGAGCGCTTGGGCCGCCAGCTCCACCGTCGCGCTGGACACTTCAAATTCCTGAATGCGGTCTTCCATGCCGTGCTGCCGG
>CADAKE010000133.1 GCA_902788445.1 uncultured Eubacteriales bacterium
GTCCAGGGCATCCAGGCCGCGTCCCCCATCGACGGCAGCGCCGTGCCCGAGCCCTGGGACATGCCCGGCTATACCGACCAGGTGATCATGGCGGCGGGCACCTTCGTGGCGGGCGCGTCCATCGAGCTTTCCGCCGACGCCCCCATGCGGCCCCCGTACACCGTGTATCTCCAGGGCGGGCTGACCTACGCCCATGGAAAGATCGCGCTCATGACAGCGCTTGAAAAAATGATGAAATAAGTGGATAACAGTAAAGGAGGCATCCCCATGAAGGCTCTATTCATCGGCGGCACGGGCGTGATTTCCACGTCCATTTCCCGGCTGTTGGTCTCTCAGGGATGGGACTTGACCCTGCTCAACCGGGGCAACCGGGCGAATGACGTGCCCGGCGCGAAGCAACTGATCCTGGACGTGAACGACGAAGCGGCGGTAGCGAAGGCCATCGAGAATGAGCGCTACGACGTGGTGGCGGACTTCATCGCTTTCGTGCCCGCCCAGGCGGAACGGGACGTTCGTTTGTTCAAGGGCAAGACCGACCAGTACATTTTTATCAGCTCCGCCAGCGCGTACCAGAAGCCCCTTTCCCATCCCGTCATCCGGGAATCCACGCCGCTTTCCAATCCCTACTGGGAATACTCCCGGAACAAAATCGCCATTGAAGAACTGCTTATGCGCGAATACCGGACGAGCGGCTTCCCCATCACCATCGTGCGGCCCAGCCACACCTTCTCCTTCCGCTCCATCCCCCTGGCCATCCACGGTGACAAGGGCCCCTGGCAGGTGATCAAGCGGATGAGGGAGGGCAAGAAGGTGCTCGTGCCCGGCGACGGCAGCAGCCTGTGGGCCGTGATGAACAGCGAGGATTTCGCGCCCGCGTTCGTGGGCCTGATGGGCAACGTGCACGCCATCGGCCAGGCGGTGCAGATCACGGGCGAGGAACTGCTCACCTGGAACCAGATCATGGCCTCGGTTGCCCGGGCCGCGGGCGCGGAATACAAGCCCTGCTATGTGCCCACCGACGTGCTGATGCAGACGAAGAAATACGACTTTGTCGGCGGGATGCTGGGCGACAAATCCAACACGGTGATTTTCGACAATTCGCTTTTGCACCGCCTGGTGCCCACCTTCCAGCAGAAGCGTCCGTTCAGCGAATGCGCGCGGGAGAGCGTTTCCTATATCCTGTCCCATCCCGAATTGCAGGTGGACGACCCGGGGTTCGACGCCTTCTCCGACGCGGTGGTGGCGCTCATGGAGGAAGCGGCGGAAAAGGTGCGGGCGTTATGATTCGATTCGCGTGTCTTTCAGTCGGCGGGAATGAGCGGGCGTTTTGTGTCAGATAGGAGGTAAAAGATAGGAGATAGGAGATTGTATCGGCGGGTGCACAATAGAAAGCCCCAGCGCCCGTTCAACGCATGATCAATCTCCTATCTCCTGTGTGATTTAATACTGTTTCATCTTTAAAACAGAGAATGAAGAAAGTCTCCAAAAGGTTTCCCCTTGAGGGCAATATTGTCAAATTCAGGCGAAACAATACCAACCAAGAGACTTATAACGAACAACTAACACTGTCATCCCGACCGGAGCGGAGGCGAGAGCCGCAGCGCAGTGGAGGGATCTGTGAGTAACGCCATCAATCAGGCAATATCATATTCAGCTTTCAGATCCCTCCACTGCGCTGCGGCTCTCGCCTCCGCTTCGGTCGGGATGACAATGGGGGATGGTCGAAAAATGTTACTTGGTTCATATTGAAAAGTGTTTTCTTAAATTAACGACATTGCCCTCAAGGAAAGGGCTTTTGGCCGAATCCTTTTATTCAATGATTTCGACTGATCAGTTATCGGTTTCCTTCCTCTTCCCCGCCTACACTTCCCAATTCCGCCGGGTCAATCTCCGGCTGGGGGCAGAAGAAATATTCCTTCAAAGCCTCGAAGCGCTTTTCCCCGATGCCGGGCACGTCGGTCAGTTCCTCCAGGAAGGAAAAGCCGCCGCGCTCCTGGCGCAGTTCCAGCACGCGCCGGGCGATTTCCGGGCCGATGCCGGGCACGGCTTGCAGGTCGGCGGCGGTGGCCCGGTTGATGTCGATCCGCTCGTCCGATTCATCCAGCAGAAAAGCGCGGGTTTCCACGGCGGACGCGCGAAGGGACGCCTCCTCCCGCCGGAACGAAAGCCCGTATTCCACCGCCTGAAAGGCCAGCAAAGCAAAACAGGAAACACCCAAAACAAGCAGAACAAGGCGCGCCGGAACTTCACGGCGCGCCTTGTCGTTTTCAGTTTTTGCCCCGCGCGGCGCCACGGCTTACCGCTCGGAGTAAGGCCGCCAGTCCTTGACGGGGATATCGTTCATCGCGTCGGGGTACACGCCCTTCTTGCGCAGCTGGAAGCCCAGGTCGCAATGCAGGTTCTTCCCGCCGCTGGGCACGATCACGGAAGGCACGGTGACGGTGGTGCCGTTATCCTCCGGCATGATGCTGGCCACGAGCGGGAAATCCGTCTGGTGCACGGTAGCCTTGAGTTCGGCGTGCATGGTGACGCGCATCTCGTATTCGCCGGGGTACACGTCGGAAAGCATGTATTTGCCGTACTCGTTCGTGACGGTCTCGGCGATCTTTTCGCCGTGCTGGTAGAGGGCGATGATGATGCCGGGCATGTAGGGCTCGCCCACGTCCTGCATCCCGTTGCCGTTTTCATCCAGCCACGCGCGGTCGCCGATCTCGCCCATCGCGCCCATGCCGATGTCCACGCCGGAAAGCTCCTCGCCCATGGGCAGGGTGAAGGGGATGGGCTTGGGCGAACCGTCGGGGTTGCCCTGGATGTAGCTTTCGCGGTTCTCGGTGTCCTGCTCGCGGGCGAACAGGTGGCCCAGCGGCAGGGTGGCGCTCAGGGTGTATTCGCCGGGCAGCAGGCGGTTAAAGGAATAGCGGCCGGTGGCGTCGGTCATCGTCGTGCCGACAGCCGCGCCGTCCTTCAGCAAGGCAACCGCCAGGCCGTCCACCCCGGACAGGGAGCCGTCCAGGCTCCACACCTGGCCGTCGATGGAGGAATAACGCATCATGGGCAGCGTTACGTCCATGTCGCCCCGGCTCGAAATCGGCACCATCCAGCTTTCCGCCTGCTGCTGCGCGCCGGGAACGTTGACCAGCACTTCGTTTTCATCCATGGAAATGCGCAGCTCGTAATCCGCGGGAATCAGGTGATCCATCACGAACGCGCCGTCTTCGTCCGTGGTCGCGTAAGCCGCTTCCACGCCGTTGCGCCACAGGGACAGGCTGCGTCCCTCCGCGCCGTACTCGCCTTCGTCCATCTGGGCGGACATGTCGTCGTCGTAGAACACGGTGCCGGAGATGGTCACGGGCAGGGAGGCCAGGATGTTGGCGTCCGTTTTCACCTCGCCCAAGCCGAAGGTGATCATCGTTGTGGCGGTGGATTCAGCCGTCGCCTCGATGGGCGAACCCTCGGTCTGGCCGAACACCAGGTAATCCGGCAGCATCACCTGCATCACGTAAGTGTCAGGCTTTAAGTTGTTGAAGGCGTAGGAGCCGTCGGCCTGGGCGTGAATCTGGAACGCCTGGCGCGTGCGCTGGCCCACCAGGGACAAAAGCGCGGTGAAGTTTTCATCGGTATCCATGCCATCGTAGATGATTTTCCCGGAGAGGCTGGAATTGTATACGCCGTACAGCGTGGTCATATGGATTTCGGAGCCGCTCTCGCTGGCGAAGCCGGGCGAAGTCCAGGCTTTCTCCGTGGTGCGCGGGGAGATGAACTGGCCGTTCTCCGGCATCACGTACTGCACGGAATAGCTGCCGGGCAGCACGCCCTTGATAAAGAAGTAGCCGGAGGCGTCGGTGGTGCCGTAGCTGTAAGCGGAAGCGGGCTGGCCGTTCTCATTGAGCAGCACCACGTTCACGCCCGCAAGGCCGGTATTGGGCGCGGCGAACTCCTCGTCGATCATCACATAGCCGTCCACGCGGCCCGCGCGGAACACGCCGCCGTCGATGCCGGAAACCGTCTGGCCGGGGTTCAGGGTGAAGGTCTCGGTCTGGCCGTACTCCGGCGTCTGGGACGTGATATGGCTGTACATGCCCTGGGCTTCCGCGGGCGCGGTGGAGGCCACGTAGTCATCCGTCAGCACAAAGCGCAGGGAATAAGCGCCGGGCAGGATGGAGGGAAAGCTGTAATAACCGCTCAGGTCTGTCGCCGTCTGGGCCTGCACCGCGCCGTACCCGTCCACCGCCTGCACGGTGATATTGGGCACCAGGGGGCTGCCCTCCCGGTATACGCCGGTGTTGTCCGCGTCGTCAAAGACGCAGCCGGTGACGCTGCCGGGGATGGTCACGGCCACGGAGTAATTGACCTCTTCCTCGCTGCCGTCCAGATACACGGAGCCCTCCGCCATGTTCTGCGTGCCCGCCAGGCGGAACAGGCGCGTCTGGTCGCTGCTGAAGACGTAGCTGCCGGGCAGGGCGGCGGACAGGAGCGTTTCGCCCCCGCGCAGGGAATGGAACACGGCGCGGCCCAGGTCGTCGGTAAACACGGTTTCGATGGCTTTTCCGCCCTGGTAGGCCGTGACCTGCGCGCCGTACAGGGGCGCGTCGTTTTCATCCGGCGCGCCGTTCAGGTCGCTGTCCTGGTAGAAATAGAGGGACAGTCCGGCGCTCGGCATCGCGCCGACGCTGCCCAGGCTGGTCGTCACGCCCACCTGGACGGACACGTTCACCGCCGCCTGGCTGGCCGTTTCGGAAATCATGGATTGTCCGGGGTAGGTAAAGATCATGCCCTCGGGCAGCTGGAAGCCCAGTTGGTATTCGCCGGACTGGAGGCTCTGGAAGCTGTAATCGCCCTGCTCGGTGGGGTTCGCGGTGCGGGTCAGGCCCAGCGCGGGAGAATACAGCGTCACCACCGCCTGGGGCATTCCGCCCTCGCCCGCGTCCCACTGGCCGTTGAAGTTGGCGTCGTACCACACCTTGCCGGTCAGCGACCCGGTGCGCACCAGGCCCACGCCCATGCCGACGCTTTCCTTGGCCGCCAGCGTGAACGGCGCGGAATAGCCGGTATTGTCCGCGTTGGCATAGAAGCAGTTGTAGAAGGTGTTGATTTTCTGGCCCATGGGGCCGATCACCAGGTTGTCCGGCAGGGTGACGCGCACGGTGAAGGTGCCCGGGGAAAGATCGCGGATCACCGCTTCGCCCTGCATATTCGTCGTTCCGGTGGCGACCACATAGGTTTCGCCGCCGTATTCGTAGAGCACCTCGGCCAGCACGCCGTACACCGTCGGCTCCTGCTGGAGGCGGCCGCCGTTTGCGTTTTCGTCAACAAAAGCGATCAGCGAAACGGCGCAGTAGGTTTTCGTCAAGCCCACGTTCATCGTCAGGTTCTGCCCGTCCTGCACGGTAAAGAACGGCGTATAGCCCACCGCGCCCTGCGTCGGCAGGATGGCGCTGCCTTGGCCGTGGGTCGTGAACCGATACTCCGCCGCCACTTCCACGCGCATCCGGTACTCGCCCGCCGCCAGGTTAGAGAAAACATAATTGCCGTTCTGGTCGGACATTTTGTTGATATACTGGTCGCTCTGGCTGGTGGGATAGCGCTTTTCCAGCGTGATTTTCGCGCCCATGCCATAGCCCGATTCGCCGGCGCCCAAGGTGCCGTCCACCGTCTTTTCGATCCAGATCGTGCCGCCCACCTGGCCTTCCGCCAAAGCGCATTCCGCGCCCAGGAAAAGCAGCAGGCACACCAGCAAAAACATCCATCCCCGCTTTGGTAACAAACGCATAAACCGAGCCTCCATTTTTTATCGCTCAATTCCCGCCGGGGTTTCCCCGCCGGGAACCCAAAAATACACCAATACCATGATAATCCAAAGCACAGGGAATGTCAATCGCAAGGAAGAAAGGAAAATGTAAAAAAGTTCGCTTCCGGTTACTATCTCTTTCCTTTTTTCAACCGCGCATACGTCCACGCGATCAGCCCGCCCAGGAATCCGCCCAGGGTGTTATGGAACAAATCCGAAAGCTGGAAGTAACCCAGGTGCAGCAAAAGCTGGAGGCACTCGATGGCGAGGCTGAGCAGGAAAGCGATTTTGACGCTTTTCAGCAATACGGTTCCAAGCGTCTTTCCCTTCATGAACCGATCCTCAAACGCAAGCAGCAGGAAAAGGAGAAACGGCATGGTGAGAAAGATATTCTCAACGCCCTCGGTGGTGAGGGAACGGACGCCCTTGGCATTCGTTACCCATATTCCAAAATTGCCTATGACGGTCTTCAGCGGATTCGCCGTCACGCTGCGACCCAGCAGCGTGCGGAACAGGATCATGGACAGGAAGAACGCCAGCGCCGTCACCCGCCGGAAGGTGAGCGAAGTGAGAAAGGCGCGTTTCCACGCGCTGAAAGCCGCCCGCGCGCCCGTGCCCGTTTCCATGGAGGCAGCGCAATGAAGGTAGAAAAAAGAACCCAGGAACGTCAGGATGAGGCTGGGGAAAAAGAATTGGTAAAGCGCGGTCAGCACGTCCTTTAAAATAACGGCGATGATCTGCAAGCAGGGTCACACCTTTCGGCTTTTTATCATTCCTGGGAATTGTTCATATCATTCCTGGGAATTGTTCAATCAAGCGTGACGTTATGGGCACTTTAAGTTACAAAGTTCCAAGTTCTAAGCCAATAGTGATAAACTAAATTCAGCTTAGAACTTAGAACTTTGAACTTAGAACTTAATGACTCAAACTTCCCATAAAGCAACCGACCGACCAATTGCAATTCCTGTTTTTGCCAGCTCGATTGTGAAAAAAACGCGGAAACCGGTCTGATGGGCTGGCGTCCGCGCCGTGCCGCTCAGTTGAGCGGCGGCTTCTT
>CADAKE010000134.1 GCA_902788445.1 uncultured Eubacteriales bacterium
ATGCTCAACGATTTCCGGGGGCGCCTGTCCAATGAACAGATTGACGCGCTCCAGCAGCGCATAGGCGGCATGACGGCGGTGGCCCGTACAGGCAATGAGATCCTGGATGTGCTGCTGATGGAAAAGGCTGTTCTCTGTACCCAAAAAGAAATCCAGATCACCTGCTATGCCAGCGAATCGGATCTGGATTTCGTGGAGGATATCGATCTGTATTTCCTGATGAATAACCTGCTGACCAACGCCATGGAAGCCACGGAAAAGCTGCCTGTGGGCGAAAGGTTCATCACCATCAATGTATCCCGCAGCGGCGATATGGCGCTGGTACATATGGAAAACTCCTGCGAAGGCCCTGTGGAAATGGAGAACGGTTTGCCCAAGAGCCAGGGCGATCCGCGCTACCATGGGTTTGGCATGAAGAGCGTTGCGCGGCTGGTGGATAAGTACGACGGTTCACTGGCGGTCAAATATATGGATCGCGTGTTCTGCGTGGACATGACGCTTTTTCAGGCGGCAAAAGCCGCGTCATAAACCGGTATCCGCCATGAAAGCTGCCTGCAGATCGCGGATGATCCTTTGGGTATGGATGGCAACGCCCTCGGTGGAAAGATGATTGTCCGTTTCAAACATATAAATACCGGAAAACAAGGATTCTTCGATATCAGAAATCACCCGGGCATGCAGCGTCCTGCGGAAGTAGGCGTCCAGTTCTGCCCGGGCTTTTTCTGTGCTGTCCATGGAAAGGGCTTCGATGTTGCGAGGGGCATAGCTGAAATATACACGGACGCCCGCGTTCGCGAAGCGGTCGTACACGGCGTTAAGAGATTCGGCAAAGGGTTCGTTGGTGAACGCTTCCACGGTATAGCGCACGGGAAGACCGTAGATGGGCTTGGAGGACGAGGCATTGGGCCGGGGAAGCGTATAATCGCCGTAGGCATTATAGGTAGGCACAGCGGAAGGGTTCCCATCCTCATCAAAGTCGGAAGGACAAAAGGCATAGCTTCCTTCCTCCACACCTGTGCGTATATTGAGATACGCGGACAGCGCCGGAATCACATGGTCATAGGTTCGCATATCTAGCATTGTCAGAGCGTCATAATTGGCTTCCATCATGTTGAACAGGGTATGGCTCAGCACGTTGTCGGTACAGAATTGATAGTTGGATGCGTCGAATTCAGGCGCGTGAACCAATACGTCTCCTTCCTGCATACAGGAAAGAATGATCTCCATTTGCGGCCGGGAATTGGAATAAGCGAAAACACCCATGTTCACCACGTCATATTCGGGAAAGCGTTCGTCCAGCAGCGGACAATCGAAGCCGAACCTGGCCGAGGAGCCGGAGAACAGCACAATCTTGGGCTTGTCATTCAGGGACAGCAGCCGGTCATATTTATCCGCGAAGGTGGCGAAGTAAGTCATATAGCGCGGGGCCGTGGCTGCGTTGATATGAATGTGCGCCAAGGCCCCGCAATTCGAAAAAGCGAGGGGGTCCAGACGAGTCAGGCTGTCAAACAGATACAATTCTTCCACAGCGCTACTGTGAAAAGCGTCTGCGCCAACCTCCCGGAGGGTTGACGGCAGGATCACAGTGCTGCTCGCAAGGCCGGAAAACGCACCGGGGGCGATGCCCACAATCGGCTGCCCGTGAATGGAGGGTGGGATGCAAAGGGTATCTGTTTTTCCCGCAAAGCCGGTGAGCAAAAGGCCGTCGGTGCTCTCCTGAGTTGAAAAGAGCATTTCGTCGCTCCAGGGCTGCCACATTGCGTACAGGTCCCTGGTTTCCTCAGAAACCTCTGTGCGGCTTCCTAAACCGATCTGTACGCCGGAGCCGTCTGGCTGCGTATTCCAGGCGTACAGGGTATAGCCTTCCCAGTGAAACAGATGGGTTCCCTGGGAGGTATTGCCCCGCAGCTTGCCATCCGATACCGATAGCGTCACCGACTCCTCTCCCTTGCCCGTCAGCCCGCCGTTTCCATGATAGCGCAGCTTTCTTGCGCATGGCAGAAAGGTTACGCGGACGGCGGTCGAATCCCGGATGCCACAAAGGGTGAGCGTCTGCTTTCCGCCGGAAGAGAGTACTGTATAATCCGCGTAATCTACGGAACCAAAAGTATAGCCGGGTTCCGGAATCAAAAGAAAAACCGCGTCCTCGCCGCTGCGTACAGTCACGCTGGACCGCTGGGTGCGAAAACCCGTACCCTCCTCAATTGTCACCTCACACAGCTTTGACTGAACCGCGGACGGCGTTTGGGAACAGCCGGTCAGAAGAAACGCGCAAAGCATCAGGATTACAGCCCGCATGATCCATTGCCGCATACCGTCACCGCCTTTCTTGTATCGTATCCATCATATCATGACCTGCACGCAAAGTAAACAAGCGCGGGACGCGCGGCATATGTCAAATGTGAAGTCAAACCTGCGGATTATGCAGTTTCGCCTTGTCGGGGCTTTTTTGTTTTGCTATATTCTTGCCAGGAAGAGCGCGGAACGGACTCAAAAAGGAGGCTGGAAGGACTTCCAAAGGAACACCGCGCTAACAAGCAACTGTACTGGAGGAGGAATCATCGGTGAAAAAACTGCTTGAGAACAAATCCTACGGCTACTATGTCACGCTTGCGCTGAGCGTGCTCTCGGTGGTCGTCGCTGTGGTGTACGCGGTCATGTACAACGGTTCTCGTTACATGTCCGCTCCAGCAGCCATCCTACCCATCGTTGGCGCGGTAGCCGCTGTGGGGCTGGGCTTCGTCCGCGGCGGCGGCAAGTGGGCCAACGCTGTTCTGGCGTTGTGCGACTTTGTGGCGCTGCTGTTCTACGTCTACGGCATCTACTTCTACGTTTCCGTTGTACTGGTCGGCATTCAGGCGTCCAGCTTCAACAGCCAGTTCGTGATCTGCACCATCCTCTTTGTGGGTCTGCTGATCGCTAACCTGGTCAACGTGTTCCTGAAGCAGGAAAAGGAGGCGAAGTAATTATGAAGAAGTCTCTGATCCAACGCATCCTGGCTGTGGTGCTGACGCTGATTCTCGGCGTTTCCGTGCTGGGTAATGTGATCGCCATGGAGAACGTGACTATGGTCAACAACGCTCTGGGCGTCACCCCCTTCAAGGTGGAGGTGGATCCCAACGCAGCCAAAAACGATTCCGAGTATTTCAAGTCTGACTTTGACATGCTGGAAGACCTGGTGAAGGCAGGCGCGAAAATGACCGAAGAGGTCATGGCGGAAGGCGCTGTGCTGCTCAAGAATGAAAATCAGGCGCTGCCCCTTGCCTCCGGCAACAAAGTGAGCGTTTTCGGCGTCACCTCCGTGGATCCGATCTACGGTGGAACGGGCTCTGGTTCCGTGGATACCAGCAAGGCTACAAGCTTCTACACCGCCTTTGAAGACGCCGGGCTGGTGATGAACCCCACCCTGCTGGAGCAGTATTCCACCACCTGGAACACCGCTCCCAATCCCGGCAATTGGCGCGGCGAAGGCGCTGAGGCCTACGACGCTTCCATCCACTACCGCCGCGCCAATGTCGGCTGGGCCGGCAGCGGTGGCCGCTACATCGGCGGTGTGCCGTGGGAGGATGTCAATGCCGCTGGCGGCGACACCTTCACGGAATACGGCGACGCTGCTATCTACATTTTCGGCCGCGTAGGCGGCGAGGGCTCCGACCTGCCCAAGACCGGCGCGCCCGATGCCCTGAACGGCGATTTCCTGCACCTGTCTCAGCGCGAAGTGGACACCCTGAAAGGCCTGAAAGCCCTGAAGGACGCGGGCGTGTTCAAGAAGGTCATTGTCATCTACAACGGTGCCAGCATGGTGGGTGCCGACTTCCTCAAGGATCCCGCTTACGGCGTGGACGCCGCCCTTTGGGTAGGCGCGCTGGGCCAGAATGGCGCTGTGGCCGTTGGCAAGCTGCTGACCGGCGAATATACTCCCTCCGGCAGCCTGAGCGATACTTTCTGGATGGATCACACCATGAACCCCGTCAATGTGAACTATGGTTACTGGATCTATCAGGATTCCGAAGCTATGGGCATCCTGAGCAAGAAGGGCAATCAGTTTGTTCCTGAACCCACCCTGGACGCTTACACCGTGTATCAGGAGGGCATGTACCTGGGCTATCGTTATACTGAGACCCGCTATGAGGATGCGGTAATGGGTGCGGCCAACGTGGGTGATTTTAACTATTCCGACGTGGTAGCTTATCCCTTTGGCTACGGAGAAAGCTACACACAGTTTGAGCTGAGCAACTTCAAGGCTGTGAAGAACGGTGAAAGGAACTATGATATCACCGTTGATGTGACCAACACCGGCAGCACCTACTCCGGCAAAAAGACCGTGCAGATCTATATCGCCAAGCCCTACGGCGATTATGCCAAGCAGAACCAGATCCAGGTTCCCTCCGTGGAGCTGGTGGAATTCGGCAAGACCCAGGTGCTGGCTCCCGGCGCTAAGGAGACTCTGAAAATCAGCGTGGATGAAAAGTTCTTCGCTTCCTTCGACGCTTATGGTGCGGGCACCTATGTGCTGATGGACGGCGATTATTATCTGATCGCCGCTGAAAACGCCCATGACGCTGTCAACAACCTGCTGGCCGCCAAAGGCGCTGACGCTTCCAAAATGGTCGGTACCGGCAACGCCGCCATGACCGCCAAGTTCACCCTGTCCTTCGACAAAGAAAAGTACTCCTTCTCCGACGCCACCGGCAACCCCATCACCGCCATGTTCGACTATGCGGATATCAACCGCTACGAAGGCCGCGGCGACAATCATGTGAACTACTATAACCGTTCTGACTGGGCTGGCACCGTCTCTCTAGACCGTGAAAACGGCGTGCCGGTGCTGAAGGCCACAAAGCAGATGGCCGAGGATATCCTCAAGCAATGCCCCGTGGCTTACAACAAGCCCCTGCCCAAGGACGCCTCCGCCGGCGCTTATCCGGCCTACGGCAAGAGCGCGGGCCTGAGCCTGGTGGACATGATGGGCGTGGACATCGAAGATCCGCTGTGGGATACCTTCATGGATCAGCTGACCTGGGACGAAACCGTAAAGCTGGTGGCCAATGGCCAGCACATCACCGCGCTGGTGGAGTCTGTGGGCAAGCCCGAAACCAAGGATGAAAACGGCCCCAATGGCTTCAACCAGGCTTACAGCAAGAACAAGGAAGGCTTGGCTTACCGTAAGGAATTGGCCGCCGGTCACGTGGACGCTGAAGGCAAGCTTACCGCCGAAGCCGACCCCAATGCCAATCTCAAGACCACCGCAATGCCCGCCAACGGCATCATCGCCTCCACCTTCAACCGCGACGTGGCCTACCGCGCCGGCAACATCATCGGCAACGACGGCATCTGGTCCGGCTGTGCCGGTCTGTACGGCATCGGCGCGAACATTCATCGCAGCCCCTATTTGGGCCGCACGGTGGAATATTACAGCGAATGCGGCACCCTGACCGGCCTGATCGCCGCCGCCGAATCCAAGGGGATCGAGGAAAAGGGCGTGCACGTTTACAACAAGCACTGCGTCATCAATGACCAGGAAACCGCTCGTCACGGCGTAGGCGCCTGGGTGACCGAGCAGGCGCTGCGCGAAATCTATCTGCGCGCGTTTGAGTTGCCCATCACCATCGGCGGCGCTTACAACACCATGGCTTCCTTCGCCCGGATCGGCACCCTGGCCGGCCCTTGCGACGGCACACTGGGCCAGAAGTTCCTGCGCGGCGAATGCGGCATGCAGGGCATCATCGTGACCGATATGTACACCGATATGAACGGCGCGCAGGATAACTCCCCCTACATTGAGCTGGCTTACGGCGTCTATGTGGGCGGCTGCGATATTCCCGATGGTACCGCTCAGGACTTCCAGTTTGACGCTTATAAACCTAACGGCACTTCCGGCAACTATGCCGCCATGGCCCAGGCTATGCGTCTGGCCGCCAAGCGCGTATGCTACTCCGTAGCCCAGTCCAACGCCATGAACGGCATTTCCAAGGGGACCCGCCTGGTGCCCGTCACGCCCTGGTGGCAAACCGCTCTGACGGCTGCCCAGATCGCCTCCGGCGCGCTGCTGGCGCTCACTGCGCTGTGGATCATCGCCAGCCTGCTCAAGGACAAGAAAAAGAAAGCCTGATCCGTTTTCCACGGCAGATATGCAATGCCATAACGCTTTAGCGGCATGACGCCTTCCTGTGTATCTGCATAACTTCCCGCTGCGGGGTAATCCAAGAATCTTCGGCTTCCTGGATTACCCTGTTTTTTGTTCCATGTTCTTCCTGCGTTTCAGCCAAAAGCATGCCAGGGGGCATTTTTATTGATGACTTTTTTCTATCACATGTGTTGGTTTTGCCACCGTGTCCCAAACCTACACGGTGGAATTTTCATTTTGCCCTTGACAAAAATGCCGCGGTATAATAAACTTATCCCGTCAGTGACATGAAATGTTCATTGAACCGATCATGTCAGAGTGGATCGATTGATTCGATTTATGTCGCCATGGGCCGTTCCGGTTTTACCGGGATAGAGAATCGTAAGTGATTCC
>CADAKE010000135.1 GCA_902788445.1 uncultured Eubacteriales bacterium
GGAGTTACGAAAGCATGAGGGTTTCTGGCCCAAGAAAGCCCGGGAAAATCCGAGGGGAAAGCGAGCTTTCCCTGCGGATATTCCCTGGCTTTCCCCGGATGCTTCGCATCCGGGCTGGCGTCCGAAGGACGCCGGGCCAGAAACACAACGCGGCCAAGCTGAACATCCACGTTCCTCCAAGCATCAGCGGGAACCAACTCGGATTATATGCGCAACTCAATTCCGCAGCCGGAGTCCAGAGGCCGAAGGCCTTTGGTGCAGGTGCACGAGGGCCGCACAGGCCCTCGCTCCGGTTAACATGCATCATGCGGTAGCTGAATGGTAACAACAAGAGATATTGTTTGCAGAAAGAAAAGATTCTCATCCGTTCCATTTTTCCGTTTTTTGTGGTATACTTTTGTACCGGCGGCTTACGCCAATCCTATTCTCACAGGGGGACACATGAACAAGAAGGACATTGCCGAGATCAAGCGGCGTTTTAACCTGGAGCACAACAACATCACCTGTATCCGCGGCTGCTATGTGAACAACCAGGGCGAAGTGATTTCCTCCTTCACCCGTTCGCTGGTGGGCATGGCGCAGGAGGAAGCGGAAAAATACCTGGCCATTTTCAAGCGCACCCTGTCCGGCACCCAGGGCCAGAACCTGCTGGACATTTCCTTTGACCCGGAAACGATGGAAAACTCCCCGGAATACCAGCTTTTGACCGCGCTTAAAAACACCGCGCTCAAGGACGACGAAACGGTGGAATACTTCTTCCGGCAGATCATCTCCAACCTTCAGGTGGAGGATCACTACCTGATCCTGCTCATGCACGACGGCTACGATATTCCCTACCGTTCCAAAGAGGACGACAGCAAAGTCGCCGACATGAGCAATGAAGTATTCCATTACGTGCTGTGCAGCTTGTGCCCGGTGCGGCTCACCAAGCCCACGCTCAGCTACGACGCAGGGAAGAACGATTTCCGCAGCAAGGAATCGGACTGGATCGTCGGCGCGCCGGAAATGGGCTTTCTGTTCCCAGCCTTCGAGGAACGGGCGGCGAACATCTACCAGGCGCTGTACTACACCCGCGACACCGCCGCGAACCACGATGATTTCGTGAACGCCGTGTTCCAGTCCGAGCTGCCCATGCCCGCCGACCAGCAGAAGGAAATCTTCCAGGCGATTTTGCAGGAAACCCTGGAGGAGGATTGCAGCTATGAGGTGGTGCAGGCGGTGCATGAGCAGGTGATGGAGCGCCTGGAGGAAAAGAAGCAGGAGAAGGACAACGAGCCCTTGCAATTGACCAAGTACGACGTGACCGATGTGCTGGCGGAATGCGGCGTGAGCACCGCGCACATGGAAGCCTTCAACGATAAGTACGACCAGGAGTTCGGCCAGCAGGGACGCATCAACGCCGTGAACGTCACCAACGCCAAGCAGTTTGAGGTCAAGATGCCCAGCGTGGTCATCAAGGTCAATTCCGACCGCACCGACCTGGTGGAAACCCGCGTCATCGACGGCCACCCCTACATCCTGATCCGCGCCGACGAGGGCGTGGAGGTGAACGGGGTGAACGTGAACCTGGTGAAGTAACGGGAGCATACCGATGGAGAACGCGCGGGAATTTGACGCCGTGATCATCCGGAATCCGGACATGGACGCGGCTTATGTGGAAATCCCATTCGACGTGAAAGCCGTCTACGGCAAAGGCCGGGTGGCGGTGCGCGCGGAATTTGACGGCTATCCCTACGACGGCCAGCTGGTGCGCATGGGCACGCCCTGCCACATCATCGGCATCCGCAAGGATATTCGCGCCGCCATCGGCAAACAGCCGGGCGACACCGTGCATGTCAGGCTGACGGAGCGGTAAAAATCAACAACAAAAAAACGCGGCGGCAGAAATGAAAACTGCGGCCGCGTTTTGTGTGCCGGAATTTATCGGCCTGCCAGCGCAAAACGTTCCCAAAGCGTATCCCTCCCCAGCCGAACCGCATGGTCGTATCCCAGGGAAAGGAGCAGCGCTTCCGCTTCTTCAAAGCCGGTGGTCAGGTAACGCGCGTCATGGCAGTCCGAATTGACGATCACCTCGCCGCCCCATTCCTTCCAGGCTTTGAGCAGCGTGGGGGAGGGGTACGGCGTGGAGAGGTACCCCCGCGCCATCGCGCCAGTATTTACTTCCAGCAGCGCCCCGGTATCCGCCAGGGGCCGGAGGCAGTCAAGCGTTAGCTTTTGGTAAGCCGGGCTTTCTTCATCATAGAGATGGAGAACGGCGTTGTTCTTCTGCGGCAGGTCATAGTGCCCGATGATCGGGGCGTGGGAGGAAAGCACGTAATCCCGGAGCATGGTGAAATACTGCTTTGCCATTTTCAAGCCGTCGCCGCCGCATTCTGTTTCCACGTACTGCCTCAGCTTTTCCGGCGTCGCGTCCACGGGGCTGTGATGCCCGTCGGGTCGCGGGAAATAATGCACGGAGGCGATGAAAAAATCGTATCCTTCGGTGGAACAGCAGGAATACAGGTCGCGTTCCACGCCGAGGTAAACGGTCATGCGGCCCGCGTATTCCGCCCGGAGGGCCCGGATTTCCGCTTTGTACGCTTCCTCCTGTTCCGGCGGGATGCAGTAGCCGGGGTCAAAGGTCTGGGGCGCGTGGGAGGTAAACCCGAGGGAAACGAAGCCCAGTTCATCGGCCCGCTTCGCCATGTCCTTCGCGGGCGTTTTGCCGTCGCAGTAGGTCGTGTGCACATGGGCGCAGGACAAAATACTCATGGCTCCGCCTCCAGGATTTCTTTGGCCTTTGCCGCGCAAAGCGGATTGGCGGCCATCATGCCGGACGCGCCGTCGTAATACGGGCGGTCATGGCCCAGGGAAACAAACACGCCGCCCGCTTCCTGCACGATCAGCGAACCGGCCGCCACGTCCCAGGGCCGCAGGCGAAGTTCAAAGAATACGTCCGCCCGTCCGCAAGCCACGTCGCACAGATCGACAGCGGCGGAACCGCTGCGCCGCAGGTCGCCCGCCCGCAAAAGAAACTGCCGCGCGGCATCCATGGAGCGGCTGACCAAATCGGCGTCGTAGGGCGACGTGCCGAAGCACACCATCGCGTTTTCAAACGGCGTATCGGAGACGCGGATCGCCTGCCCGTTCAGCCAGGCGCCCTTTCCCGCCTCCGCGGAAAACATTTCATCCGCGTAAGGCTGGTAAATCACGCCGAGAACGGGCCGCTTGTTTTTGAGCAGCGCAATGGACACCGCCGACATGTTCCGCCCGCGCATGAAGTTCAGCGTGCCGTCGATGGGATCGACGACAAACGTCGGTTGTTCAGTCAGCGGCGCGTTCTCCTGCTCCTCGGCAAAGAAACGGGAGCCGGGCAAAAGAGACAGCAGTTCCCTTTTCAGAAACTGCTGTACCGCCACGTCCGCGTCGGTGACGAAATTGAAATGGCCTTCCTTTTGGTGGATGGCGGCGTGCCGGTCTGTCCGCATGATGCGTCCGGCTTCCCGCGCCAGGTCAATGATTTTTGTCAGCATATGTTTTAAAACAATTCGTCAGGTAAAAGGGTTCTGAGAAATTGGGCAGGGACAAGGTCAGGCTCCAGCGGCGATGCGCATTTCTTCCGCTTCGATGGCCTTGCTGTTCACTTCATCCGGGTTGTGGTAAGTGGGCACCACCTGCATCAGCGCTTCCTTGACCTTCCGGTTGCTCTGGGTCGCCAGCGCCGCGCGCAGGATTTCCAGTTTTCCGTCGATTTCTTCTGTGCTCAGCGGCTGGTCGCGCTCCACGAAGATCTTGTTGTTGCTGGTCTTGTCCAGTTCTTCCGATTTGATCAGCAATTCTTCGTACAGCTTTTCGCCGGGCCGCAGGCCGGTTTCAATGATTTTAATGTCCTTGCCGGGCTCGAAGCCGCTCAGGCGGATCATGTTTTCCGCCAGGTCGACGATTTTGACCGGCTTGCCCATGTCCAGCACATACAGTTCGCCGTTTTTGGCCATCGCGCCGCTGGTCATTACCAATTGGCTGGCTTCCGGAATCGTCATGAAGTAGCGCACGATGCGCTGATCCGTGATCGTGACCGGGCCGCCGTTTGCGATCTGACGCTTAAAGAGCGGAATGACGGAGCCGTTGCTGCCCAGCACGTTGCCAAAGCGGGTGGCGGAGAAGGAGGTCACCGTTCCCTTGCGGCTCTGCACGATCATCTCACACATGCGTTTGGTGGCGCCCATCACGTTGGTGGGGTTCACCGCCTTGTCTGTGCTGACCATGATGAACCGTTTCACATGGAATTTTTCGCAGGCTTCCACCACGTTCAGCGTGCCGAAAACGTTGTTGCTCACGGCTTCGCACACGTTCCGCTCCATCAGCGGCACATGCTTATGGGCCGCCGCGTGGAGCACGATATCCGGCGTGTGGTCGTGGAAGATTTTTTCGATCTTCTCCTTGTCGCACACGCTGGCGATTTCCACCCGCAGATTCAGGTTCACGCCATAGCGGCTCTTGAGTTCCTGCTGGATATCGTATGCGCCATTCTCATATACATCCAGAATCACCAGCCGCGCCGGCTCGCACTTGGCGATCTGCCTGGCCAGCTCGCTGCCGATGGAGCCGCCCCCACCGGTAATCAGCACGTTCTTGCCCCGATACCAATTCATGGTATTTTCATCCAGGATATGGCTGGAAGAGCGGAACAGCAGGTCCTCGATGTTGAAATCGTGGATGTGGCGGCGGCCGCTCTCGTCCGCGTTCAGCGTGGGATAGTCATAGCTTTTCAGCTTATAGCCGTAGGATTTGTAGATTTTGTAGAGTTCCTCCCGGCGGTTGTTGTCCACGTTCGGCAGCGCAAAAACAACTTCCTGCACCTTGAGGCCGGAAAAACGGCTGCGCAGGTCATCCCCGCTGGACAGAACCGGAATCCCATAGAGCTCTCTTCCGCTTTTTTCCCGATCGCTGTCCACAAAGCAAACTGGTTCATACGTGGCCTTCGGGTTTTGCAGCAGTTCCTCCGCCAGCATCGCGCCGATGCTTCCCGCTCCGATGATGGCGATTTTGATCCGGTGATCCTTCTTTTCTTCTTCTGCGGTGAAGGAAACGCCGGTAATGAGCTTCAGGATCGAAGAAAAGAATTGAACAATCTTCCTGCTGCTGCCCCTTTGCTGATAAATCCATTGGTAAAACAGCCGCGCGGCAATGCAAAGGAGCAGGTTCAGCGCGAACATCGACGTGACACGGACGAGGGTGGTGCGGAAGGGAAACAATTCGCGCAGGATCAGAAAGGAACCGCAGGCGAAAAAATCAGAAATCAGGAGCGCCATATACGACGCGGGCCCGGCGTAGCGCCAGATTTTCTCGTATATCTTGAGGACAAGGCGGAAAATCATCAGGCAGATAAAGCCCACTGCGGTATTCAGAAGGATCAGCTCAGGCGTCAGCTTGTCGAAGTTGCTTGGATAAACCACCAGCAATATTAACGCGCAGAATAAGAAAATCAGCGCGTCGTACATCATCAGTTGCCACCGGATTCTGTGCTTTCTCATGTTCATTCCTCTTTTGCTTTCATGGTCGTTGCTCGGCCTTTTCCTGCCGGACGCAATAATGCTTCATGTTCGTTGATGATCCGAAGACCGTGATCTCCTTTTATTTTTCCTCCGGCGCTTTGGAGAGCATATCGAAGGCCACCCAGGTAAAGCAGTCCATGCCGGAGAATTGATAATCCACCCTTGCCCGCTGCTTGCGCAGGTCAATTTGGGTGATTTTTCCCTGACACCCGTTGAACAGCGAATCGGCCAGCACCACGGTATCGCCGTTTTTGAAAACCGTCACATGGCCAACCACGCCGTTTTTTTCCAATAGATTCATGGCAAAATCAAAATCGCCGCCCACCAGCGCGTACCCGTCTTCCGAATTTCCGATGCGGCGCACGATTCCTGAAATGCCGTGAAACAAACTGAAATCCGTCAGCTTTTCATTCAGATAGAAAAATACATAGCCAGGCAGCAAATCATACGAATGATCCAGATTCTTCCCTTTTTTCCGCTGGCGATTGATGATTTGTGGGGAAAAAGCGCGGACGACGGAATCGCGCTTTTCCAGCAGAGAAGCGACTGTTTTACAGCGCTGTGTTTCACAGAACAGACAATAGGCATACATGCCCTTCTCCCCTCCGAGCGACAAACAAAAACTGACGCGCGAACAAGCCCTCCTGCTGTCAAACCAACCGGGCTGCCTGCGCGTGTACCTGCCCCTGAACCTCAGCGTCCGGGAAAAGGGCGCAGATAATCCTCCCGGACCGGGTACTGAAAAGGTCAATTCCCCTCGAATATTCCCCTTCTATCCTATCTTACACCATAAATCCAAAGATTTCAATACCCAGTTTGGGCAGGAATTGTCTGAGTAAATTCCCAGAGTAACTTCCACAGTGGAAATTGTTGTGGAAGTTCGTATGGGAAACACAAAACGGTGGAAGTTAGTTTGAGAAAGAGCATACTTTT
>CADAKE010000136.1 GCA_902788445.1 uncultured Eubacteriales bacterium
GATCTGGTAGTTGGCGGGATAGCCCATGTTGAGCAGCACGGTTTCGATCTGGCTGGGGAACACGTTCACGCCGCGGATGATGAGCATGTCGTCGCTGCGGCCGCGGGGCTTGCACATCTTCACATGGGTGCGGCCGCAGGGGCAGGGCTCATGGCTGAGGACGCAGATGTCCTTGGTGCGATAGCGAAGCAAGGGGAAGGCTTTCTTGGTCAGGGCGGTGAACACCAATTCGCCCTGCTGCCCGTCGGGGAGCACCTCGCCGGTCTTGGGATCGATGATCTCGGCGATGAAGTGGTCCTCGTTGATGTGCATGCCGTTCTGGGCGGAGCACTCAAAGGCCACGCCGGGGCCGGAGAGTTCGGTGAGGCCGTAAATGTCAAAGGCCCGGATGCCCAGGGTTTTCTGGATGTCCTGGCGCATTTCCTCGCTCCAGGCTTCCGCGCCGAAGATGCCCGCTTTCAGGGGAATCTGGGCAGGGGTCAGGCCCATTTCCTTCATGGATTCGCCCAGGTAGGCGGCATAGGAAGGCGTGGCGCAGAGGATCGTGGCGTTCAGGTCGCGGATGAACATGATCTGCCGCTCGGTGTTGCCGGAGGACATGGGGATGGTCAGGCACCCCACCTTATGGCTGCCGCCGTTCAGGCCCGCGCCGCCGGTGAACAGGCCGAAGCCGTAGCTCACCTGGCACACGTCCTCGTTGGTGGCCCCTGCCGCGGTGAGGGCGCGGGCGCAGCAGTCGTCCCACAGGTCGATGTCTTCCTGGGTGTAGAACGCGACCACGCGCTTGCCGGTGGTGCCGGAGGTGGAATGGATGCGCACGCAGTCCTTGAGCGGCGCGCCCAATAAGCCATAAGGATAAGCGTCCCGCAGGTCGTCTTTGCTCAGGAAGGGCAGCTTGTGCAGGTCGTCAACGCCTTTAATGTCCGCCGGGGTCAGGCCCTTTTCCTCCATCTTCTTGCGGTAATAAGGCACGTTTTCCCAGACATGGCGCACCTGCTTCACCAGCCGCTCATCCTGCCAGGCGCGAATCTGCTCCCGGCTCGCGGTTTCGATCTCCGGTTGAAAATAACGTTCGGCCATAAAAAACCTCCAAGTCAATAAAGATATGGGGAGTGATAATGATTAAGTTCTAAGTTCCAAGTTCCAAGTTCTAAGTTCTAAGAAAATAATGTAGAAGCATTGATGATTGGATAACAAGATAAGGCTTAGAACTTAGAACTATAAACTTAGAACTTAAAACCATCCTCAGCTTTCTTCTTTCTTGCCCAGCCGCGTGATGACCTCCCGCATGGCGCCGCTCTTGGAGTTTTCCAGGATATTGCGGCGCACGCGGCTGATGGTGGCGCTGCTGGCCCCGGTCTTTTCCTGAATCTCCATATACACCTGGTCTTCCATCAGGGCGGCGGCCACGTCGTAGCGCTGCTCCATGCTGCGCAGTTCGGTGGGCGTGCACAGGTCGTCGAAAAACTGGCAGCATTCGTCCAGATCCTTGATGGACAAAATGGCTTCGTACAGCGCCATGCTGCGCTCCTGCTTCATGTTTTTTGCCATCGTAAATTCCCCCTCCTTACAAGAAAAGGGATGAAACGGCGCACTCCTTGCTTCATCCCCTCACGGGCATTTTAACACATTAAAGCGTGTAAGTAAAGCCCTTTCTTTGTTCAATTTGCGTTTTTTTTCGGTTTTTCGTTACGATTCAGGGAACGGGGAGTTTTCTGGGGGAACCCATTCTTTGGATGCCAAAGAGTGGTTTCCCCCAGACCCCCTTCCAAGAAAGCAAAATTATAATATTCCGTATTATTAAATGTTTATCGGAGAACGTTTTTTCTACAAAGGGGCCTGGAGGATCTTTATTCCTTCACCCGGTAATCGAACCGGCTGAACACAGCGCTGCCGCCGGGAGCTTCCGTTGCATAGCAGAACAGCCCGGCGCGGACGCCCGCGAAGTGCTTGAGATCGAAGACCACGCGCTGCGGTTCACCCAGGGAACGCCATTCGCCGCCGTCCTGGTAATAATACGCCACCGTGTCCCGCATGTCGGTGAAATCAAACACCGCTTTCAGGTCAGCGCTTTCGGAGGCGGGAATGTCCACGACGACGGCTTCCCCGTTTTCCGCCTTTTTCAGCAGCGACAGATGATAGCCGTCCTCCGCGCGGCGCAGGGCAGCGGCGTGCCAGGGATACTGCAAAGCGCACAGGCCCGCCCGGTCGCCGGGATTCAGCCCGCTTCCATCTAAGTGAACAGTCACTTCCGTGACAGGGTGGGTGCAGCGGACGGTGAGCGTATTGCGGGCGTCGGTCAGTTCTTTATCCGTCCTGCCTGTGCTCAGGGTCAAAGCGCCGTTTCCGGTCTGCCACAGGGCGGCGTCGGGCAGGTGGTTCCACTCCCACATGGTGTTCAGGGAAGCGGATTCAAAGGCATCAGAGGAGGCCAGCGGCGCGTATGCGTATCCGGGCCGGGTGGTGAGATTGACCGCTTCCTTTGGCGCTTTCCCGTCGTGGCCGATGACTGGCATGCCCTTTTCCCAGGCCATGGGCAGCAGCACGGGGATACGCCCCACCGCGCCGTGATCCTGGAAGAAAATGGCGTACCAGCGCCCGTCCGGGGTATCCACAATACCGCCCTGGGCTACGCCCTGGCCGTGGAAGCCCAGGTCATCGTTGAACACGATGCCACCGGTGAACTCTCCCGTCAGGCTGTCGGAGGCAAAGCAGCTCTCCACCCGCCGCCAGCGGTCGGGCAGGGAATGGATGGTGAAGAGGTAATAAGTTCCGTCGATTTTGTAGAAGTGGGAGCCTTCGTAGCCCAGGGTTTTCATTTGGCCGCTTTGGGCGATCACCCGGTTCAGCCCGCCGGGCTGCGGGGCTGTCAGTTCCTTGTTCAGTTCTGTTAAATGGATGGTACTGTTGCCGTACACGATGTAGGCTTTCCCGTCGTCATCAAAGAACAGGGAGGGGTCGTGGTACAGGCCCTTGAGCGTGATCAGCGTCCAAGGGCCGTTTTCTATATCCTTTGTGTGGTAAATGCGGGTTTCGCCCTTGTCCACCACCGCGAAGCAGACGAAGAATTCCCCGTCGTGCCAGCGCAGGGAGGGAGCCCACATGCCCTTGCCGTAGCAGTTCTGCCCGCTGCGCAGGGCACGGGCATCGGTATCGTCCAGGGCGTCATACAGATGCCCGCACCACTCCCAGTGAATCAGGTCGTAGGAGCGCAGGAGGGCGCAGCCGGGGCAGAAGTGCATGGTGGTGCTGGCCAGGTAATAAGCGTCGCCCACCCGGATCACGTCGGCGTCGGGAAAGTCGCTGGCCGTCAGCAGGCTGGGCCCCTTACTTACCTTCGAGGGGGGAAAAGAACTGCCATTGCAGCAGGGCGATGTCGGCCTGGGAGAACCGGAAGTACAGGTCATGCTGTCCAGTGATGGCATTCGGCAGGCTGAACAGCTCGCTCCGGGCTTCCGCCGCCGCGGGCAGGTCGATCACCGCGACGGGCTCGGCGTTCAGATCATCCAGCAGAATTTCCAGCTTCGCGCCTTCGCCCGCGGTATAATCCAATTTCACGCCGCCAGCGCCTTCCGCGCCGAAGTCCGCGCCTGCGACAGCCATCCAGCCGCCCGCCGCCGTGGATTTCACCAGCATATCGCCGGTGCCTGCCGGCTTATCCTCGGCGTGAACCAGCGCCGTTTCCGTGCCCGCCAGGGAAGCCAGCGTGGAGGCGGGAACCGCCTGGAAGGGGTCGAAGGCTTTCAGCTGTTCCACGCCTTCATAGGTGCCCTTGGAGAGCGTGGGCAGGCCCGCTTCGTTTAGTTTCAATTCATCCACGAAGGTGCTGCGGTAGCCCGCGTCCCAGCCCAGGGCCTTATCCACCGTGGCGGCGTGGTAGGTGATGTAATACTTGCCGCCAAGCTCAAACATGCAGTGGTGGTTGTTGCCGCCCACACCGAAATACACGGCGGGGTTTTGCAGCACGCGCCCCGCGAAGGTGAAGGGGCCCATGGGGTTTTCAGCGGTCATGTACACGATCTCGCCGCTCATGAAGCCCTGCTCGCTGCCTGTGCTGGGCACGTTGAAGTTGGAGCAGTAGGAATAGACGTAGGTATTGCCGATCTTGTTGATGCCGGAATCCTCGAACAGCCAGGGCGGGGAAATGCGTACCGGGTCGCCGTCCAGGGAAATCATGTCGGCCCCCAGCTTCGCCACGCGAGCGGTGCCGGGATCGGATGCCTTGCCGTTGGGAATGCCGCCGCCGAAGTACAGGTAGGCGCTGCCGTCGTCGTCCACCAGCACGGCGGGGTCAAACAGCCAGGTGACTTCATTGCAGGTAGGCGTGTTCCGGCTCACCAGGGCATGGCCCAGGGGATCGGTGAAGGGACCGGTGGGACTGTCCGCCGTCAGCACGCCGATGCCGCCGCCGCTGTTGGCGAAGTACAGGAAGAACTTGTCCTGCCCGTCGATGTTCTTCCATGCCGCGCAGGGAGCCCAGGAATTGCCCGCCCATTTCGCCGCACCATTCTTACCCGCGGCATTGACCGAGCCGTGATCCTGCCAGTTCACCAGATCGTCGGAGGAGACCACCCGCAGGGTGGTGATGTTGCTGTAATCGTTGGTGCGGGGTTTGCCGTCCATGCCCATCATGGGCTCGTCGCCGGTCATATAAATGTACACCCGGTCGTTGTATACCATGGCCCAGGGGTCGGCGCCAAAGCGCTGCACCATCACCGGGTTATGCTGGTTCAGGGTTTTCAGTACGTTCACGGATTCTTCCTCCTGCGTGATGATTTTGTCCAGGCCCAGCTTTTCAACAGCCTCCTGGAGCTTGGCTTCCCCGGACATCATGGGGATGGAGCTGTCCTGCAATGCGCCGAAGAAGGCGGGCTTGCAGCGGTAATCCGGATCGAACAGCAGCGGATATTTCTTTTCCGCGGCGCTGTTCAGCCAGGAATAATTGTCCGTCAGGCCCCAGATAGTAACGCTCTCGATGTCGTATCCCGCCTTGGTCTTGAGCCGCTCCAGCAGGGCGAACAGGCCCCGGTAGCGGTTGGCCAGGCGCATCTGGCCCAGGGCGGTATTGTCCCCGGTGCCCACGTCCAGCTCGGTCACGTGGATGGTGATGCCCAGGCGGGCGTACATGCTCAGGGCGTTTTCATACTCCATCAGGGTGGGCGAGTCGATGCCGATATGGCTCTGCATCCCCAGGCCGTCCAGCACGCCTAAGTCCCGGAGCTTTTTGAGCAGGCTCCGCAGCGGGGCGACCTTCATGGAGCCATAGCAGCCGTAATCGTTATAGAACAGCTTCTGCCCCTCGGCGGCGTATTTCCGGGCGAAGGTGAAGGCCAGCTCCACCCAGTCGTCGCCGATGGTTTCATACCACAGATTGTTTTCCGTGCGCAGCCCGTCGGGGTGGCCGTTGCCCGGCTCGATGGCCTCGTTCACCACGTCCCAGGCGTACACCAGGCCGGGATAGTTGGTGTTGATGTAGTCCATCTCGTCATGGATGTAATTCTCCATGCGCTGGATCATGGTGTCCCGATCCACCAGCGGCGCGTCCTTCCGGTCCGACCAGTTCTCCGCGAAGAACCAGCGGGGCGTCTGGGCGTGCCACACCAGCGTGTGCGCCCGCACCCGCATCCCGTGCTCCTGGGCGAATTTCAGCACCGGCGCGGCCTGGCCGAAATACAGCTTCACGCGGGTATTGTCCTTGCTTCGCTTGGTGGCCGCCTTATCCATCACGAAGTCGGCCTTCATCTGGTTTTCGCAGGTCAGGGAGTTGAAGTGCGCGGCCACCAGCGCCGCCGCCTTTTCATCGCGCAGCATTTCCGGCGACGCGGCAACGCCGATGGAAAAGATGCCTTCGTACCGCCCGGCCAGGCCCGGCGCTTCTCCGCCCGCCAGATACGCTTCATAAGCCGTCATGTTTTTCTCCTCCGCGGCGACGGTCATGCCGCCCAGCAGCAGCGCCAGCCCCAGCAGCAGCGCGGTGATTCGTTTGATTCGCAACATGGTCACTCCCTTGCCTGAAATAAAGGCTTTATACAATGTCTGTGCAGCAACGCCCTACCGGTTTCTTTCCGGGTTGCATTGTTTGCACGGCTTGAACCCTTTGTTCATCAGTTCTTCCGGGCTCAGCGTTGAATACTCGCGGTTTTCCGATTCGATCATGAGCGTCGTCATACAGTTGGTGAGATGAAACTTTTTTGGTAATTGTTCAGTCGCGCCAAGATAAGGCAGTTTGAAAAGCAGTATCGGAGAAAATGGACAGAAGCGCATCAAAAGAAGATAGGCCATGAAGGGCGGCTGTTGAGACAAAGGAAAGAACGGCTGTGAATCGGCCGGCTCCAGCCTTGGAGCGGAAGCAGCCGGAAACCTTGTCTTTCAGTTTCGCCCAACGGATCGCCCGTTCTGCTGTATTGTTGGTAAAGGGGACCA
>CADAKE010000137.1 GCA_902788445.1 uncultured Eubacteriales bacterium
CTGTCGTTTGTCTATTTCGCACAATTTATTCTCCCATTAGGCCGCTAAATAGGCGTCATTTTTGTGCGCTCCGACAGTGAAGAATTTGTTGCCAATGAATCTGTCAACAAAGTCCAAAAGACCTTTCTGGAAGAAATTTAAAAAATTCACGTTGAAGCATAAGAAACAGGCCGACCAAACGGTCGGCCTGAAGTGAAGAAAAATTTGTGGTAAATAGCGCTGTTTTCCGTGAATTGCTCCTGACAAGCAAAGCGCAATCGTGTATAATAGACAGGGCGGAAAGGTTGTTTTCAACGAACGGTTGCGTGTAAGAACAAACTCTGCCGGGAGGATGAACAATGAAATCACAGGCTAAAACGTTTTATTTTCAGTCTACCGAGCATGAATCCATCATTTCAGCCAGCTTTCCCTTCTATGCTGATTTTGATTTGAAGGATCTCCACGCTGTTCGCAAAGTGGTTCTGCCCGATGGAGTACCGGAAGATACGGCCTTCCGGTGGTACGGCAGCCGTGACGGGCTGAATTTCCAGCGGCTTTTATTTGCCGAAGAAGCGCAGGTATCTCCTGCCAGGGTATTTATCCCGGCGCAGGAGGCGGCTGTTCGTGTGCTGCGGCTGCAGGCGCTGGATTGCCCGATCCTGCCGGATGGCTGGCTGAACCGGGTACAGATTGAGGCGGAAGCAACCGGGCAAACAGCAATTGCGGCAAATGATCCCATCGCGGCGCTCCCTTCCTGGGAGGATACGGAATACGCTTCCGACGTCACCGAGCAGGATACGGAGGATTATCTGTCCGGTCTGGTGGGCAGGGTATTGGGTGAACCCTATCAAACCTGGTTTTCTTTCCGTTCCATTTCTTCTCCGTCAGCAACAGAACAATATCGCATTTTTTCTGAATCGTCCGCTTCCGGCTCAAAAATCGTTATTGAGGGAAACAACGGCGTGGCGATGGCGGCTGGGCTGAACCGTTATTTGCGGGATTGCTGCCATGTGCATATCGCGGAGCAGGAAAAACAGATTCGGATGCCAAAGCACATGCCTCTCCCCCATGCGGCAATTACGGCAGAAGCGCAGGACCGTATCCGGTATGCCAACAATTACTGCACGCTGTCCTATACCATGCCCTTCTGGGACGAGGCGGACTGGCAGCGGGAACTGGATTGGCTGGCCCTGTGCGGCGTCAATGTGATTTTGGATTTCACCGGTATGGAGGCGGTGTGGTATCTGTTTCTGCGCAGGCTGGGCTGCACGGACAAAGAAATCGAACAATTTATCGTTGGCCCTTGCTATACGGCCTGGCAGTTGATGCAGAATATTCAAGGCATCGGCGGCCCGGTTCATAAGGGATTTATTGCTGACAGGGTAAAACTGGCACGGAAAAAACAGCGGAAGATGCGGCTGCTGGGCATGCCGCCTGTCCGTCAGGGGTATGCTGGGATGCTGCCGGACGTGTGCAAAAAGCATTTGCCTGACCTAACGCTGTTTCCTCAGGGAACCTGGTGCGGCATCCAGCGGCCTTCCATGCTCGATCCTTCCTCTAATCGGTTTGACGAGCTGGCTGATCTATTCTATCAGTGCCAGGCGTATATCTATGGCGCTTGGAGTTCCTATTACGCCGTTGACCCCTATCACGAGGGCGGCAACCGGCCCGCTTCCCTCACCGACGCCATGGTAGCGAACCGCACTTTGAGCGCGATGCTGCGGCATGACGCCCGCGCCGTATGGATGGTGCAGGCGTGGCGCGATAATCCCAGCCGGGCCTTCCTGGCAGGATTCACCAGTGAGCAGCGGCAGCGGCATCTGGTCATCCTCGACCTTTCCGCCACGGACAATCCATTGGGCGGAGATGATGAATTCATGGGGACGCCCTGGATATACTGTATGCTGGATATGTACGGCGGCCGCCTGTCCACCCACGGAGAATTGGACGCGCTGGCAGAGCAAATCCCGGAAAAGCGGGCGCAGTCCCGGTATATGACAGGCATCGGTTCCACGGCGGAAGCATCCTGCCACAACCCGGTGGTGTTCGATCTATTGTATGAAATGGCCTGGCACAGTCAGCCCGTGGATGTGAACCGATGGGTTCAGGAATACGCGCATCGGCGCTATGGAACGATCACCCCTGATCTCGCCGAAGCCTGGAACGTGCTGCTGAAAACGGCATACCACAATCCGGGTTTCAGCCATCATGGCGGGTATACCCAAATGTTCACCTACCGCCCGCGGCTGACCATGCATCCCGGCCCTGTATTCAATGAGCTCAATTCAGAAATCATCAAACTGCCCTATTATGACCCCAAGCAGTTCTATCGGGCTGTGGAAGCGATGATGCAGGCATATGAGACCTGCAAAGATATACCGTGTTTTATTTGCGATTTGCAGGATGTGTTAAGACAAACCCTGAACCTGCTGGGCGGCGCGGCGGCGCTGAACGCCCTGCGGGCTTATCGGGAAAAGGATATACATGCCTTTGAAGAACAGGCCCAGTTTTTCCTGACGCTGCTGCAAACCTGCGACAGGTTGATGAATGTCAGGCAGGACACGCTGCTATCCGCCTGGAGCGGCCAGGCCGCGAAAATCGGCAGCCGGTACGACGATTTCTCCGCCGATCTGTTCGCCCTGGACGCCCGCGCTCTGATCACCACCTGGGGCTACCGGGAAACCTATCATGGTCTGGCGGACTATGCCTACCGGCAATATGGCGGCTTACTGGGCAGCTTCTATCAGGAGCGTTGGAGCCTGTGGTTTGAACGCCTGCGGCAGGCGCTAAACGGTGGAACGGAAGCAGAGGATATTTCTGAGGAAGAATGGTTCTGGCATGATTGGGGTTTTGTGATGCGCGGAACGGCAACCGAAAACAGGGAAACCCCGGAAGCGCCTGATGACGTGTTTCCCCGGGTGATGGCTGCCGTCAGCCAATATGCGTATCTGCTATCGTGTCTCCTGTAAATCTCAAGGAGACTAAATAATTCTTGGGCCCTGGGATGGGGACGCTCAAAGAATGCTTCCGGGGAGAATAGCGAAATAAAAAAGCCCGACCCTCGGCATGGTTGTCGAAGATCGGGCTTTCATCAATTCATTCTGAGGCCTTTTGGGCCAGGTAACCGTTCAGCTTGTTTACCAACTCGTCCACGTCGCTGCCGTGGGCGGCGCAGCCGTCTTGCAGGCTTTCCATCTGGCTGAAGGGACAGCCCATGCAGTGCATTCCATACTGCATCATGATGGGGGCGGTGGTGCCGTCAATGTCCAATACTTCCTTGATGGTCATTTCCTTGGTGATGGTGGTCATATTTTTTCCTCCCGTTCTTTTCTCAATGGCTTTCGCCAAAGGAATCAATGCTTATACCGCCTGTGCCACAGGCTGGGGTTCTATAATGCCGCAGATGGAGAACACGCTGTTCAAATCATGAACCGGCGTGATCTCCAACTGTTCCAATACTTCCTTCGCCACGTCCTGCAAATCGTCCTCGTTGTCCACCGGGATCAGCACCTGCTGAACGCCGGATCGCTGAGCGGCCATCAGCTTTTCCGGCAGTCCGCCGATGGGCGTCACTTCGCCCCGCAGGGAGATTTCGCCCGTCATGGCGATGGTGGATTTGACCGGCGTGCCCGTGATGAGGGAAGCGATGGCGGTTGTCAGGGTGATGCCCGCCGAGGGGCCGTCCTTGGGGGTGGCTCCGTCCGGCACGTGGATGTGCAGGTCGTGATCCTCAAACACGCTGGCCCGCTCCGGGAAACGGTGCTTCACCAGGCTGACGGCCAGCCGCACGGATTCCTTCATCACGTCGCCCAACTGCCCCGTGATGACGATTTGTCCTGTGCCCTTGGTCAGCATGGCTTCGATGTAGAGAATATCCCCGCCCGCTGCCGTCCAGGCCAGGCCGGTGACGATGCCGGGCACAGTGGCTTCCCGCACGTTCCGATGGTGGATGGGCCGCATATCCAGGTATTCCCGCAGGTTCTCCGGCGTGACGCAAAGGGTGTCCCCATGCCCTCGCACGATGCGCACGGCGGCGGAGCGGCACAGGGTATCCATCCGCTTTTTCAGGCCCCGCACGCCGCCCTCCCGGGTGTAATCAGCAATGATGGCCTGAACGGCTTCCTCCGAAACGGACAATTGATCTTCTGTGATGCCCACGGCTTCCATGGCCTTGGGCAATAAATGCCGCAGGGCGATCTGCTGCTTTTCGATGGGCGTGTAGCCCTGGAACTGGATAACCTCCATGCGGTTGAGCAGGGGCTCGGGGATGGTGTCAATGGTGTTGGCAGTGCAGATGAACAGCACATCGGACAGATCATAAGGCACGTTCATGTAGTGGTCAGTGAAGGTGCTGTTCTGCTCCGGGTCCAGCACCTCCAAGAGAGCGCTGGCGGGGTCGCCGTTATAGGACATGGAGAGTTTGTCCACCTCGTCCAGTACCATCACGGGATTGGAAACGCCGCTCTTTTGAATGGCGTCCATGACGCGGCCCGGCATGGCCCCGATGTAGGTGCGGCGGTGGCCGCGAATGTCCGCTTCGTCCCGCACGCCGCCCAGGCTCACCCGCACGTACTCCCTTTGCAGCGCCTTGGCGATGCTCTGGCCGATGCTGGTTTTGCCCGTGCCCGGCGCGCCGACGAACAAAAGGATGGACCCGCTCTGCTGCTTTTTCAGGTTCATCACGGCGATCTGCTGCAAAATGCGGTCCTTCACTTTTTTCAGGCCGAAGTGATCCTCCTCCAATACCTTCTCCGCCTCGTCCAGGTCGATTTCCCGGGCGGGTTCCTTTTTCCAGGAAAGGCTGGTCAGGAAATCCAGATAGTTATACAGCATCCCCGTTTCCGCGCCGTTTGAGCCCTCCTGCTTGAGCCTGTTCAGCAGCTTGTCCGCTTCCTTCCGGGCGGTGTCATTCATCTGGGATTCCTGAATTTTCAGCTCCAGCCGCCGAATATCGCTGACGTTTTCCGGGTGCATTTCGTCCAGCTCTTTTTGCAGGTATTCCATCTGCTTTTTAATAGCGGATTCCCGCACCATCTTCTGGTAGTCCTCCTGCCGGACGGAGGACCCTTCCTGGCTCAGCTTGCCCATTTCAAGGGTTTCGTAAATCAGCTTTTCCAGCATTTCGGCGCGTCGGATGGCGCTGTCCTCCGCCAGGATAGCATACTTTTCCTCGTGGCTCGCGTCCATCCAGGGGGCGCAGGCGGCGGCTACGTCGCTGAGCGTATCGAACTGATCCAGCCAGGCTTTGGAGGACGATTCCCATTGGGTGCCCCTGGAAAAATCCATCAGGGCCCGTTTGGCCTCCCGGGTCTTCCGCTCGTTTTCCTGGGGCGAAAGCTCCTCCGTATCCTCCCGGCGGGAGGTGTAGGCCTCGATGCGTCCGTCCGGAGCAAAGGCGATTTCGTCCAGGTTCACCCTCCCCCGCGTTTTCACACCGAACCAGCCTTCCTCATGGATTTCGGACACAGCGCCCGATACGCCGATGGGATAAAAGCTGTCTTTGTTCAGTTCTTTTCTTTCCTGTTCCGCTTTCAGGATCAGCAGCGTCACCCGCTCCTCCGGCCGGGGAGCGCGGCCCGTCATGTTTTCAAAGCGCTCGGTTTTCAGATATACCGTCGCGTCCGGCAATACCAGCGCGTCATAAAGGGGTAATACAGCCATGGGTTTCCCTCCTGTGGTTTCCGTTTCATAGCTTGACAAATGTCCAAGTTATGATATAATGATATTAGCATCATCTTTGACAGTTGTCAAGGTTTTGCAAAAATATTTTTTCAAAGGAAATCCAATCCATGTATTGCGGGAACAACAAGACGGCTTTATCCTCCCAACGGCAGATCGCGGAAGCGCTGCTTCATCTGTTGGACGAACAGCCTTACAGCGCTATCTCGGTCAGCGCCATCTGCAAACAGGCGGACGTGTCCCGGCAGACCTTTTACAGCCTGTTTCAATCCAAGGAAAACGTGATCACCTTCGCCCTGCGGAACGACTGTTGCTATGCCCCCGCTGTGAAAGAGGACGCATGCGCCTATTCCTTCCGGCAAATCTGCGGGGGCTTTAGCCAGTACATCATCGGCCACGCGGGCATCCTGGAGGTGCTCTCCCGCCATGATCTGATGCCGTTGCTCCGCAGCGTCCTGCGGGAGGATTTTTCCCTGTACCTGACGGCG
Source organism: uncultured Eubacteriales bacterium (assembly GCA_902788445.1). Lineage (GTDB taxonomy): Bacteria > Bacillota > Clostridia > Christensenellales > Aristaeellaceae > RUG563. The sequence continues at coordinate 6,147 of CADAKE010000137.1, forward strand.
GAGGGGCAGTGCTGCCAGGCCCTGCAGCCCTACCTGATCGACTATCTGTCCGCTGGCATTGCCAGCATTGCGGAAACCTATATCCGCACAGGAGAAACCGCCTCCCCCGAGGCGCTGGAGGGGATCATCTATATGCTGCTGCGGGGAGAATTTTATAAGGACTGTCCATAATAAAAGATGAAATGAAAAATCAGCGTCCGACAAATTGGACGCTGATTTTGCTGATTGGTTACTCAAATCCTGCGCGAAATTTGGGCAGG
>CADAKE010000138.1 GCA_902788445.1 uncultured Eubacteriales bacterium
GTGAACAGCGGCTACACCTGGTATCGCCAGGGCAAGGTCGGCGGCACCACCAACGCCAACATCAACAGCGCCATGCTGTACGCCTTCACCGATCCCACCTCCCCCGCGGGCGGCATCTCCGTGGACGGCTGGAAGACCCTGTGGGCCTACTGCCAGAACGGCGTGTTCACCGGCGACAGCTACGGCTTCGATCCCCTGAACCGCGGCGACGTGCAGATCGGCACCTTCTATTCTTCCTCCCTGTTCGGCAAGATCGACACCGCCGCCGACAATTCCCAGCATCCTTTGAAGGGCGTTCTGGAGCCTGAAAACTGGGCCCTGGTGGACATCGCGGACGGCACCTACTACATCGCCGAATACCTGGGCGTCATCGACCGCGCTGACCGTACTGCTGAGCAGACCGAGATCGTGAAAGCGTTCGCCGAATGGTTCGGCTCCGCCGAAGTGCAGGCTGCCTGGGCTGACGAATTCGACAGCTATCCCTGCAACACCGTGGCCGCCGCGGAAATCTACGATGAAACCCCGGCCATCTACACCATCAAGAACTTCGCCCTGAACAAGGTGGAAGGCACCGACATGACCTACGCCGAATACGTTGGCGCGCACACCAAGGAATGGACCAACATCATGACCAACCTGGGCTTCTACTGGGCCGACAACAGCGCCGCCCCCGCGGAACCCGCCTGGGATACCCTGGATTGGGCCACCCTCACGCAGGCCGCTCAATAATCCAAACAAGCACGGAAGGCGCGCCTGATTTTCAGGCGCGCCTCCGTTTTTAGGGATCAATTGTCTGTTTATCGAATAGACGCTTTCAATCAGATAGGAGTTAGGAGAGAGAAGATAGGAGATAGATAATGATTTACATACACCACGAGCTAAGGTTCTCTATTAGTAGACTATTAACTTCTATCTCCTATCTTCTACCTCCTATCTGATTGATTTAAGACAACCTGAAATACTATCCCTTTGAAGGCTCCCCATTCTTCCCCTAAGGAGTGACCGCAATGGCAGAACAAGCCGCCAACATGATCGAGCTCAAAAACATCGTGGTGAAATTCGGTGATTTTGAAGCGCTGCACAACATCAACGTGGACGTGAAGCAGGGCGAGTTTTTCACCTTCCTCGGCCCGTCCGGCTGCGGCAAAACCACCACCCTGCGCACCATCACCGGATTCATCGAGCCGGTTTCCGGCACGGTGAACGTGAACGGCAAGGACATTACCCACGTGCCGATTGAAAAGCGCAACATTGGCATCGTGTTCCAGAGCTACGCCCTCTTCCCCACCATGACGGTGTATGACAACATCGCCTTTGGCCTGAAAATCCAGAAGCTGAAAAAGGACGAAATCGACCGGAAGGTGCGGGACATTGCCCGGAAAGTGGACTTGACCGACGAGCAGCTGCAAAAGGCCGTCAGCCAATTGTCCGGCGGACAGCAGCAGCGCGTCGCCATCGCCCGCGCGCTGGTGACCGGCCCGGCCATCATCTGCATGGACGAGCCGCTGAGCAACCTGGACGCCAAGCTGCGCGTGCAGCTGCGCAACGAACTGAAGAAAATGCAGCGCGATTTCGGCATCACCACCATCTACGTGACCCACGACCAGGAAGAGGCCCTGACCCTCTCCGACCGCATCGCCGTGTTCAACAAGGGCTACATCGAGCAGATCGGCACGCCGAACGAGGTGTACAACCACAGCAAGACGGAATTCGTGTGCAACTTCATCGGCGACATTAACCGCATCGAACCGGAGCTGTGCAAAAAGCTGAACCTGGACGAAAATCAAAATCACTTCATGCGCTTGGAGCGCATCCGCGTGAACCGGGAAGCGCAGGAGGGCGAAGCCGTCCTGCCCGGCGAAATCGAAAGCCGCGAATACTACGGCCTGTACATTAAATACTATATCCGCGTCTGCGGGCAGATCATCAAGGTGATCGAGCGCAACGACGGCATCAACATCTACGACCCCGGCCAGCAGGTGAGCGTGGGCATCCACACCCGCAACCTGATGAGCTATCCCAAGCAGTGAAGGGAGGCGCAGCCATGTCCACCTTGAACAAAAAGCCGGAAACCAGGCTGAACGCTTCCCTGATCTGGAAGGTGTTCGGCATCGCGTTCTTCGTCTACCTGTTTTTCGGCTTCATGCTGCTGCCCTGCCTGAACACGCTCACCTCCATCTTCACCGTGAAGGATCCCACCACCGGGGCCATCGACCCCTGGGCCGTCATTCGCTTCTTCTTCGCGGGCAACATGCCCAAGTTCGTTTTGAACTCATTGAAGCTGGCCGTCTGCCTCGTCATTACGGTCAACATCGTGGGCATTTCCATCGTGCTGTTGACGGAATACTTTGATATCAAGGGCGCGAAGATCCTGCGGCTGGGCTACATGACGACCCTGATTTACAGCGGCGTCGCGCTGGTGACCGGGTATCTTTTCCTGTACGACAGCGACGGCATCATGACCACCTGGCTGTCCAGCATCTTCCCCGGCATGGACAAGAACTGGTTCACCGGGTTCAACTCCGTGCTGTTCACAATGACCTTCGCCTGCACCAGCAACCACGCCCTGTTCTTCCGCAACGCCATCCGCGCCATCGACTACAACACCGTCGAGGCCGCGCGGAACATGGGCGCGTCGCCCTTCAAGGTGCTGCTCAAGGTGGTGTTCCCCACCCTGATTCCGACGCTGTTTTCCCTGACGGTCATGACGTTCATCACGGGCCTGTGCGCCATGAGCGCCCCGACGCTGCTGGGCTATGACTCCATCAACCCGGAGATCGTGCGCCTGGCGGGTTCCTCCATCGCGGACGAGAGCTTCCCCCAGGCCCGCGCCGCCCTGCTGTCCATCATCCTGGCGATGTTCACGATTCTGCTGCTCACCGTGCTGTCCGCCTACGAGCGCAAGGGACACTACCTGTCCGTCAGCAAAACCAAGGCCAAGCTGGTGAAGCAGAAGATCAACAACCCCGTCGCCAACGTGCTGGCGCACATCTACGCCTACGTGCTGTTTGTGATCTACATGACGCCCGTGGTGATGATCGTGCTGTTCGCGTTCCAGAATTATCCGTCCCTGCGCAGCAAAACGCTGTCGATGGACAACTGGACGCTGATTAACTTCTTTGGCAGTCAGGACTTTGAGTTCATGACCAACCGCGGCAAATACCGCACCCGCCCCGGCGCGATCAGCGGCCTGTTCGCCAACGCGGACACCGTGGGCGGCATCCGGCTCAGCTTCGCGCTTTCCGCCCTGGCGGCGGCGCTGGCCAGCGTGATCGTGGTGGTGGCGGTCAACTACATCTTCAAGAACAAAGGCAAAAAGCGCAGCGTGGTGCTGGAATACAGCCTGCTGTTCCCCTGGCTGCTGCCCACCATCCTGATCTGCTACAGCTACCGCACCTACTTCAACTCCACCGACGTGTGGTACGTGTTCGGCCAGAACCTGTACATGCGCGAGAACGTGCGGTTCCTGATCGTGATGGCGTACACGGTGGTGAAGCTGCCCTTCGCCCTGCGCATGATTAAGGCGGCGTTCTACGCCATCGACGAGGAACTGGAGGACGCGGCAAGGAACCTGGGTGCCAGTCCGCTGGTCACGTTCCTGCGGGTCAAGCTGCCGATTGTGCTGCCCAGCGTCCTGGCCGTGTTCGCGCTGAACTTTAACGCGCTGTTCACGGAGTACGACATGAGCGCCACATTCCAAAGCAGCTATGGCAAATCCTACGCCATGGTCATTCAGAACATGTGCCACGATGAGGGCCGCGACGGTTACAACGTGAACGCCTCCGGCCGCCGGTGCGCGTCCACCGTGTTCATCATGATCATCAGCGGCTTGATTCTTTATCTGGTCTACGGCGTCGGCGCGCGGGACCTGGGCGAACGCCTGGAGCGCCGCGAAAAGCGCCGCCAGTTCTGGCGGAAAATCACTGGCCGAGCCGGGAAGGAATCCCAAAAGACGGCGGCATAAGAAAGCAACCAAAAACGAAGGGCCCGCAGGCCCTTCGTTTTTGGTTGGAATAATGATTAGCGAATCAAAGTGATGTTGCGGAACACGCTGACCAGGGTGTTGGCGACGGTGGACATGGTCTTGATGAAAATGTCCAGCGCCACGCCCACAACGTCCTTGCGGGTGTCGCCCACGGTGTCGCCGGTAACAGCGGCCTTATGGGCAGCGGAGCCCTTGCCATGGCCGGCCAGCGCGCCGGATTCGATGTACTTCTTGGCGTTGTCGAACGCGCCGCCGGAGTTGCCCATGAAGATGGCGCGGGGGATGGCAACGATGGTCGCGCCGATCAGCAGGCCGCCCACGAAGTCCACGCCGAACAGGAAACCGCCAATGACAGGAATGACCATGGCAAGCACGGAGGGCACCAGCATCTTTTTCAGCGCCTGACGGGCGGCCAGTTCGATCATGCGGTTGTAGTCCGGGGTCTTTTCACCGGCCAGCACTTCGGGAGTCAGCTGCTTGTCGCCCTCGTCCGCCATCAGCTTGGCGGATTCGATGGTGTTGTCGGTCAGCATGGCGGAGAAGTATTCCACCAGCGCGCCGCCGATGATGGCGCCCGCGACGACCACGAAGGAAGCGATGTTCAGGGTCATTTCAGCGGAGTAGTTGCCCACGTAGGACACGATCAGGGACACGGTGGCGAACGCGGCGGAGCCGATGGCAAAGCCCTTGCCCACGGCGGCGGTGGTGTTGCCCACGGCGTCCAGCTTATCAGTAATCACGCGCACATTGGCGTCCAGGTGGCAGCTTTCCGCCAGGCCGCCCGCGTTGTCGGCGATGGGGCCGAAGGCGTCGATGGACACGGTCGCGCCGACGAAGGCCAGCATACCCAGGGCGGCGGTAGCCACGCCGTAGATGCCCGCCAGCTTGCCGGACACAAACAAGGCGATACCAATCACCAGCACGGGCAGCAGCACGCTGCGGGAACCCACGGCGTCGCCCTTGGTGACCACGAAGGCTTCGCCCTCGGGAGCCATTTCGGCCAGGGTGCGGGTGGGCTTATAATCGGTGGAGGTGTAATACTCGGTGATGGAGCCGATGGCTACGCCGCTGCCGATGCCCAGCACCGCGCAGATCCAGGGGGAGGCCCAGCCAGCCGTCCAGCCGTACACCGTCCTGAGCGCTTCGCCATCCACGCCCGCGAAGCAGATCGCGGCGGCAATGAAGCCCAGCACCACGGTCAGCCCGGCGGAGATCCAGGTGGCCAGGTTCAGTTCGCGGGAAGGATTGTCGCCCATCTTCTTGCGGTCGGCGTAGAACAGGCCAAGGAGGCAGCTGAGCAGGCCCACGCCCGCCAGCAGGATGGGATAGGTGATCGTGCCGTTAAACACTTTATCCAGCACTTCCATGTTCCCGGAGAAGTGCGCTTCATACTGCTGGAACAGGATGACGGCGATCATCAGGGACGCGGAAATGGTGGCGACGAAGGATTCGAGCAGGTCGGAGCAGTTGCCCGCGATATCGTTCACGTTGTCGCCGATGAAGTCCGCGATCACGTTGGGCACGCGGCTGTCGTCCTCCGGCAGGTCGTTGCGGACCTTCGCCAGAATGTCGGCAGAAATGTCCGCCGCCTTGGTGTAGTTGCCGCCCGCCACGCGGTTGAACATGGCGACCAGGGAGCAGCCCAGGGAGTAGGTGGAGATGCGCATGATGGTGGGGTTCACGCCCGCGAGGGAGGTGATGTAGCCGCCGCCCGCCACGTCGTGACGCACGTTGCCGAAAATGATCAGCACGGCCACCAGGCCCAGCAGTCCCAGCGCCTGCACGGACAGGCCGGAGATGGAGCCGCCGCACAGGGCGACCTTCACGGTTTCGCCGATGGACAGGCTTTCACGGGCCTTGTTGGCGGTGCGCACGTTGGCGTAGGTCGCGGAACGCATACCGACCACGCAGGCGCAGGAGCTCATCAGCGCGCCGAAGAGGAAGGTGATGCCGCTGGTCTTTTCCACAAACAGGCTGAACACTGCGGCCAGCAGGATCACCACGATCACGATGGTCTTGTATTCAGTTTTCATGAAGGTGTTCGCGCCGGAACGGATGATGCCGGCCATCTCCGCCATTTCCTGCGTACCTTCCGGCATCTTGCGGATGCGCTGGTAGTTGTACGCCACGTAGGCGATGGCGGCGGCGACCACTAAGAGAACGAGTATGTACCATACCACAGACATAAGGGGCAGCCTCCTGTTCTGAAAAAAATGATTGCGGGGCCAGCGCGCGGAGCCGCGCCCAAAGCCCATTTGTTCCTATTATATATTCAGTCCTTCCCGGCGTCAATAGCAGAAAAGTGAAAAAGCGGGGCAATCGCTTACAGATTGTATGCAGCAAGAAATCCCGGAGATGTAGGGGCGGATAGTATCCGCCCGCGCTAAACAATGTCATACAAGCCATGAAAATTGAGTGAAAAAGCGCGGCAAAGGGGCGCCCGCCGATGCCCGGAGAGGCTTTATTTCTTTTTCGGTTCGAACTTGTTTTCCGTGCCGTTCAGCAGACGCTGGATGTTGGCCTTGTGCCGCCAGCAGCACAGCGCGGACAGCGCCGCGGCCCAGAAGCCGATCGGCCAGAAGCCCCGCGCGATGATCGCGCCGATCGTGAACGAAATCACGCCGACCATGCTGCCCAGGGACACATACCGGGTCAGCACGATCGCAAGGATAGCCAGGGCCAGCGCGATCGCAAGCACCACCGGGTCAACCACCAGCGCGACGCCCAGCAAGGTTGCCACGCCTTTGCCGCCCTTGAAGCCGAAGAACACGGGCCACATATGGCCAAGGGCCGCGCACGCGCCGCCGACGAGCATTCCCGTTTCTCCGCCGATCCATTTGCCGATCAGCGCCGCCAGCACGCCCTTGAGCGCGTCGCCCAGCAGGGTAGTCAGGCCCTTGCTCAGGCCGTGCACGCGGGCCATGTTGGTGGCCCCGGCGTTCTTGCTGCCCTGGGTGCGGATGTCCTGGCCCAAGGCGCGGGAGTAAAGAATGCCGGTGGAAATGCTGCCCAGCAGATAGCCGATCACGGCAATTAAAATCAGTTTCCAAATCATGGCCGCGTATCCTCCTTGTGATTAAGTTCTAAGTTCCAAGTTCTAAGTCGATCATGGCTGACGAACAGCTTCCTTCTCTTAGCATAATTGCTTAGAACTTAGAACTTAAAACTTAGAACTTTAATAAACTTGGAATTAATTCTGCTCCTTTTTCTTTTCACGCAGCAGGAAACGGATGGGCGTGCCCTCAAAGCCAAAGGCTTTGCGCAGGCTGTTTTCCAAGTACCGCTGGTAGGAAAAATGCATCAATTCCTCGGAGTTGACGAACAGGGCAAAGGTGGGCGGGCAGGTGCCGGTCTGGGTGCCGTAATAGATTTTCAGCTTCCGTCCTCCCATCATGGGAGGCTGCAAAGCGATCTGGGCATCGCCCAGCACGTCGTTGAGCGCGCCGGTGCCGACGCGGCGACTGGCCTGCTCCCAGACCTTGTTGACCTCGGGCAGTACGTTTGCCGCCCGCTGTCCCGTCAGCGCGGAGATGAACAGCACCGGGGCGTAGTCCATGAACTTCAAATCCTCGATGACCTGCTTCTTGAACTTTTCCAGCGTGCCCGTTTCCTTTTCCAGCGCGTCCCATTTGTTCACGATCACCACGGCGGCCTTGCCTTCCTCGTGAATCATGCCCGCGATGCGGGCGTCCTGCTCGGTCACGCCCTCCTGGGCGTCGATCAGCAGCAGCGCCACGTCGCAGCGGCGGATGGCGGCGATGGAGCGCAGCACGCTGTACCGCTCCAGGGATTCATCCTCGATGGCCCGCTTGCGGCGGATGCCCGCGGTGTCGATGATGTTGTAGACGGTGCCGTCCGGGCCGGAGAACTCCGTGTCGATGGCGTCGCGGGTGGTGCCGGGAATGTCGGAAACCATGGTGCGCTCCTGGCCCAGCAGCCGGTTGGTGAGGCTGGACTTGCCCACGTTCGGGCGGCCCACCACGGCCAATTGGATCACGTGCTTTTCTTCATCCAGTTCCGCTTCGGTCTGGGGCGGGAGACGCTTCACGATCTCGTCCAGCAAATCGCCCAGGCCCAGCATATTGGTGCTGGAAATGCCCAGCGGGTCGCCGAGGCCCAGGGCGTAGAATTCGTAGAGCACGTCCGTCAGCCCGGCGTGATCCTGCTTGTTGACGACGAGAATCACGGGCTTGCGGGTCTTGCGCAGCATGGTCGCCACTTCCTCGTCGTCCGGGGTCATGCCCGCCCGGGCGTCGGTGAAGAAGCAAATCACGTCCGCCATGTCCATGGCGATTTCGGCCTGGCGGCGCATCTGGGAAAGCAGCACGTCCTCGCTGCGCGGGTCGATACCGCCCGTGTCGATCAGGGTGAATTTCCGGCCCGTCCACTCCACATCGGCGTAAATGCGGTCGCGCGTCACGCCGGGAATATCCTCCACGATGGCGATGCGGTGGCCGGAGATTTTATTGAAGAACGTGGACTTGCCCACATTCGGGCGGCCCACGATGGCAACCAGGGGTTTGGCGGAAGGCATTTTGTGTCAGTCCTCCTTTATATCAGAGAGTTCAGAGTACAGAGTACAGATTTAGAATGACCAAATAATGAACAGAGAATGAAAAGACAAAATCATCTGAACTCTGCACTCTGAACTCTGCACTCTTTTTTATGTGCCCAGCAGCGCCTGGAACAAATTTGCGCCCGTATTGGGCACGACAGTGAGTTTCGGTTTCAGCTTGCTTCGCACTTCGCCGAGGGAAATATCGTCCAGGAACAGGTCGCCCTCCTCCCGCAGGGTATTGCCGCACAGAAGGATTTCGTCCTCGTCAGCGTCCTTGAGCTGCTCGATCAGGTCGCCGCCGGTAATGAGCCCGGTCACGGTGACGGATTCGCCAAAGAAGGTGTTGCGGATGGGCTGGACGGTCACATCGACGCCCTTGGGCCCATAGGTTTTGACCCATTCCCGCATCACCGGGGCGATGGACGTGCCGCAGGGAATGCGCACGCGGCGCGGTACGGCGGGCAAAGTATTCTCCTTCGCCGCGGCAGCCAGGCCGTTTTCAAACTTGCGCAGCAATCCCACGCCGTTTTCCAGCTGGGGATAGCCCTCATATTCCGCTTCGGCGGGCAGCCGCTCCCCCGCGATCAGCACCATTTCATCCGAGGGAAACACGAACCGTGTGCCGATTTCGCTGAGCAGCTTTTCCTGGAACTCATACGCGATATGCATCACGGCCTTGGCCTGTTCCCTTGTAAAAGGCTTGACCGGAGCCAGCCCTTCCCGGAACTTGGTCAGCCCCACCGGCACCAGCGCGGCGGACTGGGCCGCGGGATAGAGCGCGGACAAATCGGTCAGGGTTTTGCGCAGCGCGTCCCCGTCGTTGTAGCCGGGGCACAGCACGATCTGGCAGTGGAAATGCAGCCCGGCGTCCTGAAGGGCGTGCAGCCTGTCCATGATGAACCGGGCGTTGGGATTCTTCATCATCCGCACCCGCAGCTCCGGGTCGGTGGAATGGACAGAAATGTAGAGCGGGCTGGCCTTGCGCCGCAGGATGCGCTGGAACTCCGCTTCGTCCACGTTGGTGAGCGTGATGTAATTGCCCATCATCAGAGACAGCCGCCAGTCGTCGTCCTTCACGTACAGGGTTTTCCGCATTCCGGGCGGCATCTGGTCGATGAAGCAGAAGACGCATTTATTCTTGCAGGGGTACGGCCTGCAAGCCAGGGTGTCGGCCAATTGCAGGCCCAGCCCCGCTTCCCGCGCTTTGATGATGCGAACGTTTTCCTCCCGTCCGTCGGCGCGGCGCACCAGGATGTCCAGCTTGGAACGGTTGGTCAGGGCCTGGTAGTCGATCTCGTCCAGGACGGGTTCGCCGTTGATGGAAATGATCGCGTCGCCCACCCGCAGGCCGCGCCGGTAGCCCACCCCGTGGGGCTGCACCGCTTCGATGATATGCGCCAAACCGTTCCCTCCTTCCCCTTCCAGTTCAAAAGCGTCAAGGGGATAAGCCCCCATCATCCCTGCTATTATCCGACAATCCATGAAAAATGTCAAGTTTTTCAGGAAGGAAGCGAAAACCTGCTCCTATTGGATGATTTCCACGCTGGCGGCAAGATCCGCGCCGTCGCCCTGGGGCGTAAAGAGGGAAAGGGTGTGGCCGCCCTGATTCCAGGTGAGCGTGACGCCCTCGGCGGTTTCCACGCGCAGAGCGGCGGTTCCGTTGACTGGAATGTAGGTGTAGTCCGCGTCCTTCGGCGCGTCGATTAATTGGAGCCCGTCATACTCGGTAAAGGTCAGGATTTGGCCGTAGCGGGTATAAGCGGCGGTGGAGGAAGTATCCTCCCGGGTGACGGAAAGCAGTTCAAAGCCGGGCGGCAGCAGGGTCAGGAAGTGTTCGCCCTGCCAGCCCGCGGGAATGAGGGAAGCGCTTGCGGGTTCCGGTTCCTCGGTTGGGGCGGGCGTTTCCGTCGGCGCCGAGCTGGGAGACGGCGCAAGCGTCGGAACGGGCGTCGGTTCAGGAGACGGAGTAAACGTCGGAAGTGGTGAATAAGTGGGGGGCGCATTCGGAATAACCGTTGGATTTTGCGTGTAAGTGGCGATTGGAAGCTCCGTCTGCGTGATTATCGGCGCAATCGTGGCGGTTTGCGTCACGGATGCTTCAACGACTGCGAGGGTCGGTTCCGGCGAAAAGTAAGGCTGAACGGAGATTTCGGCGGGAAGCTGCGTCTGCTCGACGGTATCCGGCGGGGACTGCCGCAGGGAAAGCAGCGTTCCGCCCAGCACCACCACCAGTGCCGCGGCAATGGGCAGCAGGAAGGAGAGGTTTCGCTCTTGTTTTTTTGTTTCCTGACGGATCAGGCGCAGGGCTTTCATCCGGTGCTGGCGGTAGGCTTCCTCCGCCTCCCGGCTGTCCGCGCGGCTCAGGCTTTGCTGGAAAGCGTCCGCTTCCTCCTGGGCGATTTCGGAAAGCGCCGCGCGCAGCAGGTCATCTCCCTGATTCACTGCAATCCCTCCTTTCCCCTCAGCGTTTGCGCCAGCCGCTTCCGGGCGCGGCTCAGGTGAACGCGCACCGATACGGGCTGGAGCCCCGTCGCCTCCGCGATTTCCCCGTCCGTCATCTCCCGGAAGTAGCGCATCAGCATCAAATCCTTCTCCCGGCTGGGCAGGGCGCGGATGGCGTCCTTGACGCGCTCGATGCCCGCTTCCTCCAGCAGGTGATCATCCGTCCGCTCGTCGGAGGCCAGGCTCCAGAACTGTTCCTCATCCGTTGGCTGCTCGCGCTTGCGGCGGTTCAGCAGCGTGATGGACGTGTGCTTTACAGTAATGACCACGTAAGCCCGCAGTTTGTTGCATTCCAAAGCGCGCAGCAGGTCGATTTTTTTGATGAGTTGAAGGAGGCTTTCGCTCACCGCGTCCTCCGCCGCCTCCCTTTGCCGCAATACTTGCAGCGCCTGGGCGTACATCAGCCGGTGGTATTCCGTATACAGCCCCTCCATGAACGCCCGGTCGTCCGCGTCCTGAATCAGCAGAAGAACAAGGGAAAACATCTTCTCACGCTTTCTTTTGCAGAATCTTTGTCTTGCTTACAGCATAATAAAACCGGGCGAGGCCGTCAACCCGGTTTCGGAGAATTTACAATTATTTTAAGGCGGGGACGAGGGAAGAGGGATTAGGGAGCAGGGAGTAGGGCGGGGGAGGCAGCCAAAAGGCTTCCCCTTGAGGGGAATGTCATCAACTTAAGGAGAAACGACACCGAGCAAGAAGTTTTCAAAAGACTACCCCACAATGTCATCCTGAGCGCGTTCGGCGCGTTCGCTTGCGCCCGCCGCAGGCGGGTAGGATCTCCTTCGTCGTTCCCCTGTATTGGCTTACCGCAGATTGTTTCAGAAGGGAGATTCTTCGCGTCCGGATGCGCTCAGAATGACAATTGTAGTTGGTGGATAGATATGTTACTTGGTTGATATCGGAAAGCGGTTTGCCTTAAGTTGACGACATTGCCCTCAAGGGGAAGCCTTTTGGGGTAACAATCTTGCCATGGGCTATATTTATTTCCTATCTCCTCTCTCCTAACTCCTATCTGCTTTAAAACGCCCTTTCAACAATTTCCCATTGAAAGCGCCATCAAAGAATTCCTTTCAGGAACTGCCCGGTGTAGCTCTTGCGCACCTTGGCGACTTCCTCGGGCGTGCCCTGGGCCACCACGGTGCCGCCGCCGTCGCCGCCCTCGGGGCCCAGGTCGATGATATAATCGGCGGTCTTGATCACGTCCAGGTTGTGCTCAATGACCAGCACGGTGTTGCCCGCGTCGGTCAGGCGCTGGAGCACCTTGATCAGCCGGTTCACGTCGTCCATGTGCAGGCCGGTGGTGGGCTCGTCCAGCAGCACCAGCGTTTTTCCGGTGGCCTTGCGGCTCAGTTCCGTCGCCAGCTTCACGCGCTGGGCCTCGCCGCCGGAGAGGGTGGTGCTGGGCTGGCCCAGCTTCATGTAGCCCAGGCCCACGTCGTAGAGCGTGCGCAGCTTTTGCATGATGGGCTGGTGGGCCTCTGGACAGGCCCTTATACTTGACCTCCAGCGTTTCCCGGTTGTAGCGTTTGCCGTGGCAGACCTCGCAGGGCACGTAAATATCCGCCATGAAGTGCATTTCGATCTTGAGCAGCCCGTCGCCGGAGCAGGCCTCGCACCGCCCGCCCTTCACGTTGAAGGAGAAGCGGTTCTCCTTGTAGCCGCGAATCTTGGCCTCCGGCAGCTGGGCGAACACCCGGCGAATCATATCGAACAGGCCAGTGTAGGTGGCGGGATTGGAGCGCGGCGACCGCCCGATGGGCGACTGGTCGATGTTGATGATCTTGTCCAATTGCTCCACGCCGTCAATGCCATCATAGGCCGCTTTCCGGGGCCGGGCGCGGTTCAGAAGATGGGCCAACGCGGTATAGAGAATCGCGTTCACCAGGCTGCTCTTGCCGCTGCCGCTTACGCCCGTCACGCAGCAGAACACGCCCAGGGGGAAATTCACGTCGATGTTCTTTAGATTATGCTCT
>CADAKE010000139.1 GCA_902788445.1 uncultured Eubacteriales bacterium
CCGTATGCACTCCGACGCGCAGTTCGCCGGTTCCTCCTCCGTGCCCGCGCACGTGGAGATGATGGGCTTCCTGGGCGCTGGCAACAACCCCATGGTCGGCATGACCGTGGCCGTGGCTGTGGCCGTGCAGCAGGCGATGAACAAATAATCCATAGATCAAAAAGCGCCATGCCGGGCTTGAATCCGGCATGGCGTTTTCGTTTGGCAGGGCGGCGAGGCTCAACCTTTCAGGCCGGTCGTCGCCACGCCTTCCACCAGGTACTTTTGCAGGAACAGGAACACCAGCAAAACGGGCACGATGGAAAGGGTCGTCATGGCGAACAGGCCGGACCAGTTGGTCTGCGTGGCGGGATCGGAAAACATTTTCAGCGCGATGGAGGCGGGGTAGAGCTTGGGCTTGCTGATGTAGATGAGCGGGCCCAGGAACTCCTGCCACGACCAGTAGAACGCGAACACGGCGGAGGTAATCAGCGAGGGAACGGAGAGGGGCAGCATGATCCTGAAATACTTGTTGAACCAGCCGCAACCGTCGATTTCCGCCGCTTCGTCCAATTCCCTGGGCACGCCGCGCATGAACTGCATGTTCAGGAAGATGAAGAACGGCACGCCGCAGAACTGGGGAACGATGATCGGAAGGTAGGTATTGATCCAGCCAAAGGACTTGAACATGATGTACTGGGGGATCAAAAGCACCTGCTGGGGCAGCAGCATGGTAGCCATCATGACGGCGAAGAAAACCTTGGAGCCCTTGAAGGGAATGCGGGCAAAGCCGAACGCCACCAGGGAAGAAGACACGACGCCGCCGATGGTGGAAAACACGGCGATGATCAGCGAGTTGCCGAAGTAGGTAGCATAGGTATAGCGCCCGGAGGATTCCCAGCCGATCTTGTAATTCTCCCACATCACCCTGGAAGGGATGAGCGAGGCGACAGTGGTGAACACTTCTTCATTGGGCTTGAGCGAGCTTGCGAACATCCACAGCAAAGGATACAGCATCACAAGGCCGAACAGCAAAGCCAGCGCGTGGAAACGGATGGAACGGAACGCTTTTTTGGGCGTCATGGCATGGGATTTCGCTGTAATCTGCATATCATCCGCCTCCCTTAGGATTCATAGTGAACCCAGCTGTCTGAGCTCTTGAACACGAAGATGGAAAAGATGGAGATGATCACCAGCAGCACCCAGCTCATGGCGCAGGCGTAGCCCATCTTGAAGTAGGAGAAGCCCTGCTTGTAGATGTACAGCGCGAACAGCATCGTGCTGTTCAGCGGGCCGCCGTCGGTGATGATCAGCGCTTCGGAAAACGCCTTGAAGGCGTTGATGATGCCCTGCACCAGATTAAAGAAGATCACGGGAGACAGGGCGGGCAGGGTGATGTAGCGGAATTTCTGCCAGGGATTGGCCCCGTCCAGCAGCGCGGCTTCATAGTAGGACGCGGGAATCTGCTTGATGCCCGACACAAAGATCAGCATGGAAGAGCCAAAATGCCAGCAGCCCAGCAGAATCAACGAATATAGCGCGGTGGAAATTTCACCTACCCAGTTGAAGGAAAACACCGTGCCCGACAGCGCGGAAATGATGCCGTTGAACGCGCCGTTGGAGCCGAAGATTCGGGCCCAGATGATGGCGATAGCCACCGAACCGCCAAGCAGCGACGGTACATAGTACACCGTGCGGTACAGCCCGATGCCCTTATGGTTCGTGGTCAGCACCAGCGCCACCGCCAGCGCCGAGGCCAGCCGCAGCGGCACCAGCAGGAACACGTATTTGAACGTGACGCCCAGGGCTTTCCAGAAGGTATCGTCCTGCACCATGTTCACATAATTGTTGACGCCGATCCACTGGGGCGCGCCCAGGGCGTCGTACTTGGTGAAGGACAGATACAGCGAATAAAACATGGGCACGGAAGTGAACACAATCAGCCCGATCAGCCAGGGCAGAATAAAGGCGTACCCGGCCAGGTTGGTGTTTCTCCTTCGGGCCCGCGCGGCCTGCGATACAGGCGGCCGTTTGACGATCGTTGTCATAAAACCCCTCCATAAACAGAAGCCAGCGAAGGGAAACCCTCCGCTGGCCCCTGCATCCATGTATCAGTTGTTCAGCGCTTTGTTGGAGAAATCAATCAGCTTCTGGGCGGCTTCTTCGGGCGTGGCGTTGCCGAACAGCACACTGGTCATCTGGCTGATGAACTCGTCGCCGATTTCGGTGTGGGCCACGGGATCGGGCGCGTACAGGTCGGAAGCGTATTCCGCCATCACCTGCATGTAATCAAAGGCCAGGGCGGAAATGTCGTCCAGGTTGGACGCCACCAGGGAAGAGATCTTGGCGGAGATCGGAATGCCGCGGGTGCCGTTGATGTAGAGGTTCGCGTCCTCGCCGTTCGTCCAGTAGTCGATGTAAGCGGCGGCTTTGTCCACCTGCTCCGCGTTGGCGGAAATGCTCAGGAACTGGGAGGGCTTCACGAACATGGCCTTGGTTTCGGCGGAGCCGGGGATGATGCGCAGTTCCAGCAGGCCGCAGGAATCATAGAGCAGCTTGGCGTAGGTGGTGTAGCTGTCGGTCACGGTGACGGTGCTGGCGGCTTCCGCCTTGGCGAAGGGATAGTTTTCCTTGCCGATGTCCACGGTCACGTCCGCCACGTTCTGCACTGCGCCGGCGTCGTGCATTTTCTTGAGATCGGAGAAGTATTTGGTCAGGGTCTCCAGGGAATAGCCGACGGCGTCCTGGGCCTCGTTGTAGAGTTCTTCCCCGTGTTGCCGGGCAAAGACGCGGTAGAGGTTAAAGTCCTTGAGGTTGAACAGGTCGGTGCCCAGCAGGCCGGTCTTTTCGTGATAGGCGATTACCCAGTCCACATATTCGTCCCAGGTCATTTCGTTGGTGGGCACTTCCATGCCCGCGTCGGCCACCAGCTTGGCGTTGACCGCCAGCACCAGGCCGTTGGAGCCCGCGTTGATGCCATACAGGCCGTCGCCGAAGCGGCCGCCGCTGATGGCGCTGTCCGCCACGTCGCTCAGGTTGATCTTGCCCGCCTCTACGAGGGGCGTCAGGTCGAGCAGCAGGCCCTTGTCAACATAGTTCTTGATGTAAGCGTAGTCCATGCGCACCATGTCGGGCATGTCGTTGGCGGCGGCCAGGGTGTTGATCTTGGTCCAGTAGTCGCCCCAGGACAGATATTCGGCTTCATACTCGATGCCGGTCGCGGCGGTGAACATGTCGGAGAAGGTCAGGTAAACCTTGTTGCTGCTTTCAGAGCCCCACCAGGCCACGCGCACGGGCTCGTCCGCCAGGGCGGGAACACAGGCCGCCAGCATCATCGCGGCCAGTAACACGGCAAGCAGTTTCTTCATGGAAAATACCTCCTGTTCAATCTGTGCTTTTGAGCGAATCCTCTGTCACTCAACCTGTCTGTATTGTATCAAATTTTTATCATTTCCGACAGGTCACAATTCCAACCTGAGATACCAAAAAACTGACTTATTCTTATTCATGTACTTTGTTTGAAAGCAGCAATCTCAACAGGGGGTTCGTCAAAGGGGACTCCCCTTGACTGTAATCCGCAGGCGACGGCGTGTACGTCGCCGAGGAGCAACAGAATGTTGCTTCGCACCATTCAGCATTAGCTGAATGGTAGTGTCTTATTGCGTCTGCTGCTGGCGGTACTGGGTGGGAGAGACCCCTTCGCTCTTTTTAAAGATTTCAATAAAGTATTTTGCCGTGCTGAATCCGACCCGCTCGGCAATGTCCGCCACAGGGGCGTCCTGATTCGCCGTCAGCATTTTCTTCGCTTCGGCAATCCGCTTTTCCGTGAGCCAGGCGGTGAACTTCTTTCCCGTTCGTTTCTGGAACAGCCTGCCCACATACGTTTCGTTCATGAACAGCTCGTTTTCGCAAATGCTGCCCAGGGAGAAATCCGGGTCGGCATAGTGCTCGTCGATCATGCACAGCACTTTGGCTACGATTTCCCCATACCGCGCGGTGTAATCCTCCTCCACGGACTGGCCGCGGCGCATCATTCGAAGCAGCGCGCCTTTCAGGTCAGCGGCCTCCACGGGCTTGAGCAGATAATCCACCGCCCCGGCCCGCAGGGCATGGCGCACGTAATCAAATTCCTGGTAACCGGAAAGGAAGACATAGGAAATATCAGGCAAGTCAGACGCCTTGTCCATCATTTCCAGCCCGGTCAGTCCCGGCATCACCACGTCGGTAATCACGATATCCGGGCGCAGCGACCGGAGCAGACGAAGCCCCTCCTCCCCGTTGTGCGCTTCCCCGACAATCGCGCAGCCCAGCGCTTTCCAGTCCAGCAGGGTTTTGGTGTGCTCCAGGATCATCGGCTCGTCATCCGCCAGCAAGACTCTGTACATGCCCTTCATCCTTTCCTTCCCGCGTTCCGTCAAACGATATGCAAAGATTGCTCCATTGTCCCGGACGGCTGTGAATGCGCACCCGCACATTTTCTCCGAAAGCGAACCTGAGCCGCAGCAGCACGTTGGCCAGGCCGTGGATTTCCCGCACGCTGTCCATGGTCAGGTGTTCATAATATTCGATTTGTTCTTTCGTGAACCCCACGCCGTTATCAAACAGGCTGATGACGATTTTGTTTTTCCGCCGGTACACGCCCAGCCGGATCAGGCCCTTCTCCGCTTTTTTCATCACGCCGTACTGCACGGAGTTTTCAATCATGGGCTGAAGCGTCATGCGGGGAAGGAAGATTTGCTCGTCCTCCGCGTCGTAATTGATTTGCGCGTCCAGCCGGTTGCCGAACCGAATCCGGTAAATGGTCAGGTATTCGCGCACAAACCCAATTTCCTCCTGGAGGGACACCAGCGCGTCCCCCCGGTAGGACGCCCGCACCAGGCGCGACAGGCTGACCACGATCCGGGCGATGGCGTCGTTCCCATTCCGGGCGGCCATGGCGTGCACTGTTTCCAGCGTGTTGTAAAGGAAGTGCGGCCTGATTTGCGCCTGGAGCATCTGGTTCTGCGCCTGCACTTCGGACAGCTGTCTTTTTAACTTTTGGTTGATCAGATCGTCGATTTGCTCCATCAGGCTTTGGAAATGCCGGGCCAGCACGCCCGCCTCGTCGTTGACCGCAAGCAGCCCGCCGTCCACCTGCACGCGGTAGTTGCCCGCTTCCGCGTCCTTCACGGCTTCGGTCAGCTTGTCCAGCCGCTTGAACACAACGTTGATCAGTTTCATGCTGAGCAGCGCGGCGACCAGAAACGCCGCAATCAGCCCGACAATAGTGATCTCCGCCGACCGCCGGAGGGTTCGGTAAATCAGGTCGTAGTCGATATATTTGATCACGTGGATTCGGCCTTGCAGGAAAGAAACAGGCGTTACGAAATACCGCTTCCCCTCGCGCCTGATGACCTGCCATTTTTCCCGAAGCAGATCGGCCCCGTCTGAATCCTCCGGGCACAGCGCGCCGCGGTACAGGCATTCATCGTCCAGCCAGACCGCCGTTTCATCCGCTTCCTGCTCGACTTCCGAACTGATGCTCCGCACCATGGCGCGGATATCGACCATCACCACAAGAGACCCCAGCATCCGGAGGCTCAGGTTCTTCGCTTCCCGAATGGTTCTGGTCATGATCAGATAGCTGTTTCCGTTCCGGGTCAGCCCGTGCCAGAAGGGGTTGCCGCTGGCATCCGTCGCGTCGATCATTTGGTTCACCGCGTCCATGATGGCGCGGTCATAAGGCAGGCCGCTGTAATAGCAGTCGCCGCCGTACACATCCCGCACCATCACCGAGCGAACATAGGAGGGCAGTTCACCGATCGAAAAAGTGACGGCGCTTTGCAGCGACGTGCGCGCTTTTGCCTGCTCTTCGCCTTCGGTCGCCGCGATTTGCGACAGAGCGGCTTGCAACGCTTCGCTGGAAATGGCCTGGCGGGAAAACTTGACCACATCGTCCATGCTCAGCTTCATCAGGGAGAAAAACAGTTCGGACGCGTTTTTCTGTCGCTGGGTCATCTCGCTGCTGTAAACGGAATACGTAGAAATTCCCGCCGAAAAGCAAATCACCGCGCAAATCAAAAAGCAGACCAGATTGATCAATTGAATGCGCCGATGTAAACTCCGGGACTGCCTGACGCTGTTTTTCATGGTTTTCACCGCCCATATGATGTAAAACGCACAGCCGCTGCTTGTTTAAGGAAATATACAAAAAACACATCAACGAATAATGTTATTATAGCATAGGAGACCGTTATCTTTCAACAGTTGTTTGTGAGCAGCCAGGGCAATCGCTTACAGATTGTATGCTGCAAGAAATCCCAGGTATGTAGGGGCGGATATCATCCGCCCGCGCTAAGCAATGTCATGCAAGCCATGAAAAAATGCTGATTGCTGCCATCCGTTTCTTTCGGGCGGATAATATCCGCCCCTACAAGTGGTGCGTTTACTGACTTAAATTGTTTTTTAACACAGATCGACTCAATAAATACCAACAATTCTAAAAGAATTTCCGTCAAGGGCAATGCCGCAGTCTCCTTTATGGCAGGAACAGAAACAGCCCCGCCGGGGAAAGGCGGGGCTGTGTGCGCTTTATTGATTGTGGCAGCGTCGTTTAAACTCGGCAGGCGTGCCGCCAGTGGACGGTTTCGATGGATGATTGTAACTGGTCAGTCGCTGTTATTGAAAGGGCACTTTAAGTCATTAAGTTCTAAGTTCAAAGTTCTAAGTTCTAAGCTGAATTTTGTTTATCACTATTGGCTTAGAACTTGGAACTTTGAACTTGGAACTCTGTAACTTAAAGTGCCCTATGAATGAAACAACTGAGCAATTACGGATGATTTGCTATTCGATATAGGAGACGACCTCCGCTTCGCTGATCCATTGCGAGAGCAGGCTTTCCTTTGTGGCTTTGAGCAGCTCCGCCAGCACCTCGCCGCGAAGCCGGTCCTGCGCGGCCTGGATGGACGCGGAGTTTTCGGTGATTTCCTCGCTGTAATAAAGGACGTGGTAACCGTCGGCCATTTTAATGGGGTCGCTCACATCCCCCTGTTTTTTCAGCGTCAGGGCGGCGGCGGCAAAATCCCTGGTGGGAAGCGCGGCGCCTTCAAACACGGCGTATCCGGACGCGGGCATGGCTTCGTCCGGCTGGGCCAGAGCGGCGGCGGCTTCGAAGGTCAATTGATGTTCCCGGATTTGGAGCGCAAGGCTTCCGGCCTTTTCTTTGGCGCGCTCGTCATTTTTCAGGAGCAGCTTGCGGTCACTGTTGAGCTGGGACACCTGCTTGGCCAGCAAATCCCGTTCCTGCCCCAGCTTTTTCAATTCGTCCGCGGGAATACTCTGCGTCGGCTGGCCGTACACAATTTCATTGACGACCGAGAGCCTCTCCTGGAGCCTGTCCATTTCCGCCACCAGCTCGTCGATGGCGGCGAAATCCACGGGCAGGATCAATTGCTTCACGAACCGGGCTTTCTCGGGAAGAATGGAAGAGGCAATCCGCCCCTCCTGCAGCAGGGCGGCATATTCCGCCGGGTGAGCGGCAAGGATTTCGTCCTCCTTTTGCTGCTGCTCTTTCAGCACAGGCAGAAATTCCGCATCCGTTACCGTAACGTTTTTGAGCGCGGCTTCCCACAGTCTGGCTTCCATATCCGGCGCGTCGGCGTCCAGCCCCAGCGCCTCGGCGTGCTGACGGAGCACCTCCGCTTTAACGATTTCCTCCGTGGCCAGCTGGTTCAGGGCGGCCGCATCCGCGTCGGGATGCTGGGAGAACGCCTCCGCGTAAGCGTTTTCAAATGACTGTCGGTCGAACGAAACGCCGTTGACGATGAGCGCCGCTGTCTTTTCATGGTTCAGGTCAATCTGGAAGAACGGCTGGCTTCCATTGATCAGCTCCGCGTTTTCATACGCCTGAGCTTCCTGCGTTTCTGTCAGGTCGTAGGAAATGGACATCACTTCCCGTCCGTCCATCAGCACGGAGACGGGCGCCGGATGCGTGACGCCGCCTTCGGGGTCGGCTTCGATGCTTTCCCGGAAAGCGCGGAGGATCAGGCTGGACAGGCTGTTCAGCTGTTCATCCCGCTGCGCGCCGTCCGTGCTGAGCACAGTTTCCAGGCGCTTGAGCAGCGCCTCCGGCTCGGCGGACTGCACAGCCAGTTCTTCCGTCAGCTGGGCGGATTTCTGAATTTCCGCCGCCAGGCTGTCGCGCAGTTCGGCGGCTTCGGCGGCGGTTTTTTCCAGCGCGGACTGCGTATCGGCAAGCGCTGTGCCTGCCTGTGCCAGTTCCTTCTGCGCCGCGTCCAATTTCGCGCTTAACGCTTTGATGTTTTCATCCGAAACAGTTTTCGTCTGGGTCAGTTCTTCGCTGAGCGCGCTGATCTGCGCGTTTGCCTGCGCGGCGGTTTTTTCTCCGGCGGCAAGCTGTTCATTCAAAGCGGCGATGGACGCGTTCAGGGCTCCGTTCTCCTTGGCCGCGGCGTCCAGCTCCGCCTGAGCGCTGGCAATTTTCCCGTTCAGGTCGGCGATTTTTGCCGTGGAATCCTTCGTTTCCTTCTCCGCGGCGGCTTTCGCGGCGTTCAGTTCCTCCGTCAGCTGGGCCGCCATCTTGATTTGAGCTTCCTTTTCCTTGCGTTCGTTTTCAAGCTCCGTCTGTACTTTGGAAATCTGTTCATTCAGCGAAGCGGTTTTTGCTGCCGATTCCGCTTTGTCCTTTTCCGAGGCGGCTTTCGCGGCGTTCAATTCGGCGGTCAAGTCCGCAATCGTTTTTTCCTGTTCTTCCTTGTTTTTTTGCAGGCTGTCCAGTTCCGCCTGCGCTTTGCCCAGCGTTTCCTGGAGGGAGGATCGTTCGTTCGCGCGCAGCTGTTCAGCATCCGTTTGGGCGGCTTTCAGGCTTGCGATTTGTCCGTTCAAATCGGCAATCCGGTTTGTCTGAACGCTTAAGGCGGCGACCGCCGTGTCATATCTGCTTTGGAGCAGTTCCGCGTCCTGCGCCGCCTGGGCCATCGCGGCGTCCAATTCTTCCCGCAGGGCGGCGGTCTGTTCGCTCTGCGCCATTTGCTGTTCCGAGGCGGCGGCAAGTTCTGCTTCGGCCTGCTCTTTCAGGGCGGAAAGGCTTTCATTCAATTGCTTCTTTTCTTCCTGGAGAGCGGCCAGCTCCCCCTGCGTTTTGTTCAGCGTTTCCCGGAGCGAGTTTTGCTCGTTGTCGTGCAGCAGGTCGGCGTCCCTTTGAGCGGCTTTCAGGCTTTCAATCTGCGCGTTCAGGTCCGCGATGCGGTTTGTCTGAACGCTTAAGGCGGCAACCGCCGTGTCATATCTGCTTTGGAGCAGGTCGGCGTCCTGCGCCGCCCGGGCCATCACGGCGTCCAATTCTTCCCGCAGGGCGGCGGCCTGTTCGCTCTGCGCCATTTGCTGTTCCGCTGTGGCGGCCAGTTCCGCCTGCGCTTTGTTCAATGCCTCCTGGAGGGAGGATTGCTCCTGGGCGGAACGGTTGTTGGTGTCCGCATGGGCGGCTTTCAGGCTTTCGATCTCGGCGCTCATCTCCGCGATCCGATTCGTTTGGGCGTCCAGGCTGGCCGCCGCCGCGTCATACTTGCTTTGCAGCGCTTCCGCGTCCTTCGCGGCCTGCGATGCGGATTCATCCATGGCCTGAACGCGCTGGAGAAGTGAATCGCGGTCGTCCGTTACGCTGGCAAGCCGCTGCCGCGTTTCTTCCAATTGCTGCTGGTATGCGGCGGCCTGCGTTTTCAATTCCGTATCTTTCTCCGCCGCCATCTCTTTGACGCGGTTCAGATCCATTTGCAAATCAGCCAGGGAGCTTTGATTGGATTGATTTGAATTGTAGCTTCTCAGCAGCACCAGAACGGTAATGACCGTCATCAGGCACAGCGCGGCAATCAATGACCAAACGAGCGCTTGTTTTTTCTTCATCTATCCCGTCTCCTTTTTTCAATTTTCCAGCACCCTGCGCGGCAGATTGTATAAACATAAAACATTCAATATATATTATACAGAAATTACCGCAAATTACAACCACAAGAGCAAAAAACTTTCATGGGAAATTATGTTAATTTATCTGAACAGCCGCCTTTTTGCATCTCCGTCCGCAAAAAAACCCCGGGATTTCTCCCGGGGAAACGTGGAATCATTGATTCAGCAGTTGGGTGATCATCTGGTCGGTCATGCTCAGGCACCGTGGCAGATGGAACGGGCCCTTGAAGGTGGAGCCCTTGGTGGAGGGCATGGTGGGCTTGCCGTCGCGGCGGAGGTAGCCGTACCATTCGCCGTTCTCCGGGTCGGCAAAGACTTCCTTGCAGTAGTCCAGGGTCTTGCAGAACCAGTCGTAGTATTTTTCGTCCCCGGTGTCCCGGTAGGCCATGAGGGAGGAAATCAGGATCTCGTTGTGGGGCCACCACAGCTTCATGTCGTGCTCGTAGGCTTCGGGGGGCAGGCCCTTGCGTACTCCTTGTCCCAGCCCGCGTTGATGGCGTCGTTGAAGATGGCTTCGGCCTGCTTGTGCAGCTCCTTGTCGCCCTTGTGGTTGGCGTATTCCATCAGGAACCAGGTGCATTCGATGTCGTGGCCGGGGTTCACGATGCGGCCCTCGGTCACGTCGCCCCGGAACTCGCCGTCCGGGCCGACATTTTCCAGGGTGCAGTGCATGTCCGCTTTGCGGTGGTACTTGAAGATTTCCTCCACGCACTGCTGGGAGCGCTGGTCGTATTCCTCCGTGTGGGCGGGGTCGCAGCGGCGCAGGACGGAGCAGATGTTCAGGTAAATCATGGGATTTCCCAGCGCCCGGCCCGAGCGGGTTTCGGGGATGGTCTTGGGGCCCATGCCCACCGGGTCTTCCATCAATCCCTGGTACAGCTTCCAGTACAGGTCGTAGGCAAAGCGGGCCCGGTCAAGGTACACCTGCTCGCCGGTCAGGGCGTAGTATTCCGCGTTGGCGATGGCGTAGAAGCTCTCGGAGAAGAAGTAGCGGCGCTGGCGCAGGGGCTTCCCGTCGGCGGTGACGGTGAAGTACATGCGGTTGCCCTTGTCCCGGTTGATGCAGTGGTCTTCCATGAAGTCCAGGCAGGACTTGGCGAAGGCCATCCATTCATCCTTTTTCCCGTACAGGTGGCACAGCCAGGAGTACGTCCACGCGCAGCGGCCCTGCATCCACACGCTCTTGTCCGTGGAGTAGATGTTGCCCCAGCGATCAAGGCAGGTGTACACGCCGCCGTGTTCTTTGTCCCAGCCTTTGGTGAGCCAGAAATCCGCGCAGCGGGAAAGCTCCTCCCGAATCCATTGCTGCTGGGAAGCAAGCAGGTCTTTATTCATGATAGATTCCCTCTTTCAGCATCATATAGAGTTCAGAGTGCAGAGTACAGAGTGCAGATATTTTAGCTTTGACAATAAGGGAATAAAATTGATCCACTATATCATCTGTACTCTGCACTCTGCACTCTGAACTCTCGTGTTAGCTCAGCAGTATTTCGCAATCGCCTCTTTGATATGCTTCGCGGCGATTTCGACCTTGGGCCAATCGCCCTCCTGCAATCCGGTGAGGGGCTTGCGGACGGAGCCGAGCTCCAGGCCCTCGTTGATTTTCAGCACGCCCTTGATCACGGCGTACATATTGCCCTTGCAGGCGCAGAGCTCGGAAATGATGGCGTTGACCTCATGCTGGATGGGAGCGGCTTCCGCGCGGCGCCGATGGCGCGGCCGGAGACGAACTGTTCGTCCGGGCCGTTAAAGACCACGCAGTTTTCGCCGCCGATGCGCACGAAGGTGTCGATATCCTGGGTGGGCATGGAGGAGTTTTTCACGCCGATGACCTTCGGGTTCTTCCGCATTTCGGTGAACAGCGAGGGGGTCAGGGCCACGCCCGCCAGCTGGGGGATGTTGTAGATCACGAAGTCCGTGTTCGGCGCGGCGGAAGAAATGTCATTCCAATACTGGGCGATGGAATACTCCGGCAGGTGGAAGTAAATCGGCGGGATGGAGGCGATGGCGTCCACCCCCAGGCTTTCGGCATGGGCGGCCAGCTGCATGGATTCGCGGGTATTGTTGCAGCCCACATGGGCGATGATGGCGCATTCGCCCTTGACCTCGCCCATCACGGCCTCGAGGGTCGCCATGCGCTCTTCCTTTTCCAGGTAAATGCACTCCCCGGAGGAACCGCCAACATACAGGCCCTTCACGCCCTTGTTCACCAGGTGACGCGCCAGCTTCCGGCAGCGCTCGGGGCTCACTTCATTGTTCTCGTCATAGCAGGCGTAGAACGCCGGAATGACGCCATGGTATTTTTTTAAATTCATATGAATCACTCCTTCGTTTGCAAAGAGATAGGAGTTAGAAGATAGGAGATAGGAGATTTATTTTGACGAAACATAACTATTCAGTTTTGTAAAAGACACTTGAAGCAACAAAACCATATCACTGTAGGGGCGGATATTATCCGCCCGTATTTACGGGAAATCACGAACGATGATTCATTGACTCAACTATGATGTATGTGGTGATGCGGGCGGATGATATCCGCCC
The DNA here is from genome assembly GCA_902788445.1 of uncultured Eubacteriales bacterium. Lineage (GTDB taxonomy): Bacteria > Bacillota > Clostridia > Christensenellales > Aristaeellaceae > RUG563. Next base: position 12,481 of record CADAKE010000139.1, read on the forward strand.
CTACAGTTGTGAGGCTTCGCAGCTTCAAGTGCTCTATCGTGAGTCGACTGAACAATTACGACGAACAATGACTTTCAAAGACGAAATAATCTCCTCACTCCTATCTCCTCACTCCTCACTGGCATTAGCCTTTGACCGCGCCCATGGTGATGCCGCGGGTGAAGAACTTCTGGAAGAGCAGGAAGATGATGATGATGGGGATGGAGCCCAGGGCCGCGCCAGCCATGATGAGGCCGAAGTCGTTGCTCAGTTCGCTTTGCAGCTTGGCGATGCCCAGGGAGATGGTGAGCACGTCGGTGTCGTTGAGCATGATCAATTGCAGGAAGTAATCGTTCCAGGCGGTGATGAAGGTGAAGATTGCCAGCGCGCCGATGCCGGGCTTGATGATGGGCAGCACGATTTCCACGAACGTGCGGGCCTCGCCCGCGCCGTCGATGCGGGCGGCTTCCAGCAGGGATTCGGGAATCGTTTCGCTGAACTGCTTCATCAGGAACACGCCGAAGGGCCAGCCCACGGTGGGCAGGATGACGGCCCAGAGGGTGTTGTGCAGCTTCAGGAACGCCATTTCCTTCAGCAGGGGGATCAGGATGACCTGCTTGGGCAGGGCCATGGCGCACACGAAGATGGAGAACACGATAGTGCGCCCGGCGAACTTCTTTTTCGCCAGCGCGTAGCCGCCCATGGAGGCGGACACGCAGGTGAGCGCCATGCTCATGGCGCAGAGGAACACCGTGTTGCCCAGCCAGCGCACGGCGGGACGGGCGAATAGGCGCTGGTAGTTGTCAATGGTGGGCTGCAAGGGGAACCACACGGGCACCTTGGCGATCACGTCCTGGGCGTTCTTGAAGGAGCCGGTGATGATCCAGTACAGCGGGAAAATGAACAGGATGGCAATGATGATCAGCACCACCAGCGCCGCGATTTCATAAGGCGTGATCTGGTGCACGCTGTGGTCGCCGCCGGTGTTGGCCTGCTTGCGCTGCATCTTTTTCTGGATGGCCGCGATGTTGTCGCTCATGTCTGCTCCTCCTTTCTCAGCCGTTGTCGGTCTGGGCGACCTTGAACTGCAAGGCGCTGAACGCCGCGATGATCAGGGCCAGGATGATGCCCATGGCGCTGCCGTAGCCGTAGCTTTGCAGCTTGAAGGCGTTGTAATAAATGTAATACATGATCGTTTCCGTGGCGTGGTTCGGCCCGCCGGAGGTCAAGAGCTGAATCAGCGCGAAGCACTGGAAGCTGTTGATCGTGGTGATGACCAGGATGTACAGGGTGGTGGGCATGATCTGGGGCCACTTGATGCGCCAGAAGGTTTGCAGGTTGGTGGCACCGTCCACGGACGCGGCCTCGACCAGGGACTGATCCACGTTGTTGAGGGCGGACACGTAGAGCACGATGGGCTGGCCCACGGAGGTGGTGAGCAGGATGGTGATGATGCAGCCCAGGGCGGTGCTGGCGTCGCCCAGCCAGTTCATGTTGCGGCTGATCACCGTGACCGCCACGGAGCCGGTGACCACCGGCAGATAAAACACGCAGCGGAAGAAGGAGGTGGTGCGGTCATGCAGCTTGGAAATGATCGACGCGGCCCAGAGGGAGAAAAAGCAGGTGACGGGCACGGAGATCAGCACCAGAATGATGGTGTTCCAGAGGGCTTTCCCAAAAATGGCGTCCTGGAACATCCGCTGATAATTGGCGAAACCGGAAAAGCTAAAGCTGGTCATGGTGTAATCGGTGAAGCTGTACACCAGGCACATCACCATCGGGAACACCACGAAGCCCAGGAAAAAGAGCAGGCTGGGGGCCATGAACAGGTATCCCGCGATGTTTTCCCGCCTGCGGGACTGCATCATGGCTACGGACTGCCGGGGCTGGACGGCGGTTTTTTGCATCGGAAATTCTCCTTTCGGAAGCAAACGCCCCCACCCCGCGAGGGAATGGGGGCTTGAAAGACATTAGGGATTTGAATTGAAGGAACCTAATGCCTATTGCCTAATGCCTATTGCCTTATTTGTTGGAATTGGCTTCATACACAGCCGCTTCGGCCGCCACGTCGCCGCCCGCGAAGACGCGCTGGAGCAGGTTCCACCATTCGGTGCGCTGCGCGGCCCAGTTGGGAGTGACCTGGTAGTAGTCGCCCAGGAACGGCATGAAGATGGCATAGTCGCCGTTTTCAGCCTTATCGGTGCCCGCGTACACGTCGCCCAGGGAAGCGCGGGTGGGGAAGAAGCCGGAAGCGTAAACGCTGGCAGCGGCCTGGGAAGGATCGTCGCAGACGAACTTCACGAAGGTCTTGGCCGCGGCGGCCTTGGCTTCGTCGCCGTTGTCGAACAGGCCGAAGCCCCAGATGCCGCCCTGCAGTTCGGGCACGCCGTCGTCAGAGGGGAAGGCCATGGGGAACACTTTCACGTCGTCCGCCAGGCTGGCCTTGTTGGACACGGCGGCAGAGGCGTTCCAGCAGAAGCCGATGGAGATGGTGCTGTTGCAGAACAGCGCGATTTCGTCGCCCGCCACGATGCCGGGGTCGGCGTCCAGCTTGCCTTCATTTACCAGGGTCTGCAGCAGGGTCAGGGCCTTGATGTTTTCTTCGCTGGTCATGGTGTAGGCGGTGTGGTCAGCATTGGTGAACTGGCCGGAATACAGGTTGGTCACCAGCGCGCGGGTGCCCTGGTCGCCGCCCTGACCGCCGCAGTACACGACAGCAGTGGGCTGGTAGCCTGCGGCGTTCAGCGCGTCCAAAGCGTTCAGGAAGCCTTCGGTGGTCCAGGTGTGGGTCGCTTCGTCCAGATACTGGAGCGCGCCAGCGGCTTCAAAGTCGTTGTAGTTGATGACCATGCAGTGGGTGGTCATGCACAGCGGATACTCGTAATAGATGCCTTCGCCGTTCTTGCAGGCAGCTTCCACGGCGGGGCTGGCGGCGATGATGTCATCCTTGGTGTCCGCCCACAGGTCGGAGATGTCCAGCATCTTGCCGGCGGCGCCCCAGTTGGCAACCAGGCGTTCCGGGCCTTCCATCACGATGTCGGGGGTGGTCTTGGCTTCGATGGCGGTGGTCACCTGGTCGTCGCCGGAGGCGTAGTCCAGATACTGCACCTTCACCTTGATTTCGGGATGCACGGCGTTGAAGTTGGCCAAAGCAGGAGAGCCAACAGCTTCTTCATGTGGGGAATCCTCCTTTAAAAAAATGATTCGTTGGTTCGGCGTTCCAGAACGGGAATCGCCTTGTTGGTATAAATGTACTACAAAGTTTTCCTTCTGTCAATACCGTTTTGAAAATAAATTTACCATTAGACATTTTTTTGACCAGATTATTCTTTTTGTTGACAGACCGGCGCGGTTTGCTTTATAATGGAAGCGGCAAAACATCCTACAAAGTAACAAAGGCGGGATGTGCATGACGGAGATCAGCAAAAATGAAAAGCTGTATATCCAGGCGTTTCGGGAAATTCGCAGCTATATCATGGAGCATAAGCTGGGGCCGGGGGATTTGCTGCCCACGGAACAGCAGCTTTGCGCCCAATTGGGCGTGAGCCGGAACGTGCTGCGCGAAGCCATCAAGAGCATGGAACTGATGGGCATGGTGCGGGCCTGCCCGGGACGGGGCACGGAACTGCGGGAGTTCAGCCTGGACTTCATTTTCCAGAACGTGCTGTTCTTCCACATGGACGGGCAGGACAAGCACGTGCGGGAAATGTTCTCCATCCGCAAGGCACTGGAACTGAGCTTCATGCGCCAGGCGTTCGATTCCATCACACAGGAGGATATCGCGGAAATGCGCGCCTGCGCGAATGAAATCCGGCAGCGCTGGGAACGGGGCGAAATGTTTGAGGAGGCGGACAGAAGATTCCACATGACGCTGTTCCGCTCTCTGAATCATTCCATCCTGAACTCCGTGCTGGACGCTATCTGGGCCGCCGACACCGGCTTCCAACTGGAGGCGAAAATGCCCCACCTGGCCAGCACCGTCACCAAGCACGAGCGCATCGTGGACGCCTTGGAACAGTACGATTACCTGGCTTTCGCCCAGGCCATGCTGGCGCATTACTCGTCGGGAAAGTACACGAATACCGATTCGTATGAGGAGTTTTGAAAGAGAGTACAGAGTGCAGAGTACAGAGTACAGAGATTTTTGATTGCGCTGGACTGCGTCCCTTTGATCAACTTTATTATCTGCACTCTGTACTCTGAACTCTGCACTCTCTTCATTTCAAAAAGGAGGTCACGAAAATGTTCATTGAAGAAATTATCCCCGGAAAAGGTTTTTCCTTCGATTGGGCGAAGCTGGGTAAGAACTTCGCCACGGCGCAGCAGTTCCTTTTGACCGCTGATTTCGCGTCTCTTTCCCTGGGACACCACGACATTGACGGGGATAATGTATTCGTCAACATGCAGGAATATACCCAGGAAGTGAAGGAACCCGCCTATGAAGCCCACGACGTGTACGCCGATGTACAATTGGTCTTGCGGGGCAGCGAGCGCTTCCGCTGGGGGATGGGCACGCCGGGCGAATTGAAGGGGGATTTCCGTCCTGTGACCGGCGTGGAGAAGTACGCGGAATT
>CADAKE010000140.1 GCA_902788445.1 uncultured Eubacteriales bacterium
CCCGCCAACAAGTTCGTGGCCGGCTTCATCGGCAGCCCCCAGATGAACTTCTTCGATGCCCGCCTCCAGAAGGAAGACGGCAAGATCGTGGCCGTGTTCGGCGACAACAAGATCGTTGTTCCTCAGGAAAAGGTTGCCAAGCTGAAGGACGAATCCTACATCGGCAAGGAAGTCACCCTGGGCATCCGTCCCGAAAACATTGACGATGCTCCCGAATTCGTGGCCGAACATCAGGATGCTACCATGAAGGTGCACGTGGAAGTCACCGAATTGATGGGCTCTGAAACCTATCTGTACTTCTCCACCTCCGGCAAGGCCGAAAACGTGATCGCCCGCGTTGACCCGCGCACCAAGACCCGCGCCGGTGACGACGTCGTGGTGGCCATGGACACCAGCCGCCTGCACTTCTTCGACAAGGACACCGAAGAAACCATCCTGAACCGCTAATCTTTCAAAACCGTTCATCAACCGGAAGGGGCAACCCTTCCGGCTTTTTCCTTGCAAAAAAAGAAGCGCATACGCTGCGCTTCAATGGGCCTATGATTATGATTTTGCCCTTGCCTTAAGTGCTTTGTAAACTTCCTTCTGGGCGGGCAGGCGCTCCCAGGGCTTATAGCGGGCGGCGTACTCCTTCGCAAACGCTGCCGCGCTTTCAGGAGAAAGAAACGGAATCAGCGGGAGGCTGTGGCGCTCGATGGCGTGGAGCATCCACTGAGCAGCCAACGGCCAGGACGGAAGATCGTCCCGCGACAGCAGCAGGCTGACCGCGCGTTTCGCGTCCGCGGGGGAGGGCCGCGCCTGGCAGATTTCGCCGACGATTTTATCCACGCACTCGTCCAGCTTCTCATGGCAGGCTTCATCTTTCAGCGAATGTCCAAAGCCCAGCAGCCCGTCGGTGGGCTTGCGCTTCTGCTCATACTTGTCTACGTCCTGCCGGTAGTCCGCGAACGCCTGCTCCAGGGCGGATAATAATTCTTCCATTCCGTTCTCTCCTTATGAAATCGGTTTATTTCAGGCTGTTTTCATCGTCCTTCGTTTTTTGTTCTTCCTCTTGTTCGCTGCTGTGCCGCCAAACATGGACGGTATACACCGCCACGGCAATGCCCGCCAAAACAAAGAACGCGATGAACAAGATCCGCGCCGCCGGGGTCATGGTGGTGTCGGTGTCGGCGCGGCTTTCAAACAGCTGATAGGCGAGATAGAACATATACGCTGCCACGACGCCAAGCAAGGTGGCCCGTGTTTTCCCGCTGTTCAAGTCAACCCCTTCTTTCATCAAACCCCCGTGACAAATGGTCACGGGGGTGAAATATTCTGCTTGGGAATCCCTTACTTTTGCCGTTTCTTGGACAGGATGTCGAACACCACGGCAGCCAGAAGCACGAAGCCCTTGACCACGCGCTGATAGTTGGCGTCCAGGCTGATGAGACTCATGCCCAGGTTAATGACGCCGATCAAGGTCGCGCCGACCACCATGCCCAGCACCGTGCCCGCGCCGCCGCTGGCGCTCACGCCGCCCACGACGCAGGCGGAGATGGCGTCCATTTCAAAGTTCTTGCCCACGTCGGCGTAGGCGCTCTGGGAGCGGGCAATGACCGTGAAGGTGGCGATGGCGGTCAGGATAGCCATGTTCAGGTAAGCCAGGAACATGATGCGCCGGGTGTTTACGCCGGAGAGCCGCGCCGCCTCCATGTTGCCGCCGACCACGTAGAAGTGGCGGCCCACGGTGGTTTTGCTGGTGATGAAGCTGTAAATCAGCACGATGCCAGCCACCCACAGCAAGGTGGTGGGGATGCCGCCGTCCAGCGCCAGCCGGGACATGACCAGCAGGATAACCGCCGCGCCCAGGCCGCTCTTGACAGCGGCGGCTTTCACGGTATCCGCCTCATAGCCCTTGGACAGCCGGTTTTTCCGGGTCGTGAATATGACCAGCACCACCAGTGCGGCGGCGGCCACGCCGAAGAGGAAGCAGGGCCAGTTGAACACGCCTTTTTCCGTCGGGAAAACGCGGCCGTAGAAAATGTTCTGGAAATCCACCGGGAACGGGGCCAGGGAACCGGTCTTGGAATTGGCGGAGAGGATGGAGGTGCCCAGGCCGCGGAAGGCCAGATACCCGGCCAGGGTAGCGATCCACGGGGGAATGTGCACATAGGCGATCAGGTAGCCCAGCACGCAGCCGTACACCACACCGATGAGCAGCATCAGCGCGATGGAAACGCCGGTGCCCAGGCCCTGCACGATCATGAATACGCCGCCGAACGCGCCGAGCAAACACACGAACGCGCCGCAACTCAGGTCAATGTTGCCGCCCGTGAGCATACACATCAGCATCCCGGCGCCCAGGATATACACGTAAGCGTTCTGGTTGATCAGTTCGGCAAAGCTGGACGGGCTGAAAATGCTGCCCTTGGTCAGGATCAGGAAAAACAGATACACAAGAACCAGGACAATCAGCATCGCGTTCTTTTTCAATGCCGCAAGAATTGCTTTGTTATTCATCGTTTTGTCCTCCTCCCTGCGTTATCGTTTCTGCCGCTTGGACAGCACGTCGAACATGACGGCGATCAACAGCACGATGCCCTTGACCACCTTCTGGTAGTTCGCGTCCACGCCCACGATGATCATGCCCTTGTTAATGACGCCCATCAGAATGGCACCGATGATCATGCCGGACACCTTACCCGTGCCGCCATAGGCGGAAGCGCCGCCGATGAAGCAGGAGGCGATGGCGTCCATTTCGTACCCTTCGCCGTACACGGGGTCAATGCCCTTGGCGCGGCCCGCTGTCAGGATACCGGCCAAACCGGCCAGGAGGCCGATGTTGGCATAGGCGAACCAGTACACGTTGCGCGTCTTGACGCCGGAAAGCGCGGTGGCCTTTTCATTGCCGCCCACGGCGTACAGGTGGCGGCCGATGGCGGTTTTGGTGGTGATGTAAGCGTAGATGCCCAGCACCAGAATGGTCCAGATCAGCACGTTCGGGAAGCCGCGGTAGCAGCTCAGCTTGAAGGTGACCCACAGAATGAGGGCGGCAATGATGACGGTGGAAATGATTTGTCCGGGAATCGACTGGCTGATGCCCAGCTTCTTCTGCACCAAAATCTTGCGCACCTTGATCAGCACAAACACCAGCGCCGCCACGATGCCGATGCACATGCAGGTGACGTTGAACTTGGCGACGAAGTTTTGGCCGATCAGCGCGCTCAGGAAAGCGTTATCCTTCGTGAACACGCTGTCCAGGCCCGGCATGGCCTGACGGATGTAATCCGGCACGAAGCTCGTTTTGCCGTTGCCGAACAGGTCGAGGAACTGCTGGTTGGTGATGTCCACGCGGTAGCCGTTGAGCACCACGTTGGAGAAGCCGCGGAAAGCGTACATCCCGGCCAACGTGGCGATGAACGCGGGCACCTGAATTTTGGCGATCCAGAAGCCCTGGAACGCGCCAATGGCTAAACCGATGGCCAGCATCGCCAGCACCGTCAGCCACATGTTCACCCCGGACGCCATCATCACGCAGCCGATGGCGGCGGTGAAGCACACCACGGAACCGACGGACAGGTCGATGTTGCCGCCTGTCAGAATGCACATCAGCATACCGGTAGCCAGCACGAACACGTAGGCGTTTTCAGCGATCAGGCCGGTCACGTTGGCGGGCTGGAGGATCAGCCCGTTCTTTCCCGGCCACAGGGAAAAGACGATCGTCACGACCACCAGGGCGATGATCATGGTGTATTTCTGGAAAAACTCACCGGCTTTGAAGTCCTGGAACAAAGACTTTTTGCCGGGGGATACGGCCCGATTCTCGCTCATCGTCAAGCACCCCTTCCCGATCTGAGGATGGCCGCCATGATGTTTTCCTGGGTGGCGTCCTCGGCTTTCATCTCACCGATGATTTTCGCCTCGTTCATGATATAAATGCGGTCGCTCATGCCCAGCACCTCGGGCAGCTCGGAAGAAATGAGCACCACGCACTTGCCCGCCGCGGCCAGGTCGTTGATAATGCAGTAGATTTCATATTTCGCGCCCACGTCGATGCCGCGGGTGGGTTCGTCCAGCAGCAGCACATCGGGCTCTGCGAACATCCACTTAGCCAGCAGCACCTTTTGCTGGTTGCCGCCGGAGAGGTTGCCCACCAGCTGCTCCACGGAAGGCGTTTTGGTTTTCAGCTTATTTCTGTATTCCTCCGCCACGGCGTATTCCTTGTCGGCGTCGATAACGGTATTTTTAGAAATCGCTTTCAGGTTCGCCAGGGAGGTGTTCACCTTGATGGACTGGCTCAGCACCAGGCCGTTGCCCTTCCGATCCTCGGTGACGTAGGCGATGCCATGGCGGATAGCGTCCGCCTCGCTCTTGCGGATTTTGACGGGTTTGCCGTTCAGCTTCAGTTCGCCCGAAAAATTGACGCCGTAGCTCTGGCCGAAAATGCTCATGGCAAGCTCGGTGCGGCCCGCGCCCATCAGGCCGTAGATGCCGACCACCTCGCCCTTGCGCACGTACATGGACACGTCGTCCACCACCTTGCGCTCGGGATACAGGGGATGATGCACCGTCCAATGGCTGACTTCCATTTCGACGTCGCCGATTTTGACGTTTTCGCGCTTGGGGAAGCGGTTGGTGATTTCGCGGCCAACCATGCCCTTGATGATGCGCTCCTCGCTGACGGGCTCAGCGCCGTGGTTGTCGATCGTTTCGATGGTGGAGCCGTCGCGGAGAACGGTTATTTTGTCCGCCACATAGGATACTTCGTTCAGCTTGTGGGTGATGATGATCATCGTCATTCCCTGCTTTTTGAAGCTGAGCATCAGATCCAGCAGTGCGCGGGAATCTTCTTCATTCAGGGAGGACGTGGGTTCGTCCAGGATCAGCAGCCTCGCCTTCTTGGCGAGCGCCTTGGCGATTTCCACCAGCTGCTGTTTGCCGGTGCCGATGGTTTTCACCTGGGTCTTGGAGCTTTCCTCCAGGCCCACCATTTTGAGGTATTTATCGGCTTCCGAATATGTTTTGTTCCAGTTGATGGCGAACTTGTGGCCCTGTTCGTTGCCCAGGTACATGTTTTCGCCGATCGTCATTTCGGGCACCAGCGCCAGTTCCTGATGGATGATGACGATGCCCAGCTTTTCCGAGTCCTTGATTGTGGAGAATTTGCAGACTTTCCCGTCGTAGATGATGTCGCCCTCATACGTGCCGTGGGGATAAATGCCGCTCAGTACGTTCATCAGGGTCGATTTTCCCGCGCCGTTTTCCCCCACCAGCGCATGGATTTCGCCCTCTTCCACCTGAAGATTCACGTTGTCGAGCGCTTTTACACCCGGGAAAGTCTTTGTAATATTCTTCATTTCCAGCAGAATTTTGGCCATGGCTCTCCTCCAGCTTCACAAACAGATGGAAATTTACCTGAAACGATGCAGGCGGGATGAGCCCGCCTGCATCGTTCCCCCGTTTTACCGGGCTGTTACATGGTTATGCAATTACTGCAGCTGGTCGGCGGTGTAGTAGCCGGAGTCGAGCAGCAGTTCGGCGTAGTTGTTCACATCCGCGAACACGGGCTCGCACAGGAAGGAAGGAACCACGATCTTGTTGTTGTCGTAGGTGGTGGTGTCGTTCACGTCAACGGTTTCGCCCGCGAGGATCTGTCCAACCATCTTCACAACCTGAGCCGCCAGGGTACGGGTGTCCTTGAACACGGACATGCTCTGCTTGCCGGCGATCATGTTCTTGACGTTGGAGATGTCGCAGTCCTGGCCGGTGATGATGGGCCATTCGCCGTCATAGTTGGCTTCCAGCGCGTTGGTCACGCCCAGGGCGGTGGAGTCGTTGGAGCACAGCCAGGCGTCAATGCTGGAGCCGTCAGAGTAGTAGGAAGCCAGGATGCCGTCCGCGCGGGTCTGGGCAACTTCGGTCTTCCAGGTGGGGGTGGCAACGTCGGTGAATTCGATCTGGCCGGACTTAACGGTCAGCTTGCCAGCGTCCAGATAGGGCTGCAGCACGTCCAGAGCGCCCTGATAGAAGTAACGGGCGTTGTTGTCGCCGGGGTCGCCAGCGGTGATTTCCAGGGCGAAGGGGCCTTCCGCGTTGTCCAGATCCAGGGCTTCCTTAATGTAGGTGCCCTGCTTGGTGCCGACCATGTAGTTATCGAAGGTGGCATAGTAGGAAACGGCGTCGGATTCCATCAGCAGGCGGTCATAAGCGATGACCGGGATGCCCTTTTCCTTGGCCAGA
>CADAKE010000141.1 GCA_902788445.1 uncultured Eubacteriales bacterium
AACAACCATGCAATTGTAGGGGCGGATATCATCCGCCCGCATCCTGTAAATCATTCATTCATGCCAATTTGGTGTCGATGATTTTGCCCGACCATGCGGGCGGATAATATCCGCCCCTACATTTGTTCTCTAAATTGAAACAGATTTGTAATTTAATTGCAATAAGCGATTCCCCTGTTTCTTTGGGCCCTACTTGCGCGTTAACCACATTTTTTGCCTTATGCTTTCAGCTCAAACGCGACCTCCTGTTTCAGGCCCGACGTTGTCCAAACGAGGAGCTTCGCCTCCCCACGAGCGCAGCCCGCCCGCAGATACACGATGGCGCGGCCGTCCAGCGTCGCGCGGTAATTCTCGGCGTAGGGCGTCAAATCGTCCGGCTGGCCGTTTTCGATTCCCAGCAGCGCCATATCTCCCGCCGTCTGGCAATGAATGATTTCGTCCTGGGCCGGATGGCCGTTTTCGTCCAGCAAGGTGACTTCCACCTGAACGGTCTCCTGGCCGTTGGAAACCAGGGTATTCGTATCCGCCGACAAAGCGATGGAGGAGGCGGCCCGCGCAGTGGAAAGGGTGTCCTCCCCGCTGTCAGTCACCGCCCGCAGGACGCCGGGCGCATAGGCCACCTCCCAGCAGACGCGGCAGCCATCTTCGTCCCGCGCTTCTTTTTTGCCCAGGGATTGGCCGTTCAGGAACAATTCAACCGTTTTTTCGTTGGTGTAACAGGACACGATTTTCTTTTGCCCCGGCTCGCCTTCCCAGCGGAAATGCTCGTTCCACACGCCGTGGCGCTCCGCGTCCCCGTCGCCGACGGCGACGCGCACGAAGGGCTCCTTCGTCCACAGGGCCTTGCGCTGATAGAACAGCGGCTTTTCAAAGCCCGCCAGGTTCAGCATTCCCGCCTGGCTGATGCGCACGGGCCAGCCCCGGCATTCGCCCAGGAAGTCAATGCCCGTCCACAGGAACTGGGCGGAAATGAATTTCCGGTCGCGCACGGCGATCCATGCCTTGGGATCGTGGCTGTTTTCGCTGCCTAAAATCACCCGGCCGGGATAGCGGGCGTGGTCGTCGTCATAAAAGTGCTCCCGGTAGTTGTAGCCGGACAAATCCAACGCGTCGGCGTAGCCCGTGCGGTTGGACAGTTCGGGGAAGGAGAGCGCGCTGGTGACGGGCCGGGTGTCGTCCAGGGCGTGCGCCATATCCGTCAGTTTTTTCGCCATCTTCGCCAGCCGTCCCGCGTCGGGCTTGCGCGCGTCGTACACCCGCTCGGCGGCGGGCTTGTTGGCGTCGTTGTTCCCCAGGGCTTCCTTGAACAGCGGGGTCACATACGGGTCGTTGGGATAGTCGATCTCGTTGCCGATGCTCCACAGCACGACGCTGGGGTGGTTCCGGTCGCGCAGGATCATGGAGGACAGGTCGGCTTCATGCCACTGGGGGAAATCCTCCGCGTAGCCGTAATGCTTGGGCGGGTAGACGTTGTGGCCCTGCCACCATTTATTTTTCGTGCCCTCCCATTCGTCGAACGCCTCGTCCATCACCAGGAATCCCAGTTCGTCGCACAGGTCGAGCAGGTCGGGGTCGGGGGGATTATGGGCGGTGCGGATGGCGTTGCAGCCCGCTTCCTTGAACTTTTTCAGCCGCCGCGCCCACACGGCTTTCGGCACCGCCGCGCCCAGGCAGCCCGCGTCATGATGGACGCAGACGCCCTTGATTTTCATGTTTTCGCCGTTCAGGAAAAAGCCCTCGTCCGGGTCGAAGCGGAAAGTACGGATGCCCACGGGAAGGATTTCCCGGTCGGTCACCCGCCCGTTCGCAACGGCTTCCGCAGTCAGGTCGGCCAGGTTGGGATGCTCCGGGCTCCAAAGCGGGGCGGCGGGAAGATGGATTTCCACCGTGCCGCAGGGGCCGTTGCCCTCCGCCTGCTGGCCCAGCAAAGAAAAACGCGCCTTCTCCGCACCGGCGGTTTCGTATTGAACGCGCAGCACGGCGCTGCCGTCCGGGTTCACTTCCCGGGTGCTGACAAAGATTCCTCCGGGAAGGAAGCAGACGGGTTCCGCGATTTCCAGGATCACATCCCGGTCGATGCCGCTGCCGGTGTACCACCGGGAATCCGCCACCTCATTGTGCTCCACGCGCACGGCGATCACGTTCTCGCCGGGGCGGACAAATTCAGAAACGTCATAAAAAAAGCTGGTATAGCCATAGGCGTGAAAGCCCAGGTAGTTGCTGTTCACCCACACTTTGGCGTGCTTGTAAACGCCCAGGAAATGGAGGCGGACGCATTTGCCCGCGGCATTCTCCGGCAGGGTGAAACGCTTGCGGTACCAGGCCGTGCCGCCGGGCAGATAGCCCGTGCCGCTTGCGTTGCTTTTGTCAAAGGGATGCTCCACCGCCCAGTCATGGGGCAGGGTGATCGTGCGCCACGCCCGGTCGTCATAGCCCATAAAGTCCGCGTCCGGCACGTCGCCTAAGTGAAACCGCCAGTTTTGATTCAATTTCCGCTTGCTGCTCATTCGTTTTCTCTCCTGAAATTTCATTGGCCCCCCTCCGCTCCCGCGCGGAAGCCCGGGCATGAGAGAGGGGATGCCCCCTCCGCCCGTGACGGCAGAACAGGGCATCCCCTGAGTTGGATGGCTGAACGGGTCAGCGCGTCATGGAGAAATTACTTCTTGTAGGTGGCGTCGATCTGGGCCTGCAGTTCAGCGGTCACTTCGTCCACGCCAGCGGCACGGAGCGCATCCTGGAATTCAGCCACGATTTCTTCGGGGGTCACGTCGTACTGGCCGAAGCAGATGTACTTCATGTAGGTGTTGTAGGTTTCGTTGCACTGGTTGATGTAGCTCTGCACCATGCTGTTGTCGAACACGAACGCTTCGTAGGGATACATCACGGCGACCTTGTCATATTCGTCATACAGGGCGTTGATGGCATCCCAGTTCATGGCGGCGGAGGGGATTTCCAGCTCGTCGTTGCGGCCCCACCACCAGTTGGTGGAGATGCTGTCGTTATCGGCCACATAGGTATCGGGAGTGTAACGATAGCCGTTCTCGTCGATGGCATAGGTGCGGCCTTCCAGACCGTAGTTGAACAGGTCGTAGCATTCCTTGTCGTTGCGCAGCAGGTCATAGACCATCAGGGTGCGCTCGGGATTGGCGGAAGCGGCGGAGACGGCGGCCACGCCATGGGTCACCAGGTCGCGGGTCACGTAACCGGCTTCTTTGCCGAAGTAGTAGAAGCCCACGTCGGCGTCTTCATCGGTCAGATACATGGTGTTGTCAGAGCTGGCGTTGGGAGACACGATGCCGGTCCAGGTCTGGGTGTGGTGCTGTTCCAGACCGGTCTTGCCCTGACGGAACTCAAGGCGGTTGTCAGCGCCGGTGTTGGAGAGCACGTCGGTGGGCCACACGCCGATTTCGTCCCATTCCTTCATCATCTTGGCATATTCCACCAGCAGGTCGGTTTCTTCGAGGAACTGGCAGTTGATGGTGTAGGGATCATCCAGATAGCCGCCCCACAGAGCGCCGGAGGCCAGGCCGTCGATGGAGCGCCACTTCACGAAGGAATCAATATAGCCGTAAGCGGTATAGGCGGTGCCGTCGGTATCCCACACGGCCAGCAGCTGATCGCCGTAGGTGTCCTTGACATACTTCACATAGGTGGTCAGGTCAGCCCAGGTCTGGCAGCCGTTTTCCAGGCCGGCTTCCTTGGCCCAGTCCAGACGGTAGCACCAGCCGTGGTTGGTCCACTGGGAGAAGTTGTCTTCGGGGATGAAGTAGATGTCGCCTTCATAGGTGCACACGTCCCAGTGCTCCTGGGGAACGGTGGCATAGGTAACAGGCGCGTACTTGGCCAGCAAGTCGGGATCAAGCTCCAGGAAGCCGCCGCGCTTGGCGTTGGGCCATGCGTCCAGCCAGTCGGTGGAAGAACCGATCAGGTCGATGGAGCCGTCCATGGACGCGATGCGCAGGTTGTAGTTGGCCAGATAGTCCGTCCAGGAGATCCAGACGATGTTCAGTTCCGCGTTGACCTTTTCGGTCAGGATGGCGTTCAGCTGGGCCAGCATTTCAGCGTTCGCGCCGGTCTTGGGCGCGTCGCCGGTGGTCATGTAGTTAATGACCACATGCTTGGACGTGTCAACGTCGGCCCACTTCGCGGCCCATACGTCTTCGGCGTTCGCCACGGAGATTTCTTCCGCGAAGGACACCGCGCAGAGGCTGAGAACCATGATCGCAGCCAGGAGCAGAGCAAGGATTTTCTTCATGAGTTTTCCTCCTTTTATTTTTAGGGCATACGGCCCTTGGGGACAAATTCAGTTAGGAGTTAGGAGATAGAAAATAGGAGATAATCTTGATGAAAGAGGCGTTAGGCCACTTATAAGCGAAAGTTTTCGCAAAATGGCAAAAGCTGACGAAGCAGGATGTATTCGCGAAGATGGAGAGGCGGCCCAAAAGGCTTCCCCTTGAGGGGAAGGCTTTTGGCTGATCTCATGCTTGCTCGTTTCCGTTTTATCCGGGTTAGGCTTATACAAACTGGATGGAGCATTACATAAAATCATGGTAAAACTCCTAACTCCTATCTCCTATCTTCTCACTCATATTACCCTTTGACCGCGCCGACGGTGATGCCGCCGATGAAGTAGCGCTGCACGAAGGGATACAGGAAGATGATGGGGCCGGTGGCCATCATGGCGGTGGCCATCTTCAGGGATTCAGAAGGCAGGCTGTCCACCGTGACGTACTGGCTTGCCACGGAGTTTTTCAAAGACTGGGCTTCGTTGATGATCTTATACAGGCTGTACTGCAAAGGGAGAACCTGCTTGTTTTGCAGGAACAGGGAGGACTGATACCACTCGTTCCAATAGCCCAGGGCAAGGAACAGGCCGACCGTCGCCAGGCCGGGCTTGAGCATGGGCAGGATGATAGAGGTGAAAATCTTGAAGTCGCCCGCGCCGTCGATCTTGCCGGATTCGGTCAGTTCATGCGGGATGGACTTGGCGAAGTTCTTCATCAGGATGATCAGCCAGCTTGACACCATCAGCGGCAGCAGCACCGCGAAGTAGGAATTGTTCAGGTGGTAGGTCTGGGTCATCAGCAGGTAGTACGGCGCGAGGCCCGCCTGGAACAGGCTGGTGAAGTAAACAAAGAAGGAAATGCCGTTGCGGAAGGGGAAGTCCTTGCGCTGGAGGGCATAGCCCGTCATGGCGCAGATGAACAGGCCGATGGTGGTGCCAATGGCCGTCATCACGATGGTCAGGCAGTAGGACTGCCAAATGCTGCCGCCCTTGATTACCAGCTCGTAGGCCGCGGTGGTGAACTCCCGGGGGATCAGGGTCACGCCCTTGGAGATGATGTTCTCTTCCGTTTCAAAGGAGGTGCCCAGGATGATCAGGAAAGGCAGGATGCTCACGATGGCGAAAATGGTGATGAAGAAGTAACCGATGCCGCGAATCACATAGTCGGAGGTCGTCAGCTTGATTTTGCCGGTGCTTTCCAGCATACCGTCTTTATTCTTTGCCATTCTTCCCACCTCCTCAGAACAGGGAATAGTCCGGCTCGATCTTCTTTACGATGGCGTTGACCGTCAGCACCAGGATAAAGCCGATCAGGGACTGATACAGACCCACAGCCGAAGCGGTGGAGAAGTTGAAGTCGGACACCGTGGCGCGGTACACGTACATTTCGATGATGTCCACCTTTTTGTACAGGATGGGATTGCGGCCCACCAGGTTCCAGAACAGGCCGAAGTCGCCCTTCACGATGCCGCCCAAGGCGAACAGGAGCAGGATAACGACCGTGGGTTTCAGGCTCGGCAGGATGATATAGCGGATCTTCTGCCAGCCGTTCGCGCCGTCGATCATGGACGCCTCGATGATGGAATCGTCAATGCCCATGATGGCGGCGAAGTAGACCACGGAGTTGTAGCCCGTTTTCTGCCACAGCTCCGCCCCCAGGGCTTTGAGCACCACGTTCAGGAAGCCGGTGTCGGAGTTGAGCAGGCTGAACACCAGCAGGCCCACCAGCACCTGGGAGATGAAGTAGGGCAGGAACATCATGGTCTGGCTGACCTTGCGGAAGGACTTACTCTGGATTTCCTTGAGCAGAATAGCCACCGTGACCGCCAGCAGGTTGTCAAGCAGTATGAACGCCAGGTTAAACAGGATGGTGTTCTTCGTCAGCGTCCACAATTGGCCGGACTTGGCAACGAAGTCGAAGTTCTTGAGCCCCACGAAGGGACTGCCGAAGATGCCCTTGCGATAGTTGTAGTTGACGAACGCCACGTAGATGCCCGGCAGCGGCGCGTAGCTGAACGCGATGAAGTAGATGATCGCCGGGACGCACATCAGAATGAGCGTCTTGGAATTGAACAGCTTCTTCGCCAGCGCGCCCTTCATCGTGTAAGGCGCCGGCTTTCTCGGATTGATGGTTGTCATACTCCGCCTCCCCACTTTATTTGTTTATGGATCATTCAATCAAAAGCGGCGCGTTTTTCAGCCGCGTTTTCCCCTCCGCGCTTCGCAGAATCCAAAAAGGTGTACTATTTTGAATCATTGGGTTTCTCTTTTTTGCTTATCTATCTTAGCATAAAACAGTAAAATCGTCAGCCTTATTTGGTTATTTAATTGTCAAAAACAACATCCGTCATTGTACACTTTTTAAAAACAAGCCATACCGCCGATTGATTCTCGAACTGAAATGTGGGCTGAGAAACCGCATCAGATAAGGAGCGGAACCGCGGGAATTATGAGAAAAAACAAAAAACCGCCGGGCTGACTCTTGTGGGCCAGCGCGGCAGCTTTTGTTCTGTGAATGATTGTCATTGTTCAGTCGCGGCACGATAGAGCACTTTCAGCCGCAAAGCGTCACAACTGTAGGGGCGGATAATATCCGCCCGCATCCCCACGTACATCATCGTCGAGTCGATGAATCACCGTTCGTGATTTCCCGCAAATACGGGCGGATAATATCCGCCCCTACAGCTATTTGGTATTGTTGCTTCAAGCATCTTTTACAAGACGACCGAACAGTTGCTATGCTTTCGCTTTTTTTCTGGATGGGCTTGGGATTCTTCTTGGTGGCGAGGATGATGCCCACTCCCCAGAGAACTAGCAGCGCGCCCAGGGCGATGTCGATGTACACCATCCACTCCTGCCAGAGGGGTTTCAGGTAGCCTTCGATATTGACGCTCATGGCGTTGCTGTTCACCACGGTGTACAGGATGTTCTTGGTCGCCTTGCGAAGCAGGGTGATCTGGGTGGCGTCGTCGTCCTTGTTGAAGGTCTTGGTGTCCTGGGTCAGGAACAGGTCGCCGCCCGCGCGGATCATTTCATCCACGTGGGTGTAGGTGTTCAGGCTGTAGTCGGTGATGACCATGCCCCGGAAGCCCTACTCATCCCGCAGGACGCTGGTGAGCAACGGATAGCTGCCGCCCGCCCACTTCATGCCGATGCGGTTGAAGGAGCTCATCATGCCGCCTGCGCCGCCTTCCTTCACGGCAATTTCAAAGGGCTTCAAATAGATTTCGCGCATGGCCTGCTCGTTGGCCCACACCAGGATACCGTTGTATTCACGGTCGGTTTCCTGGTCGTTGATGGCGAAATGCTTTACGTAGCAGTACACGCCCTTTTCCTTCGCGCCCTGGATCACGCTGGCGGCGAATTTGCCGGAGAGCGCGCCGTCCTCGCTGTAGTATTCCCAGTTGCGGCCCGCGAAGGGAGAGCGGTGGATGTTCACGGCGGGCGCGTACCAGCCGGAGTAAGGCACGCCGGTCTTTTCGTTGCCCACATTGCCCTCGTCGCCCACGATTTCGCCCATCTGCTGGGCCAGTTCCACGTTCCAGGTCGCGCCCATGACGGCCTCGGCCTGGTACAGGCAGGTGCCGTACACGTCGGCCTCGGAGATGAAGCTGGTGAAGCCGGAGGGGCCGTCCGCGTCGATGGTCATGGGCTTATCCACAATGCCGTCCGCGCCGGAAATGGCGTTGGTGCGGAACGCGCCGAAGCCCACCAGGCCCTTCATTTCGTCCAGGCTGATTTCGTCCAGCAACTTTTCCCAGCGGGCGTCGTCGAAGGAAGCCTTGCCCACCAGATTGCCGTTTTCGTCGTTCAGCATATCCCGCAGGGAAATGCCATTGTTGATGGCGGTTGCGGCAGGCGCGTCGCCCTTCACCTCCCAGGGCATCCCCTCGTCGGAGGCGGTATACTTGCGCTTCTTGGAATTGTCCAGTTCGGTTTTCAGATCGTCGGTCAGGGTGCGGCGCTCGTCGGCCAGGTAGGTCTTGGGCATGGTGCCCTCGAAGTCCTTGCGGCTGACGTAGGAAGCATAGGTGGTATCGCCGAAGATGCCCGCACTCACGTCGTCGAAACGGTTCTCCACGGTCACTTCCTCGTCCTGCGCGTTGGCGATAGTGGAAAGCTGGGCCGCTTCACTGAGGGTATACTGGGCGGAAGCCTTGGCCGTGTGCGCGTCGGAAGCCACGATCAGGCCGTAGGCACCGGCGTCCAGCTCATAGCCCTTGAAGCCGTTCTGGTTGGCGTCGGCGTAGTCGTAGGATTTCATATCCTGCACCGCCAGGGTCAGCGTCACTTCCTGGGATTCGCCGGGGTTCAGCAGCTTGGTTTTCACAAAGTCCCCCAGCACCACGTAGGGCTTTTCAATGGCGTTGCCCTCGTAATCGTAAGGCGCGCTGTAATAAAGCTGCACCACGTCCTTGCCCGCGCAGCTGCCGGTGTTCTTGACGGTGACGGTGGCGGTCAGGGTGTCGGCGGCGGTGATGGCGCTGCCGTCGGCCTTGCCGAACTTCACGTTCCAGTCAAAGGTGGTGTAGCTGAGACCGTAGCCGAAGGGATAGGAAACGTTCTGGGCGTACCAGTCCGCGTTCCCGGCCTTTTCTTCCTCATAGCCGCGGGTCTCATAGTAGCGGTAGCCCACATAGATGCCTTCCTCGTAGTTGACGAAGGCGTAGTCCGTTTTCTCGCCGTTGTACAGGTAGCGGTTGCCGAACTCGCTGCCGTACACGCCGGTGTTGTACCAGGTGGGGTCTTTGGTGAAGTCCACCGCCCAGGTGTCGACCGTGTGGCCGGAGGGGTTCGTATTGCCCGCCAGCACCTGGCCCAGGGCCATCACGCCGGTGGAGCCAGGGAAGCCCATCCAGAGGATGGCGTCGATATCCGCGTCCTGTTTCAGTTCGTCGATTTCCAGGGTGGAGCCGATGTTCAGCACCACCACCACCTTGTCAAAGTTCTCCTTGGCGTGGGCCAGCAGGGCTTTTTCGTTGGCGTCCAGCTGGAGGTAATGGCTGGTGGGGGATTCCGCGCCGGTGACGGCGGTGGCCAGGGTGAAGTCCGTCGCCATGGTGCGGGGCAGGTCGAAGCCCTCGCCGCCGATGCGGGAGATGACCACGATGGCCGCGTCGTGATAATCGGCGTAGCTGCCGGTCACGGCGCTGGTGTAGGAGGCGATGGGCGTTTCGCCGGTGGCGAAGCCAGAAAGCCGCTGGCCGGAGGTCATGGCCGGGTTGTCGGGCCGCCCGGAGCCGGACAGGTTCTTGTCGTCATAGAAGCTCTTCAGCGTGGGGTTGTAGGCGATGCCCGCCGCTTCCAGGCTTTCGTAGAGCGTTTTCACGGTGGAGGAGGAATTGCCCGCCGAGCCGGAACCGGAGTACACCAGGTTCACGGAGTTCTTGCCGAACACGCTCACCTTGGGGCCGTTTGCCAGCGGCAGGGCGGCGTTTTCGTTTTTCAGCAGGGTGATGCCTTCCTTTTCCACTTCGATCACGAAGTCCTCCGCCGCGGCGAGGGCCTGCTCCTTGGTCAGTTCCTGGGTCTTTTCGGACACGATGGCCCGCTCCCCGCCGAACACCAGGTTCAGGGAGTTGGTCACGATGGGCACTTTCAGCAGCACCACGTTGATCACGATCGCCAGCACCAGCACGATGCAGGTGATGATCGTCCAGATTTTGGTGCCCTTATGGTTCATGAGGAATTTCATTATTTACAGTCACCCGCTTTCAGAAATGAACGAAGGAGCCGGGCAGGAGAACATGCCGAACCTCCTGCACGACTCCTTTGTGCATGGTTTACTGATTCACCGAATGGCAATCATCAAAAAAACGACACACCTGACTGTCATCCTGAGCGAAGCGGAGCGGCAGCGCAGCGAAGCCGAAGGATCTGATGCCTGGGACTTAAGCCGTTTGATAAGAATATCCATGCTGGCAGATCCTTCGACTCCGTTTCGCTCTCGCTCCACTCCGCTCAGGATGACATTGCTGCGCGTTTGAATGATTGATGATTGGCAAGGAAAACAGCGAATCAAGATTATTCAATATTTTTCGGATATCCTTCCATGGTCAGGGCGGCGCTGGTGATCAGCTTGATGCAGTCGATGGAGGGAGCGGAGGGCAGGTTGCTGCGGTAGGTGTTGTCGCCCGCCACAAAGACGATTTCGTTTTCGCCTTCCACCAGCTGGATTTCGCCGATGGTCTTGTACTTGAAGTTCTACTGGTCGGACACGTCGTCGCCGGGCACGGTTTCAAATTCTTCGTATTCGATGGCTTCGCCGTTCACGGTGATGATGAAGGAGGTGGGGTTCCACTTCTGCGCGCCCAGCACGTTGGTGCCCACGGGGATTTTCAGGGTGGCGACGGCGGCCTGGTCGGAGGTGATCTTGAAGGTGATGGGGCTGTTCACGCCCAGGTTGCCGACGTAGAATTCATTGCTGGCCTTGGAGGATTCGGAAGCCAGGCCGATGCCGGTGGGAGAGCCGGATACGCCCAGGCCCTCCAGGCCCTCCAGGTAGGTGTATTCCGCTTCAAATTCGTATTCAATGTCATCCGCCAGCGCTGCGCAGACGGGCAGCGTCAGGCACAGGGCCAGCATGAGAGCAAGCAGTTTTTTCATATTATTCAGTCCTTTCGGTCTTTGATTTCCGAAATTGGAGGATGCCTATGCAGACGCACCGGGAAGAACAGCGCCAGGCGATCATTTACAAGGCGCTGGACTGCGTAAAAAACGGAACCTATGAAAGCCTGTCCATCCGGGATTTCTGCGCGGAGGCGGGCTTCACCACCGGCGTATTCTATCGGAATTTTACCTCCAAGGAATCGCTGATGTATTACTGCTACTCTCTTATATTGGAAGAAAGGCTGCACGCGGTGGACGTGCTTCTGTCCGGCCTCCCCTGCGAGGAGCAGCTGACGCGCTACGGCCTGCTTTTATTGCAGATTTCAGCGGACACCATGCAAGGGAAAATGGTCTTTGACACGAATACGCCCGACGGAAAATTCGCCTATGAAAAATGCCACGGCATCGCGGTCGAAAAGCTCCGGCATATCCTGGAGCAGGCCGCGTCCCACGGCGAAATGGACAGCGCATCAATTCCGCTGATGATGGATGCCTTTTACGTCGTCATTGTCGGGGTGGGTTCCTATGCCAAACAAAGGGCGGTTGAAAAGCCAACGGACGAAGAATGGAAAGAACGGATGATACGACAATTGATTCACGGAATGCTGGAGCGTGCTTAGTGTTATGACATTTTTACCGACAGTTACGCGCATATCCGCGTTTTTTGCGTGTGCTGCAAGGCAAATTTCAGGGCTTGGGTATTCTTCATAACAAAGAAAAAAGCGCCTGAAACCATTACGTTTCAAGCACTTTCTTTTTCATGCGCTCGGCGCGACTCGAACGCGCGGCCTTCAGAGTCGGAGTCTGACACTCTATCCAACTGAGCTACGGGCGCAGATGGCTTTCTATTGAAAGCTGTCCTATCATACCCTAAAATGTTCTGTTTGTCAAGTGTTTTCAAAGGATTTGCCAGGGCAATCGCTTATTGCAATTCTGTGACAAAATGGTTACGAAGTCGAGAACAAGTGCGATCAATGTAGGGACGGATAGTATCCGCCCGAAAGAAACGGATGGCAGCAATCAGCATTTTCATGGCTTGCATGACATTGCTTAGCGCGGGCGGATGATATCCGCCCCTACAT
>CADAKE010000142.1 GCA_902788445.1 uncultured Eubacteriales bacterium
AATATAAAGCCGACGGCGAACCGGAAACGGCCTATTTACAGGTGTCCGCCGAAATCAAAAACGAGTGCGCCGAGAATCGGGTGGCGGAGGTCGTCTTTGCACTGATCCGGGACGATACCGGGGAGACCGTGAAAACCAGCAAGACTGTGTCCCAGATCGAGCCGCTTTCCGTGGGCACTGCTTACATGACCCTGACCGTGGACGCGCCAAAGCTGTGGAGCGCGGAAGAACCCAATCTCTACCGTTTGCAGGCGACTGTCAGGGAAAAGGGAACCTACAAGACCCACATCGTCCCCATAGAGAATCCGACCGAGGACAGTGAATCGGTGCTGTTTGGCATCCGTACCATCGAAGCCGACGTGAAGCACGGCCTGCGCGTTAACGGAAAGACCGTCAAATTAAAGGGCGGCTGTCTGCACCACGACAACGGCGTGATTGGCACCGTCAGCCTGTACGACGCCGAAGCCCGGAAGGTACGCAAGCTCCAGGAAGTGGGCTTCAACGCCATCTGCACCACCCACAACCCGCCCTCCGCCGCGCTGATCGAAGCCTGCGACCGCTTGGGCATGTATGTGTTCGACGAGGTTTTCGACACCTGGGGCATGGGCAAGCAGCCCGGCGACTACAACCAGTATTTTGAAACCGACTGGGAGAAGGATGTAACCGCGTTCGTAAAGCGCGACCGCTGCCATCCCAGCGTGATCATCTGGTCCACCGGCAACGAGATCACCGAGCGGGGCGGTCTGGGCAACGGCTACGTGTGGGCCACGAAGCTGGCGGAAACCTTTAAAAAGCTGGACGGCAGCCGCCCCGTCTCCAACGGCATCTGCTCCTTCTGGAACGGGCTGGATGATTACATGATGGCGGAACAGATGAGGAAAGCCCGGGAGCGGGCCGCGGGCGGGATGCAGAACGCGGATATCAGCGGCAAGGGCGACCTCTTGTGGGAGGAATACACCGAAGCCTTTGCCAACGGCATGGATATTGTGGGCTACAATTACATGGAAGGCAAGTACGCACAGGATCATGAGCTGTTCCCCGAGCGGGTGATTCTGGGCAGCGAAAACTATCCCAAGGAAGTAGGCCAGCACTGGCCCATGATCGAAAAGACCCCCTGGGTGATCGGGGAATTCACCTGGACGGCCTGGGATTACATCGGCGAGGCGGGCATCGGCAAGGCCACGTTCTATGAGCCCGGCGACTCCCGCATCGGCAACCCCTGGGGAATGCCATCCACCTATCCCTGGCGCACGGCCAACGACGCGGATTTTGACATTACCGGGGCCGTCCGTCCCCAGGGCGTCTATCGCCGCATGGTGTTCGGCAGCGGGGAAACGGCGGTGTTCTCCTACGATCCCAAGACCTTTGATAAGGTGGAGACCCTGTCCTCCTGGGGCTTCCCCGGCGTATACGCAAGCTGGAATTGGCAGGGGCAGGAGGGAAAGCCCGTCAAGGTGCTGGCCTTCAGCCAGGCGGAGGAAGTGGAATTGCTTTTGAACGGCCAAAGCATAGGCCGCGCGAAAGCGGGCGAAGCCACGGTGCATGATATGCCCGGCGCCTTCCTGTTCTGCATTGCCTATCAGCCCGGCACGCTGGAGGCCGTTGGTTTTGTGGGCGGCAAGGAAGTTTCCCGGGGTATGCTGAAAACCACGGGCGAACCTGCGACCCTCCGACTCATACCCGAATGCTCCTGTCTGCAAGCCGACGGCCAATCCCTGGCCTATGTGTGGGCGGAAATCGTGGACGAAAACGGCCTTGCGGTGCCGGACGCCGCCGTGAAGCTGACCGCGGAAATCAACGGCCCGGCGGAACTGCTGGGCTTTGGTTCCGGCAACCCCATTACCGAGGAAAACTATACAAAAGGTGTGTTTACAAGCTATCAGGGCCGTGCCCTGGCGGTGCTTCGTTCAGGCTGTGAACAGGGCGAAGTGAAGCTGACCGTGAAGGCCGAAGGATTCTCCGAAGCCTGCCTGACCCTGGCCGTGGAGGAAAAATGATCATGCAATCATGTGATTGGATTGGCGCGGAGCATCCCGCCCCTGCGGGGAAATTCGCTTATTTTCGGCTGGACGCCGAACTGCCCAAGGATTGTTCCCTGACGGCGCAGATCACCGCCGCCGCCCACTACCGGCTGTGGATCAATGGAAAACCCGTGTGTTCCGGCCCCTGTATGGGGGATCAGCACGTGTGGTATTACGACGAAGTGGATTTGACGCCGTATCTAACCCCCGGCGTCAACCGCTTCGCCGCCCAGGTGATTTGCCTGGACCCCGCCGCCGCCATCGACCAGGGGCGGGAGAATACTCCCTTGATCCGCATGATGGCGCCCGATCACCGGCATCGGTTTGCCCTGTCCGCAACGATCGGGGAAACTGACCTTTCCACCGGAACGGCGGATTGGCGGGTGTGGATGGATGAAAGCGCCAGTTTGAAAACGGACAAGCTGATCGAGTTTTTGGGCGCTTACACGGAAGAAGTCGACTATCATCAAACGCCGGCGGATTGGAAAACCGCCGACTGTTCGGCCTGGCCCAAAGCCTCCGTACTGGAAAGCGTGGAGGAAAATCCCTTCCACGCGGCGGTGGGCGTCACCAAGCGCTACATGATGCGGCCCCGGCCCATCCCGATGCTCTTTGAGCGGGAGGAAAACTATGTCCGGGAGCTCATGACGGAAACGGGCCTGTTGGAAAAAAGCAAGGTTGAAATCCCGCCCCACACCGCCTTTGAAGCCGTGCTGGACGCGGGGCAGGTGAAGGTGACCCATCCCGCTTTCCGGGTGGAGGGCGGCGACGGCGCGGCGCTGGAAATCACCTACTTTGAAAAGTTCCAGAAGGATGGCGAAAACTTCCGCCGGGACGATTGGCGGCACGGCGAAATCATCGGCATCAAAGATCTGGTAAGGATGAACGGCCAGGAAATCACCTACGAGCCCTTCTTCGTGCGCACCTTCCGCTTCGTCCGCATCCGTTTGACCACGGGCGATCAGGGGGCGACGCTGCATCTGCCTACTTTCCGCCGCACGGGGTATCCCCTGACCGAGGACAGCGATATTTCTTCCTCCGTCTCCTGGGTGCATGACCTGTGGCGTATGTGCGCGGAAACGCTGCAAAACTCTATGCTCTCCACCTACATGGACTGCCCCTACTATGAGCAGCTGCAATACATCATGGACACCCGCCTGCAAGTGCTGTTCCATCTGACGCTGAGCCGCGATACCCAGATGGCCCGCAAGGCCCTGGAGGATTTCCACCGTTCCATCCTGCCCTGGGGCCTGCTGCCGGGCAAGTACCCCACGGCCTATCTCCAGGTGATTTCCACCTTCTCCTTCCACTACATCTTCATAGTGTGGGAATACTACGCCCACACGGGCGACGCTTCCGTCCTTCGGGCCTACCGGGCGAACTGCGACCGCATCCTGACCTATTTTGAAAACCACCTGACCGAGCGGGGTCTCATGGGCCATCCCGGCTTCTGGCCCTTCGTGGACTGGCAGCCCGCCTGGGGCGATAACGCGGGCGTCCCCACGGCGCTTCGGGAGGGCGAGAGCACCATCATTTCCCTCATGTACGCCTACGCCCTGGAGCAGGCGGCCAAGATCAACGAAGCCAGCGGTCGGCCCTGCATGGCGCGGGAATACCGGCAGCGGAAGGACATGGCCTGCGCCGCCGTACAGTCCCTTTGCTGGGATGAACAGCGGCAGATGTACCGGGAGGGCCCGGCATATTCCCAATTCACCCAGCACGCCCAAGCGTGGGCTGTACTCTGCGGCCTCGGGGACGAACGCTGCCTTCGCGCCGCCGCCACGGAAAAAGACGTGCTGCCCGTCACCTTCTCCACCGCCAACGAATGGTTCCGGGCGTTGGAACAGGTGGGTCTGTACAAGGAATACGGCAAGCAGTCCCTCCAGCCCTGGATCGACCTCATCGCCCTGGATTGCAAAACCTGCCCCGAAACCCCCGTCAATTCTCGCAGCGAAAACCATGCCTGGAGCGCCCAGCCCATGCTGGAATTGATTCGCGGCGTGGCGGGCATCCGGCAGGAGGGCGTGGGCTGGAAAAAGGTCATCATCGCTCCCTGCATGTTCGACCTGCCTGATCTGCGCGGCACAGCGGCAACCCCCATGGGCGATATCTGCTTTGATTTTTCACCATCTGGCTATACTGTCACTCTGCCCGATAGCATGACGGGCGTATTCCATCATCCCGACGGACGCGAAATCCCGCTGCACAGCGGAACGCAGACCATTTGACCGGAGGGAATCCGTTATGAAAAAACAGGTTTACAATCCCTATCTTCCGCTGAACGTGTACATCCCGGACGGGGAGCCCCACGTGTTTGGCGACCGGGTATACGTGTACGGCTCCCACGATCAGGAGGGCGGCCACGATTTCTGCGTGCTGGACTACGAGGTCTGGTCCGCCCCCGTGGATGATCTGACGAATTGGAGCTGCCCCGGCGTGGCCTATCGGGCGAAGCAGGACCCGGACTGGAACGAGAAGCGGGGCTACGCCATGTACGCCCCGGACTGCGTGCGGGGGAACGACGGCAGGTATTATTTGTATTACGCCCTGGCGGGCGGCGGCTTGTTTACCGGGAACCTGCACGCGGCGGTCAGCGACAGGCCGGATGGGCCCTTTGCCTATCACGGCTGTGTCCGCAAGCCGGACGGCACGCCGCTCACCACCTTCATCACCTTCGACCCGGCGGTCATCAACGACGGCGGCGTGATCCGGCTGTATTACGGCTGGTCGCTGGCGGTGCCAGCCGAGCGCGTGCCCACGGGCGGCGTCCCCATGGACAGGCTGAAGCCCGTGATGATGCAGCTGTTTGAAAAGTCCGCCGAGGAAATCGACGGCACGCCCGAGGGCATCATGGGCGCCAACACGGTGGAACTCATGGACGATATGCTGACCGTGAAACGCCGTCCCGTGCGCATCGCGCCGGGCCAGTTCGACGCTGACGGCACCAGCTTTCAGGGCCACGCCTTCTTTGAGGGCAGCAGCATCCGCAAAATCGGCGACACCTATTATTTCATTTATTCCTCCGAGCACCAGCACGAATTGTGCTACGCCACCAGCAAATCTCCTGACCGGGATTTCGTTTTCTGCGGCGTGCTCGTCTCCAACGGCGATATTGGCCTGAACGGACGCGCGCCCCAAGATCGCCTGATGATGACCGGGAACAGCCACGGCAGCATTGAAAACATAGGCGGTCAATGGTATGTTTTCTATCACCGCCAGACCCACCTGAACACCTTTTCCCGCCAGGGCTGCGCGGAGAAAATCACCCTCCTGCCGGACGGCTCCATCCCCCAGGCGGAAATGACCTCCTGCGGCCTGAACGGCGGCCCGCTGATTGCGGAAGGCGTTTATCCCGCTTCCATCTGCTGCTGCCTCACCAACGGCCACATGCCCCACACAGACCAGCAGGATTGTCAGGAACCCATTCCGCATATCACCCATGCGGGGCAGGAGCATTTTCTTGCCGGTATCGCGGACGGCACATGCATCGGGTATAAATCTTTCGCCTTTGATGGCGATACCACGCTGACCCTTACCCTGCGCGGACCAGCAAACGGCAGGCTGCATATCCTGCTGAATGATATGGAGCAGGAGGCCGTCCATATCGCGGCGGATTCAGCCTGGCATTCCGTTTCTCTGCGTTTGAATGCCCGCGGCGTCTATGCTCTGTATCTGAAATATGAAGGCGAAGCATATTTCGATATGCGGGAGTTCAGCTTTTTCGCGCATCACGCGCCCTCTTAAGGCGACCCGGCCGGCATCCGCCTGCACCTACAGCGCCGCGCCGGGCTCGTCGGCAATGCCTGTGCCGCCGATGCGTTTCCTAAAAGAAAGAAACCGCAGAAATATCTGAGCGCACGCAAAGAAAGAGCCCTGAAAACGGAAAGTTTTCAAGGCTCTTTTTAGTGCGGTCGACGGGACTTGAACCCGTACTCGGTTAAGAACACGCCCCTCAAACGTGCGCGTATGCCAATTCCGCCACGACCGCATCCCTTGGTGGACAGCGTATATTATTATATCAGAAAAAAACGATTTGTCAACCGGTAATCTGTTTTTT
>CADAKE010000143.1 GCA_902788445.1 uncultured Eubacteriales bacterium
GCAACCGATGATGATGGGCAGCCGCGTGTACGCCCATTTGGCGCTATCAGTGATTATGAAGGAAAGCTCTACATTGAAACCAACAATCAGAAGAAAGTCTATCAGCAGCTGATCAGGAATGGGAAAGTTGAATTTGTTATGGTATAATAATGAGGAAATTGACCGAAGGTCAATTGTCCGTCCAGCCGGGCCGCCAATAGCGAGCACGGCTGGCATTATGGTATAATAACCTTGTGAATCAGTGGGTAATTGGTTTTTCTGAAAACTGCCGCGTCCTGGTTCTGCCCTTTCATTCCTTTCCGCCTGATACTGAAAAAGGAGCGCTCGTTATGAAAAAAGCCGTTTTGTGTTTCCTCCTGATCGCGGTGATGATCGCCGCTATGCTTTCCGGATTTGCCGAAACGGTCGAAGTGGATTTGGATTTGTCCACGATGACCACCTCCATCGCCTATGCCCAGATGGTCGCTATCCTGAGAGACCCGGCGGCGTATGTGGGAAAAACGCTGCGCATCGCCGGCAGCTTCAATTATTCCGAGCTTCGGCAGCGGGCCGTGATAATCGTCGCGGACAAAAGCGCCTGCTGCGAAACCAGCCTGGATTTTATCACCGCCCAGGAGCTTGCGTACCCGGACGACTATCCGGGACTCTACAAGCGCTTTACCGTGGTTGGCACGCTGACCGCCTCCGAGGAGGCGGAAATCGGTTATCTGCTGGCCGACGCGGTCATTGAAGCGATATAATAGAACCCGCAAAAAAAGGCATTTCCGGTACGCTGAAGCAATCCGGGAATGCCTTTTTCATATAACAATATCTGTTGCCAATATGAGTAAAAGGAGAACTTCAAGCAGATAGGAGTTAGGAGAGAGGAGAGAGAAGTTCTATCACCTTTGAAAAAAAGTCAACCGAACTTCCGTCTTTTGATTCAGCCATGCCAATCTCCTAACTCCTATCTCCTCGCTCCTATCTTGATGACTTAAAGTGCCGCTTGAATCGGCCGGACAATTACCAGCATCATACAATGTCATCCCTGACCAGCCTGCTGCCGCGGTAGCGGAGATAGAGCAGCGTGGAACACATGATCCAGCCCATGGGATAGGCCAGCGCCACGGCCAGGAAGCCCGCGCCCAGGGCCTTGGTGACGAACAGGTAAATCTGGCGGAACACGACGAAGGAGGCCAGCATGATGATCGTCGGCATCGTCGCGTCGCCCACGCCGCGAAGGGCTCCGGCGTAAATCTGGTTAAAGCAGATGGTGATGTAGAAGGGAGTCACGATGCGGATGAACCGTTCGCCGTAGGCCACCACGTCCTCCACCGGGGAGAAAAACCCCAGCAGCGGCCGCGCCAGGAAATACACCGCCAGGCCCAAAGCGACCGTGGCCGCGATGCTCATGTAAATGGCCGTGCGCACGCCGTCCCGGGCGCGCTTTTTCTGTTCCGCGCCCCAGTTCTGGCCCACGAACGTGGTAGAGGACATGCTGATCGCCTGCACGGGGATCAGGGCGAAGGCGTCCACCTTGTTGTAAATGCCGTAGCCCGCCATGCACGCGGAGCCGAAATCGTTGATATAGGACTGCACGAACACATTGGAAAACGCGGTGATGGCGCTCTGGATGCTGGAGGGCAGTCCGATGCTGAGGATGCCTTTCAGCGACGCGCGGTCAATACGCAGTTTGTTCCATCGGATGCCGTAGGCGCTTTCCTCCCGCGTGAGCGTAATCAGGATCAGCAGCGCGGAAATGATCTGGGAGGCGATGGTGGCATAGGCCACGCCGTCCACGCCCATCCCAAAGCCTAACACGAACAGCAGGTCAAGGCCCGTATTGAGCAGGGCGGAAATGACCAGGAAAATGAGCGGCCTGCGTGAATCGCCCACGGCCCGCAGGATGCCGCTGCCCATGTTGTAAAACAGCACGCCCGTCACCCCGGAAAAATAGATGAACAGGTATTGATACGCCTCGTCCATCACGTCCTCGGGCGTTTTCATGAATTGCAGCATCGGCGGGATGATCAGGATGCCCAGGCCCGTGGCGATCAGGCTCATGATGAACGTGATGGCGATGGTGGTATGTACGGCCTTGCTTAACCCTTCGCGGTCATGCGCGCCGTAGCGCTGGGAGATGATGACCGACGCGCCGGTGGCCAATCCTGCGCAGAAGCCCACGATGGTATTGATAATCGAGCCCGTGGAGCCCACCGCGGCCTGCGCTTCCTGGCCCACGAACTGGCCCACCACCACGGTGTCCACCGTGTTGTACAGCTGCTGGAACAGCAGGCCCACCGCCATGGGGATGGAAAACTGGATCAGGTGCTTCCAGATCGTCCCCTGGGTCATATCGGAATCCGTTCGTGCCATGCATACCTCCTCGGAATCTTTCGTGATGTCAGAAAATATTCTTTCTGTAAAATAATAGCACCGTTCCTTTCAATCGTCAAGGAACGGTGCTATCACACCAGGGCAATGGCTTATTGCAATTAAGTTACAAATCCGTTTCAATTTAGAGAACAAATGTAGGGGCGGATATCATCCGCCCGTATAGTCGGGCAAAATCATCGACACCAAATTGGCATAAATGAATGATTTACAGGATGCGGGCGGATGATATCCGCCCCTACAAATACATGGTTTTTTATTTCCAGGTCTCACATTATTTCGTAAGCGATTGCCCTGCTATCACACAGCGTCAGTTCTTCATCGCCTTGCGCAGCCTGGGCGCGAGGAAGGAGGACAGCGCCATTTTTACCGCGTCGCCGGGCAGGAAAGGCAACACGCACAGGCCCATGCTCTCCCCCAGCGTGCGGCCGGTAGCGTGCATGAACATGGCAGTGCCCAGCGTATAGCAGGCCAGCGTGCCCAGCGCCAGCAGCCCGCAGCGTCCCCAGAAGGAATCCTGGAGCTTTTTCACCGGCAGGCCCGCCAGCACGGCGTAAGGCAGATAACCGATGATGTAGCCGCCCGTCGGCCCGGTCAGCGCGGCCAGGCCGCCCTTGAATCCGGCGAACACCGGCACGCCCACCGCGCCGAGCAGCACATACACCGCCACGGCCAGCAGGCCATACTTCCAGCCCAGCAGCAGCCCCGCCATCATCACGCCGAAGGTCGCCAAACTGATGGGCACCAGCCCAGGCAGGGGCACCTGAATCTGGGCAAACACCACGATCAAAGCCGCGAACAAGGCGCAAAACACCATTTTTCGAGGGCTGAAATCTTTCATTCTTTTGTAGCCCTTTCTATGCGCGTACGCAAATACCGCATGAATTCCTGTTCTGTAATGGGTTTGTCGTTGACGATCCACCAGCGGAACACGGAAATCATGCCGCCCACATAAAACTCCACCAGGAAGCGAAGTGGCGTGTCTCCGGCCAGCTGCTCCAGCTTCGGCGCGTCCTCCAGCCTGCTCATCAGGTCGTCCACGCAGGTGCTCAGATAGAGGTCAAGCAGCGGCTTCCCGTTCATCTGCGTGTTCATCAGGTTCTTGACGAGGCATTCATTCTCGTTCAAATAATGCATAATGCTCTTCGCCAAATCAAGAAACGCCTGGTTTGCCTGCTCGGCGGGAATCCTGCCGGAAGAAAAAGAGCGGAATTCCTGCTGCTTTTGCTGGATGTACCAGTTGAGGAAGTCCTCCATGTTCTGAAAATGCTGATAAAAAGTTGTTCGCTGAATCTTGGCGGCGGCGCAGATTTGTTTCACCGTCATATGCTCCACCGTTGTTTCGCACAAAAGCTGCTCCACCGCTTTGATCAGCGCCCGGTAAGTGCGGCGAATCCGTTGATCCTGCGGATTTTTCTCTGCTCTGCTCGGAAAGTTCTCCATTTTTGCCCCCATTTCATTCTTAATTGGTTGACGTTTTTCTTCCGATGTAGTATACTTCAAAGAGGTGCAATTGTCAATCACTGATCTTTTTTGCAAGATTCAGGACAAATTTGACAGGAAATGAGGGATTATTGTGAAAATTAATGAAATCTGGAATAAGGTCAAGAAAAACTGGATCATTTCCGCCGTCGTGACGGGGCTGATCGGCCTGGTGCTGCTGCTGTTTCCCAGCAGCGTACTTCTCTCCGTTTGCTACTGTATCGGCGGGCTGACGATCGCGCTGGGCGTGGTGTGGGTCGTGCGGTATTTCAAGCAGGAACACGCTTACCCCTATTTCTTCCAGAGCGACCTGGTGGCCGGAATGATCACCATCGGCCTGGGGCTGTTTATGGTTTCCTCGCCAACGACCATGATTTCGCTCCTGCCGTACCTGTTCGGCGTGCTGCTGGTGGGCTGCGGCATCGGCAACATCCTGCGCTCGATTGACGCGAAAGCGGCAGGCTTTGAAAAATGGGGGCTCCTGCTGGGGCTGGCCATCGTGTCCATCGCGGGCGGTCTGGTCATTCTGGCCAATCCTTTCGGGACGATCGAGGTGGTCGTCGCGGTGACGGGCGGCTGTCTGATTTACGAGAGCATCGTGGACATTTTCACCACGCTGATTCTCGGCAGGAAAATCAAGCTCATCAGGAAAAACGTGCAGGCCGCGGAAAACGAAGCCCAAAAGTAACCGCATATCCCCCTCCCCCGCCGCATACATTCCGGCGGGGGGATTTTTATGCGAAAAATCATCGTCACCTTGGCCGCTCTGCTGGCGACTGCCGGACTGATTTATACGGTTTTCCATTTCCCGGCGGCGGGAAAGGAAACGCCTTCCGCGCAGATCAGGCTGGTTCGCGTTTGGGTTTCGGAGCGGGAGCCCGCTGTATGGAGCTGGCTGCGCAAGCAGGCCAGGCAGTATGAAAAGGCGACCGGCACGCGGGTCTATCTTCGGGCGGCAGCCGCGGAGAAGCCGGAAGCGTCCGGCGAAGAAATCCGTCCTGACTTGCTGATTTCCGGCGAGGGCCGGGAGGCAGTGGCATTGCGGGGCTACGCGCTGTTTTATCGGGACGACGCGGCTCCCGGTACGACGCCCGTTCCGACCAGCCTGCTTTTTTACCGTCCTTCTCCCCCGCCGGGCCCCAGCCCAACGCCCAGGAACGCGCCTGAAATCGAACGCTTTTCCGCCATTCTCGCTCCGGCGGATTTAGCGGCGGCGATTCCGGGCGCGGTTCAAAGCGCGCATCCGCTCAAGGATTTCACAGACGGAAAAGGCGACGCGGCGATTCTGACCGCCGAACAGGCGGAGCAGCTCTCTTTTCCTACAGGCGTCCGCCCGCTGCCGGACGGAAAAGGCGGAATCCCGATATGCGCCACCGCGGAAACAGCGATGGGAGAAGCATTTCTCAAAGCGCTGCTTTCCAAAGACGCGCAGGAAGGGCTGGCGGAAGCGGGATTGTATTCCCCATTCTTTCAACTATATAATGGAAACGACCCTGTGCGGGAAGTCATTGAAAGCAGCTTATCGTCCGATGCATCGCTTCCCTTGCGTCCGGAAAAATGAACAGAAGGAACATTTGATCTTGACTTTCCCCGGTCGGATGGTCTATAATACCACTCGTAAGCGAGTGTGTTGGAACTGGCAGACAACCGAGACTTAAAATCTTGTGCCCTCTGGGCGTGCGGGTTCGAGCCCCGCCACTCGCATCTTCCGATGATCTTCTTGTCGGCCCCTGTCAAACGGGGCCTTTTTATTACGAATCATTGCAAACAAGCAAAAGTTATTACGGAAATATTTCCTAAATATTTCAAGATGTGAAATTTCACAATTTGTTCACAAATTATCCAAAAAGGGATTGACAATTAACTGGATTTGAAGTATGATTTACGTGTCATGAGAAATGACACAAAAAAAGTAAGGAGAGTAAGAAACATGAAAAAGATTGCTGCTCTGGTTCTGGCTATCGCTCTGCTGATGACCAGCGTCGTGGCCATCGCCGAAACCCATGCTACCCCCAACATCAGCTCCTTCGCCACCATGAAGGTGAAGTATGATGAATCCAACCGCATCTACACCATCACCCTGAGCAAGCCCGTTGACCGCCTGCTGATCAAGTGGGCCGAAAAAGGCGCTGAACCCGAAGAA
>CADAKE010000144.1 GCA_902788445.1 uncultured Eubacteriales bacterium
CAACCCCCGCGTCAGCCGTTCGTCGGCGCTTGCCAGCAAGGCCACGGGCTATCCCATCGCAAGGGTCAGCGCGAAAGTGGCCGTGGGCCTGCGGCTGGACGAAATCCGGCTGGCGAACACCCCCGCGTGCTTTGAGCCGTCGCTCGACTATGTGGTCACCAAGATTGCCCGCTTCCCCTTTGACAAGCTGGACGGGGCCAGCAACAAGCTGTCCACCCAGATGAAGGCCACGGGCGAGGTCATGAGCGTGGGCCGCACCATCGAGGAAAGTTTGCTGAAAGCCCTGCGCTCCCTGGAGACCGGGGCCTGGCACATCGACAGCCCCAAGTTCAAGCAGTCCTCCAACGACTTCCTGCTCACCTATATCAAGGACGGCAGCGACCAGCGCATCTTCGCCATCGCCCAGCTCATCCGCAACGGCGTGGACCTGGGCCTGATTTACAACGCGACGCAAATCGACATGCTGTTCCTGGAGAAGATCAAGAACATCGTGGACTTTGAACCCCGCCTGAAAGCCCGGCCTTGCGATAAGGACACGCTCTATCAGGCCAAGCGCATGGGCTTTTCCGACCGGTATATCGCCTCCGTCTGGGGCATGAAGGAAGAAGAAATCGCTTCCCTGCGGCGGCAGTTCGGCATCGTGCCGGTGTACAAGATGATCGACACCTGCGCCAGCGAGTTCGCTTCCTATGTGCCTTACTTCTACTCCACCTATGAGGACGAGAATGAATCCATCGTTTCCGACCGGAAGAAGATCGTCGTGCTGGGCAGCGGCCCCATCCGCATCGGGCAAGGCGTGGAGTTTGACTACTCCACCGTCCACGCCATCTGGACGATTCGCCAGGCGGGATACGAAGCCATCGTGATCAACAACAACCCCGAAACCGTGTCCACGGACTACACCACCTCCGACAAGCTGTACTTTGAGCCCCTCACCGTGGAGGACGTGATGAACGTGGTGAACCTGGAGCGGCCCGAAGGCGTGGTGGTATCCCTGGGCGGGCAGACCGCCATCAACCTGGCCCTTCCATTAGCCAAGCTGGGCGTGAAGATCGTCGGCACCGGCGTGGACGCCATCGACAAAGCGGAGAACCGGGATTCCTTCGAGAAGATCATGGAGGAACTGGGCATTCCCCAGCCCCAGGGCCAGGCGGTCACGCAGGTGGAGGAGGGCGTAAAGGTAGCCGAGAAGATCGGCTATCCCGTGCTGGTGCGCCCCTCCTTCGTGCTGGGCGGCCGTGCCATGATGATCGTGGCCGACGAAAAGGGCCTGCGGCATTACCTCCAGTCCGCCGTGGACATCAGCGAGGATCAGCCCGTGCTGGTGGACAAGTACATCACCGGAAAGGAACTGGAGGTGGACGCGGTCTGCGACGGGGAAAACGTGTTCGTCCCCGGCGTGATGGAGCACGTGGAGCGCACCGGCGTTCACTCCGGCGATTCCATTTCCGTGTACCCCACCTTCTCCGTGTCCCAGCAGGCCAAGGACACCATGCTGGACTACACCAAGCGCCTGGGCCTGGGCATCGGCATCGTGGGCCTGTTCAACATCCAGTTCATCGTGGATAAACAGGAAAACGTGTACGTGATCGAGGTGAACCCCCGCTCCTCCCGCACCGTGCCCTTCCTCTCCAAGGCCACCGGCTGGCCTCTGGCGGACATTGCCACCAAGGTGATGCTGGGTGTGTCGCTGCGCGACCAGGGGATTAACGTGCTCTACCCCGAGGAAAAGAAGCGCTGGTACGTGAAGGCCCCCGCCTTCTCCTTCTCCAAGCTGCGGGGCATGGACGCTTACCTGACCCCCGAAATGAAGTCCACCGGCGAGGCCATCGGCTACCCCTGTATAAGGCCATGCAGAGCAGCGGCATGAACGTGGCAAATTACGGCACCATCTTCGTCACCATCGCCGACCGCGACAAGGAAGAGGCTCTGCCCCTCATCCGCCGCTTCTATCAGCTGGGCTTCAACATCGAGGCCACCAGCGGCACCGCCACTTTCCTCAAGAGCCACGGCATCCGCACGCGCGTGAAGAAAAAGCTCAGCCAGGGCAGCGAGGAGATTTTGGAATCTCTGCGGCGCGGGCATGTGAACTACGTCATCTCCACCCGCGACCCCGGCTCCTTCGCCCACGAAACCGACGGCGCGCAGATCCGCCAGTGCGCCAGCGAAAACAACGTGACCATGTTCACTTCTCTGGACACCGTCCGCGTGCTGCTGGACGTGCTGGAGGAAATCACATTGGGTATTTCCACCATCGACGCGGAATGACGGGGAAATAAGTGAGGCTGTAAAACGTGAAAAAATACGTTCTGCCCATCCTGATGCTTGCCGTCTTTGAAACGATCGCCGTCACGGTATGGCTGATCAAAGACAACCTATTCTATCTGTTCAATTTCAGCTACATCGGCTGCTCCATCGCCCTTGGCGTCTTTCTGTTTATCAGAAAATACAGGCACGCCAGGCGCGTCGTGCAGTTGCTGGTGGGGCTGTATATGCTGGTGTATCTGGGGCTGATCAGCGGGGAGAATATGCAGATCGAGGGCTTCTGGTACTATCTGTTCACCGGCGTTTTTGAGGCGGCGACCATCCATTATGTGGTGGCAAAGATTTTCGGACCGCTCCTCTTCGGACGCGGCTGGTGCGGCTACGCCTGCTGGACGGCGATGGTATTGGATTTTCTGCCCTATAAAACGCCGAAGCGCCCCAGAAAAAAGCTAAGCTGGATACGGTATATCACCTTTGCCGCTTCGTTCCTGTTTGTCGCCGCGCTGTTTCTGGCCCGCGTCGGAAATCTTGAGCGCATCATGTTCTGGGCGTTTATCATCGGCAACGTGATCTATTACGCCGTCGGAATCGCCTTGGCCTTCGCCTTTCAGGATAACCGGGCGTTCTGCAAATACGTTTGTCCCATCACGGTGTTTCTGAAACCCATGAGCTATTTTTCGCTTCTCAGGATAAAATGCGATCAGGAAAAATGCGTCTCCTGCGGAAAATGCAAGCGGGTGTGTCCCATGAATGTGGACGTAACTGATCCTTCACGAAAGAGAGCAAACGGCACAGAGTGCATCCTTTGTATGGAATGCGTAAGAAATTGCCCCAAAGGAGCGCTTTGACAAATCCCAGCGGTTTTCTTCGTCCCGGAATGCATCTTGACTTGTCCCCGCCGCGTCCTTTATAATGGAAAAGCCAGCCGGGCAACCGGCTGACAAGACGGGGAGTAGATACGCGGAGCTTTTGCCTGCCGGACTGCAAAAGAAAGGCAGGTGAGTCACTTGAGCGCATACGAAATCATCATGATTTGTTTGTCCTCTGTGAGCCTCTTGCTGAAGCTTTTGAAAATCTTCAAGATGATCAAAAGCAAAAAACACAAGTAAGCAATGAGAAAAGCCACCGCGTACTGCAATACGTGGTGGCTTCGGTTTTCATCATCGCCGACAGGCGATAGGGTCCGCGGTCGACACGCTACTCCCTGTTTTTATTATATCCGCCTTCTGATATTCTGTCAACCCAAAATAGGAGCATCCCATGCAATATCAAATCATTGAAAACGCGCAGATCGCGCCAAACGTTTTCCTGCTGGACTTGGCAGGGGATACCTCTATGGTAACGAAACCCGGCCAGTTTTGCCAGATTCAGCTCCCCGGTTTTTACCTGCGCCGCCCCATCTCCATCTGCGATTGGGACGAGAACGGCATGACGCTGATTTACAAGGTGGTGGGCCAAGGCACGGACGCGCTGTCCCGGATGGAAAGCGGCGCGGTGCTGGACATTCTGAACGGCCTGGGCAACGGCTACGACGTGAATACCTGCGGGGACAGGCCGCTGGTCATCGGCGGGGGCGTGGGCACGCCGCCCATGTACGGCCTGACGAAAGCCCTGATGCGGGCCGGGAAGCAGCCCCAGGTGATCTTGGGGTTCAACACCTATGAGGAAATCTTCCTGCTGGATGAATTTGAGGATTTGGATATCCCCGTCACCGTCACGACCGTGGACGGCAGCTTCGGCGTGAAGGGCTTCGTCACCGACGCGCTCCCGGCGGACTGCGATTGCTTCTTCGCCTGCGGCCCGGAACCGATGCTGAAAGCGGTGTACCGGAAATGCGATACCCCCGGTCAGCTTTCCCTGGAGCAGCGCATGGCCTGCGGCTTCGGGGCGTGCATGGGCTGCTCCATCCAGACGAACAGCGGCCCCAAGCGCGTGTGCAAGGACGGCCCCGTGTTCCGGAAGGAGGAATTGCCATGGTGAATCTGTCGGTGAACCTGTGCGGCCTGCGGCTGGATAACCCTGTCATTCCCGCCAGCGGGTGCTTCGGCTATGGCAGGGAGTTTTCCGAATATTACGATATTAATATGTTGGGCTCCTTCTCCTTTAAGGGCACCACACTGGAGCCGCGCTTCGGCAATCCCACCCCCCGCATCGCGGAGACACCGAATGGGATGCTGAATGCCGTCGGCCTGCAAAACCCCGGCGTGGAGCATGTAATCGCCCACGAACTGCCGGAAATGAAGCGGTATTTCCAGAAGCCCGTGATTGCCAACGTGAGCGGCTTTTCCATCGAACAATACGTGAAAACCTGCGAACTGCTAAACGCCCAGGAGCAGGTGGGGATATTGGAGGTGAACATCTCCTGCCCCAACGTGCACGGCGGCGGCATGGCCTTCGGCACCAGCGCGGACAGCGCGGCGGCGGTCACGAAGGCGGTCAAGGCCGTCACCACAAAGCCCGTGTTCGTGAAGCTGTCGCCCAACGTGACGGACATTGCGTCCATCGCCAAAGCCTGCGAGGACGCGGGCGCGGATGGGCTAAGTTTAATTAACACGTTATTGGGTATGCGCATCGACCTGAAAACCCGCAAGCCCATCTTAGCCAACACCATGGGCGGCCTGTCCGGCCCGGCGGTTTTCCCCATTGCCCTGCGGATGGTGTATCAAGTTTATAAAGCCGTGAAGATTCCCATCATGGGCATGGGCGGGGTGTCCTCCGCCCGGGACGTGATCGAAATGATGCTGGCCGGGGCCACGGCGGTGCAGGTCGGCGCGGCGAACCTGGTGAACCCCTTCGCCTGCAAGGAGATCATTGAACAGTTGCCCGAGGAAATGGAAAGATATCACATTACTTCATTGGAAGAAATCATAGGAATGGCGGGAGCATGAGGAATTAAGAAAGAGCTGAATCATTCAAATGTATGGATATCATTGCAAGTTTGAAATTGGTTCAGTGTAGGGGCGGATATCATCCGCCCGCTTTTCGCAAGTCGTTACGCCGCAACATATTCCATGATTCGTGATAACCCAGAATAGCGGGCGGATGATATCCGCCCCTACAACGAATTGGTGTTGTTTATGGTTTTGTGAATCAAGCAGGAGGTATAAATATATGAACCACGATGTCATTATTGCCCTGGACTTCCCTTCCGCGCAGGACGTGTACGCGTTCCTGGACAAATTCCCGGACGAAAAGCCCTTCGTGAAAATCGGCATGGAATTGTTCTACGCCGAGGGGCCGGACATCGTGCGGCAGATCAAGGCACGGGGACACAAGATTTTCCTGGACCTAAAGCTGCACGACATTCCCAACACCGTGAAATCCGCCATGCGGGTGCTGTCCCGCCTGGACGTGGACATGGTGAACCTCCACGCCGCAGGCACCATCGACATGATGCGGGCCGCGCTGGAGGGTTTGACCCGGGAGGACGGCACGCGGCCCCTGCTGCTGGCCGTGACCCAGCTAACCTCCACCAGCGAGGAGCGGATGCAAAAGGAACTGCTGATCGACGCGACGATGCCCGACACCGTGAAGCACTACGCCCATAACGCGCTCGTCGCCGGGCTGGACGGGGTGGTGTGCTCGCCGCTGGAAGCCGCGCTGGTCAAGGAAGCCTGCGGCCCCAACTTCGCCACCGTCACCCCCGGCATCCGCTTCGCCGACAGCGCCGCCGACGACCAGAGCCGCGTCATGACCCCCGAAAAGGCGCGCCTCGGCGGCAGCGATTACATCGTCGTAGGCCGGCCCATCACCCGGGCGGACGACCCGGTTTCCGCTTATCGGCGTTGTGTAAAGGAATTTGTGGGATGAAAACGCTCAAAAGCATCCGTCAAGTCAGCGGCGGCTTTCTGAAAAAATACGAGCTGCATTACGATTCCGATGGGCAGCCAGTGTGCTGGGAAGTCATTTCGCTCAACGACCTGAAAACAGAAAAAGACCTCGCCAGCCGCAAAACCGCTGTGGAGATTATTGCGCGGTTTGAGGACGGGGATTATTTGCTGTGTCGGGAGTTCCGCTTTGCTGTCAACGATTACGTG
This sequence comes from uncultured Eubacteriales bacterium, assembly GCA_902788445.1. GTDB lineage: Bacteria > Bacillota > Clostridia > Christensenellales > Aristaeellaceae > RUG563. Next base: position 6,303 of record CADAKE010000144.1, read on the forward strand.
TGGGAGTTCCCCACCGGCGTGATCGACGAGGACGAAACGCCGGAGGAAGCGGCGAAACGGGAGCTCATAGAAGAAACAGGATTGGAATTGGTATCAATTGACCGGATTCTTCCACCCGCCTGCTACAGCGTGGGCCTGTGCGACGAATTGATCGTGCCCCTGTTCGTCACCGTCCGGGGCGAAATGAAGCCCTGCAATGAAGCCTATGAGGAAATCCGCTCCCACAAAATGAGCGTTCAGCAGATACGGGATTTATTAAAACAAGAGAATGTGAAAATCACCGAGACCTGTATGCTGGTCTTGAGCCAGCTTTAAATGGAAGAATGAGAGTGCAGAGTGCAGAGTCCAGAGTCCAGAGAATTTAGTGTCCACTAAAAGAGATGGGCTGTATTTTGCAATCTATATTCTCTGTACTCTGTACTCTGCACTCTGTACTCTCCTGTCTATACTTTCAACTGAATAAACCAACGAAAAGGAGTGTCTGCCATGACCACCGTTGCCCAAACCATCGCCCACGACCTGCTGTCCATCCGCGCCGTGTTCCTGCGGCCCGAGGAGCCCTTCACCTGGGCCAGCGGCATCAAGAGCCCCATCTACTGCGACAACCGCCTGACACTCACCGCGCCGGAGGTGCGCACCCACGTGGAGCAGGGCTTGAAAGCGCTGATCGAAACCTACTATCCCGACGTCGAAGTGCTAATGGGCACCTCCACTGCGGGAATCGCCCACGCCGCCATCACGGGGCACCTGATGAACCTGCCCATGGGGTACGTGCGCTCCGGAGCGAAGGATCACGGACGCGGCAACCAGATCGAAGGCAAGCTGGAACCGGGCCAGAAAGTGGTCGTGGTGGAAGATTTGATTTCCACCGGCGGCAGCGTGATCGAGGTGGTGGACGCCCTGCGGGAGGCGGGGGCGGAGGTGCTGGGCATCGCCAGCATTTTCACTTACGGCATGAAGAAGGGCTTGGAGCGCCTGGCCGCCGCCAACGTGCGGAACATCAGCCTGAGCAACTTCGACGCGCTGATCGAGGTCGCCGCGGAGGAAGGCTACATCCAGCCCGGCGACATGGAACGGCTGAAACGCTTCCGCGACAATCCCAGCGACGAAAGCTGGATTTCAGGCAAGGATTGTTCCCTTTGACAATTCCCCCTGATATTGTTTTTGCTCCCGGAAAGAACACAGCCAGTACATTCTGGCTGTTGTTTTTTGGCGCAAATCCCGTTACAATGCAGGTGTTAATCATCTTTGGAGGTACGAACGGATGGCCATTGACAAAGTCAGGGCGTTCTTCCGGCAGCACGGCATGGAAGACCGCATTCAGGAATTTGAAGTGTCCAGCGCGACGGTGGAGCTGGCGGCCCAAGCGCTCCAATGCGAGCCCTGCCGCAT
>CADAKE010000145.1 GCA_902788445.1 uncultured Eubacteriales bacterium
CTCCAGTCGTAGTTCTTCAGGGTGATGCTCAGGTGGCGGGGCAGGCCCTCAACCATCATGGGCGTGTAGTGGCCCTGAATCAGGGGACGCACGTAGTCCAGGAATTCTTCGGTAACATAGTTGCCCGCCTTGTTGATCCACTTACGGGGAACCACCTTTTCGCCGTTGGCGATGCGGTGCACGTCGTAGACGCCGGTGGCGCTCTGGTAAGGATCGTCGGACACGCGGTCGATAACCACCATCACGCCGGAGGAGCCTTCGTCAGCGGCCTTGACCGTCGCGCCGCCCACGTTGAAGGCTTCGTCCACGTCGATCTTGCTGGCCAGGTGCGCCGCGGCGCGCTGCAGGGTGGACAGCTCGATGGCGCGGGTCTTGCAGCCCAGTTCGTTCTTGACCACCTGGGCCAGGTAGGCGGCGGTGCCGCTCATCTGGATGTGGCCGAAAGCGTCCAGGGAATCAGCGCCCGCGTATTCGCAGACGTACTTGCCTTCCTTGGTCTTGATGCCCTCGGACACGACGGCGACCACCACGTCCTTCTTTTCCAGCAGCTGCTTGACTTCGTTCACGAAGCCCTCGATGTCGAAGGGCAGCTCGGGCAGATAAATCAGGTCGGGGCCTTCGCAGTCCTCGCTCTTGGACAGGGCGGCGGCGCCGGTCAGCCAGCCCGCGTTGCGGCCCATGATCTCCACGATGTTCACGTTCTTCTTCTTGTAAGAGAAGCCCATGGCGTCGCAGATGATTTCCTTGGTGGAGGTGGCGATGTACTTGGCGGCGCTGCCGAAGCCGGGGGTATGGTCGGTGATGGCCAGGTCGTTGTCGATGGTCTTGGGGCAGCCGACGAACTTCTGCTTCGCGCCGGTCAGCAGGGAGTAGTCAAACAGCTTGCGGATGGTGTCCATGGAGTCGTTGCCGCCGATGTAGATGAACACTTCGATGTCCAGCTTATCCAGCAGCTCAAAGATACGCTCATAGATCGCCTTATCCTCGTGGATTTCCGGCAGCTTGTAGCGGCAGGTGCCCAGGAAAGCGGAGGGCGTGCGCTTGAGCAGTTCCAGGTCGAGCTCATTCTTGATGTGCTCGGACAGGTCGACATACTGCTCGTCCAGGAAGCCCTGGATGCCGTAACGCATACCGTAGACCTTGCTGTAGCCGCGTTCCTTGGCGGTTTTGAACACGCCCGCAAGGCTGGAGTTGATGACGGCCGTCGGGCCGCCGGACTGACCGACGAGAACGTTACCCTTCATGTTGTTGCCTCATTTCTTTTTTTCTTTTTTATACAGTCATGAATCATCGAAAGGATGATCGATGCATAAAAACGGGAGTACAGGCCGTGTTCGCGCAGGGCGCGTCGGAGCAAAGGAACGGGAAATGAAATGAGAATCCATTCCAACCTCCGGTATTATACTACCCAAGCCGCGGCTTGTCAACCGGATTATCCCTTGCCGATCAAGGCATCTGCGCATAAAAACTGTATTGGACGGCTTTTCGGCCTTCGCCCAAAACGCAAAAAACCACCCCAACACAGGTGGTTTATTGCGGTGCGTTGTCCATCAGGCTTCTTCCGCTACGGTTTCGACAGCGGGAGCAGCGAAAGCCTGCATCGCGCCGTTCTTGCGCATGGTGCGCAGGCAGCGGGTGCAAACGTTCAGGCGCATCGGACGGCCGTCCACGATCACGCGCAGGGGCTGTACGTTGGGAGCCCAAGTACGGCTGCTCTTGCGGTTGGAGTGGCTCACGTTATGGCCGGTCATCAAGCCCTTTTCGCACACTTCACAAAACTTGCATTGCAATTACCTCCCCGGGAATTCGTCATGGGGCCGACGCCGCATCCGGCGCGCTTGCCCATTCATGACAGCTTGATTATCATACCATATCTTGTGGTAAAATGCAAGCATTTTTTCAAAATATCCAGGGCAATCGCTTGTTGCAATTCTGTGACAAAACGGTTACAAAACCGCAAAAAATCCAGGAGATTGTTCTACATGTCCCGTTTCGCGTTGACCCCTGACCTGGTATCGTCCTCCTTCATCTTTTATATTCGACATAAAGGCAAAAAACCTTTCGGTTAGGTTTATCTAATTTGTCCCCACTCATTTGGGGCTGAGCAGTAACCGATTTTCCTGATTTACTAAATGGAAACACTTTACAAATATGCCATTTTTATGTGATAATTTTTTGTAAATAATTGACTTCAAGAATCACTCCCGAAAGCTGTTGGGTGGAGTATATTGATAAAATTGCTCGCCAAACCGAATCATGAATTCTCTGCGGGCGATCAATTGCTCCAAACCGTGTCACTCTGCGTTGAATCAGCCTTCGGCCCAGGGTTTCTGTTTGCCTTTCGCTGAAAGCGTTTCGCCGGACTGTTTTTCAGACGTTTCAGTCTCGGCGTTCCTGCGGTTCCGTTCCTTGTTTGAAACGGTTTCTCATCCCGCATCTTTGTTCAAGATTTAATTGGGGGGCGCCATAGAATGTTCCGGAGTGAAGAACCCGGCTTTCTGATACTTCTCCTCTTAGGGCTCTGCGTTACTTTTTCAGGCATTTGCGGGAAGATTTCCATTCCCCCGGAAGAATCAAAACTACGCCCGAACCGGCCCCGCTTGTTTCTTCTTCTTTTGACTTTCCGTACTCACGCTCGAAAAATGGAGGGACGGCCGACTTAACAGTCAAAAAAATCCAGACGCGCTTAAATGAATTAGGGTATAAAACGGTCGAACCCGACGGTTACCTGGGCCCCATTACGGAATCGGCTATTCAACAGTATCAGAGAGAAAGCCGCGTGCCAATTACGGGGGAGGTGGACGCCGCGATGTACCGCCTCTTATTCCCCGACGAGATCATTCCCGACGAACATTCAGTCAGCAGAAAAGGAGCGGCAGAATTCCAGACTCCGGCCCCGACGGAACTCCCCGCTCCTTCGCTTCAGCCGACACAGAATGCCTCTTCCTCCAGCGCGCCGACGCCTTCTCCGGAAACATCTGATTCTTTCACAAACGATGACAGCGCCGATTTGGAGGAATCAAGAGGGAAAGAACTTTTACAGTAACACGGCGCTATTGGTATACCAGCGGCCGGAGGCGTCTGTCGACGGCGTATGATACAGGGGCGTATTCGTTCCCACGCTGACGCCTGACAGCGGTTTTCCGGTCTGCGCGTCAACCACCGTTCCGAAAATAGTATATCCCATCAATAGCAAATTGAGCAGAGAGATAAGCAAAGAATGATTTCCCACACATATTGGAAGGAATCTTCATTTGTCCGAATACTGAATCACGCATCTGTCACGGAATTATTATTCACTTTTATTATTGCCCGAAAGGCTTTACTATGCAATAGTTCGCAGGCTTTTTTCAGGGTGAATGCATAATTAAACAAAGTGTTACGAAAAAAACATAATAAAGAATGATCCCCCGGCTTTGCCAGAGGATCATTCCTTATACGCTGTGAATCAAACGCTTTTTACTGTTCCATCTGCCGCCCGACGATCCCGGCGGCGGTTTCGGCGACCTTCAATTCCGTGTCGCCCATTTTCGCGCCCTGCTCCCGGGAGAGCAGCAGCACCGCGCCGATCGCTTCGCCGTCCGCGATGATGGGGGAGACCACCTGCGCGGTATATCCGCTCACGTCTTCCTCGTTCGTCACCGGCACGATCTTCGCCCCGCCCGTGCGGTTCAGCGCCACGGTCTGCCGCGCCTGAATGGCGCTTTCCAGATCAGGACTGATCGGCTTATCCCACAGTTCCTTTTTGCTCACGCCGCTGGCCGCGACTACCTGGTCCCGGTCCACAATGCAGGCGATGTGGCCCAGGGAGCGGAACAGCGATTCCGTGTAATCCTTGGCAAAGGACGACATTTCGCCAATCGGCGAATACTTCTTTAAAATCACTTCTCCATCCCGGTCTGTGTAAATTTCCAGCGGGTCACCCTCACGAATGCGCAGGGTGCGGCGAATCTCTTTGGGAATCACCACCCGGCCCAGTTCATCTATTCTCCTGACAATTCCTGTTGCACGCAATTTCAAGCGCCTCCTTGACCTTTCTCAGCCATAGGTTTACCATGGAAACGCCTTTTATGCGCCGCGCCGGGCTCGGGAAGATTTGGAAATCGAATGACACAGGGGCGTTTTTCGGCTTGCGTTCTGACCGCAAAACGGAAGGCTTCGCCAAGCGGAAGGGCTTCCGTCGGCGTATTGTTTTTTTCCTGTACAGCCCTTGCCTTTGCGAGAGGTTGTGAGTATAATTGTATACACAAATCCAGAAAGGAGCCATTGTATCATGCTGGAAGTATCCCCGAAAACAAACTTATTGGAGCAGAAAAATTATCGCTACGCCTTGCAGGACGTGGCTGAGCCCAACCTTTATCGGGATATTTATGATTATGAATCCGTTCCCAAGGTGCCCTTCAACCATCGCCGCGTGCCCATGGGAATGCCGGAGGAGATTTGGATCTCGGACACCTCGTTCCGCGACGGCCAGCAGTCGGTCGACCCCTACACGGTGGATCAGATCGTGGAACTGTATAAGCTGATGAGCAAGCTGGGCGGGCCTTATGGCATCATCCGGCAGACCGAGTTTTTCATTTACAGCAAGAAAGACCGTGAAGCCGTGGCCCGCTGCCAGGAACTGGGTCTGAAATTCCCGGAGATCACCACCTGGATTCGCGCCACGAAGGAGGATTTCAAGCTGGTGAAAGACCTGGGCATCCGGGAAACGGGCATCCTGGTTTCGTGCAGCGATTACCATATCTTCAAAAAGATGAAGCTGACCCGCGCCCAGGCGATGCAGAAGTACCTGGAAACGGTGGCCCTGGCCTTTGAAGCGGGCGTCATGCCGCGCTGCCATTTGGAGGACATCACCCGCGCGGACTTCTACGGCTTCGTGGTGCCGTTCGTCAACGAACTCATGAAGATGAGCCAGGACGCGGGCATCCCCGTCCGCATCCGCGCCTGCGACACGATGGGCTACGGCGTGCCCTATCCCGAAGTGGCGCTGCCACGCAGCGTGCCGGGCATCGTGTACGGCTTACAGCACTATTCCGACGTGCAGAGCGAATACCTGGAATGGCACGGGCACAACGATTTCTACAAGGCCGTGGCCAACGCCTCCACCGCCTGGCTCTACGGCGCGAGCGCGGTGAACTGCTCCTTGCTTGGCATCGGCGAGCGGACGGGCAACATTCCGCTGGAAGCTATGGTGTTTGAGTACGGCTCCCTGCGCGGTTCCCTGGACGGCATGGACCCAACCGTGATCACCGAGATCGCCCAGTATTTCTCCAAAGAAATGGGCTACAAAATCCCGCCCATGACCCCCTTTGTGGGCCGCAACTTCAACGTCACCCGCGCGGGTATCCACGCCGACGGCCTGCTCAAGGACGAAGAAATCTACAACATCTTCAACACCAAAAAGCTGCTGAACCGCCCCGCCTCCGTGATGATTTCCAAGACCTCCGGCCTGGCTGGCATCGCCTATTGGATCAACGAAAACTACCAGCTTTCCGCCAACGAAGCCGTGTCCAAGCAGGACCCGCTGGTGGTCGCGCTGAAAGCCTGGATCGACGAGCAGTTTGACGCCGGGCGCCAGGCCGCGCTGTCCAACAATGAAATGGAAATTAAGATCGAAGAACTGTCCGGCGGGCGTCTGCGCCGGCTGTAAAGCGGAGAGGAAAGGAGAAATTCCATGGAGCACAAAATGATTTCCATCGCCGATCAGGTATTTGAGGAATTGGAACGGGACATTCTCTCCGGCGTGTACGAGCGGGGAGAGGTGCTGACGGAGATGAAGCTGAGCGAGCAGCTTCACGTCAGCCGCACGCCCATCCGGGAGGCGCTGCGCCGCCTGGAGCAGGAGCGCATCATCGAGCCCACCAGCAAAGGCATGAAGGTGGTCGGCATCTCCCGGGCGGACATTTCGGACATTTGCGAAATCCGCCTTCGCCTGGAAGGGCTGGCTGCCCGCTGGGCGGCTGAACGGGCCGACGAAAGCGGCATCCGCTCCCTGAAAGAAACCCTGGAATTGCAGGAGTTCTACACCCAGAAGCAAGACCCTGAAAGCATCAAGAACGCCGACTCCCAGTTCCACCAGACCATCTACGCCCTCTGCGGCAGCCATTCCATGCAGGACACCCTGGAGCCCCTGCACCGCAAGCTGGTGAAATACCGCCGCGTGTCCGTGTCCGCCCAGAGCCGGGCGCAGAAATCCCTGGAAGAACATAAAGCGATCTTTGAAGCCATCGCAGCCCACGACGGCGCGACGGCGGAAAAGCTGACCATCCTGCACGTCCAAAACGCCCGGGACAGCATTTTGCAAAGGGCGATCGTACAATAAGGAGACGAGGGATTAGGGAATAGAGATTAGGCGGCAGCACCCCCAGCTGTTATCCCGAGCGAAGTGGAGCGCCAGCGGAACGGAGTCGAGGGACCTGAAAGAAACCTATCCATCCAAGCAATGCTGGAACCAGTTCTCAGATCCCTCGACTACGGCCCGCGTCCCGCTCGCCTTCGCTCGGGACGACAGCCAGGGAGTCATTCTTTCTAATCCCTATTCCCTGTTCCCTAATCCCTAATTCCTATGCCTATTCCCTTATCCCTTAAAAAACCGAGGAGGAAAACAGCCATGTATCAGGAAGCGATTGAACAGGCGGTCAATCATTATCGGGAACTGCTCGTTTCGCAGGTGAACCGCGCGGAAAAGCTGAGCGCCCAGCCCGCCGCGGAAAAGAAGGACAAAACGATCATCGGCGTCGTGGGCGGCGACGGCATCGGCCCGATCATTACCGCTCAAGCCCAGCGCGCGCTGGAAAAACTGCTGAAGGATGAAATCGAAGCGGGGAAGATCGAACTGCGTACCATCGAGGGCCTGACCATCGAAAACCGTTTAGCGGTCGGCAAGGCCGTGCCGGACGACGTGCTGGCCGAAATCAAAGCCTGCGACGTGCTGCTCAAAGGCCCCACCACCACGCCTTCCGGTGGTGAATTGCTGGAGAGCGCAAACGTGGCCCTGCGCCGTGAACTGGATTTGTTCGCCAACGTGCGTCCCGTCAGCGTGCCGGAACAGGGCATCGACTGGATGTTCTTCCGGGAAAACACCGAGGGCGAATACGCCATCGGCGGCAAGGGTATCGAGATTCCCGGATTGCTGACCATGGATTTCAAAGTCACCACCGCGGCGGGCACCCGCCGCATCGCCCGCGCGGCCTTTGAGTACGCCCGCAAGAACGGCAAGACCCACGTGGCCATCGTGACCAAGTCCAACATCATGAAAAAGACCGACGGCATGTTCTCCATCCTTTGCCGCGAAATCGCCGCCGAGTACCCGGAAATTCAAACGGACGAATACTTTATCGACATCATGAGCGCTAACCTGCTCAAGCCCGCCATGCGGAGCCAGCTGCAGGTGTTCGTGATGCCCAACCTCTACGGCGACATTCTCACCGACGAAGCGGCCCAGATTCAGGGCGGCGTCGGCACGGCGGGCAGCGCCAACACCGGCGACCATTACGCCATGTTTGAGGCCATCCACGGCTCCGCGCCGCGCATGATCGCCCGCGGCATGGGCGATTACGCCAACCCGGAAAGCATCCTGCGCGCCGCCGTGATGCTGCTCCAG
>CADAKE010000146.1 GCA_902788445.1 uncultured Eubacteriales bacterium
CTTCCCGGATGCGAAGCATCCGGGGAAAGCCAGGGAATAATCCGCTGGGAAAGCTCGCTTTCCCCTCGGATTTTCCCGGGCTTTCTTGGGCCAGAAACCATCAATCTTTCGTAACCCCAGCGCGGCAGGCGCACGTTGTTGATTTATCCCAACGGCGTAACTTCGCCAGGTACGGGTCCGCGCAGGTCTGGGGGCGCGGAGCCCCCAGCGTGCCCCATATTGCTTCGGCATGATGTGAGTGGTAACAAATCAGGGCATTCCGCCGCTTTCGCGGAACGGAATGCCCTTTCGTTTCTATGAGGCTGGATGAATGATTATACGATTTCGATTTGCACGGACAGTTTTTTGAGCCGGTTGAGCACATCGCCGTCGATCCCGCGATCCGTAATCAGCAGCGACGCTTCTTTCAGGTCGCAGATGCGGGCCAGGGCCACGCGGCCAAACTTGCTGTGATCCGCCACGATCACGCTGCGGGCGGCGGACTGGAGCATGAGCCGCTTCACGCCGACCTCGGCGAAGTTCGCGTTCGTCGCGCCGCCGGTCAGGTCGATGCCGTCCACGCCGATGAACGCCACGTCCACATGGGCGTCCCGGATGAAGTTTTCCGTGATGGTGCCCACCAGTTCCTGCCGGCTGTGGCGGCGCACGCCGCCGGTGACGATCAGGATGCTGGAGGGATGGAGGGGCGTCTGGTAGGCGATATAGAGGTCGTTGGTGATGATGGTCAGGCTTTCGTGGTGGGCCAATGCCTGGGCGATGAAATAGGTTGTCGTGCCGGAATCAATGAGCACCGTGTCCCCGGGATGCACCAGATTCGCGGCAAAGTCCGCGATGCGGTGCTTTTCCTCGATCATTTGGTTGATCTTCTCGGAGTACATGGATTCGTAGGATGTGCTTCTGTCCACCTTGATGGCGCCGCCGTGCGTTCTGCGAAGCGCGCCCTGCTGATCCAGGTCGTCCAGGTCGCGCCGCACGGTCGCTTCCGATACATGAAACTTTTCCGCCAGCTCGTGAATTTGGGCGCTGGTGTTGGCTTCGATGTATTCCATCATTTTCTTTTGCCGTTCGGCTGGGATGTAGGTATTCTTCTCCATCGGGTCGCACCTCCGCGCTTGGTATAAAAGGTGTTCCGGGATTTCCAACCGATTCTATCATACTATATTTTCAGATTTTTGTAAAGTGTTCATTTGGAAACCCTTTCCAGCGAAAAGGGAAAAACATCAAAATTTGTAATGAAAAAACAGAATCGAAGGATAAATTTTTATAATTTCCCCACCAGCCGGGTCAGCAGCGCGGCGAATTCACCCCGCACATGGCGGCCCATTTCCATCACTTCTTCATGGTTGATGCCGCCGCGCTCAATGCCCGCGGCCATGTTGGTGATGCAGCTGATGCCCAGCACCTTGATGCCCGCGTGCACGGCGGCGATGGTTTCCGGCACGGTGGACATGCCCACGGCGTCCGCGCCCAAAATGCGGGCCATGCGCACCTCGGCGGGGGTTTCGTAGGTGGGCCCGTTCATCCAGCAGTACACGCCCCGGCGCAGGTCAATGTCCAGTTCGCGGGCGGCCTGCATGGTCAGTTCCCGCAGCCTGCGGTCATAGGCTTCGGTCATGTCGGGGAAGCGGGGGCCGAAAGCGTCCAGGTTGGGGCCGATCAACGGGTTCTTGCCGGAGAGGTTGATGAAGTCCGAAATCAGCATCAGCACGCCCGCGCGGAAATCGAAGTTCACGCCGCCCGCCGCGTTGGTGAGGATCAGGTTCTTGACGCCCAGCCGCGCCATCACGCGCACGGGCATCACCACGTCCTGCATGGGATGACCCTCATAGCTGTGGAAGCGTCCGCTCATGAGCAGCACGCGCTTGCCCGCCAGGCTGCCTAAAATGAATTTGCCCGCGTGGCCCGGCACGGTGGCCTTGGGGAAGCCGGGAATGTCGGTGTAGGAAAGTTCTTTCGCGTCGGTCAGGTCGTTGCCGAAATCGCCCAACCCGCTGCCCAGCACGATGGCAATATCCGCCCGGCCCAGTTTGGTTTCGATGGCGTCCGCCGCCCGCTGGATGCGGCGCATTTCCTCCTCGCAGCCCGCTTCGATTTCATGCAGGTAGCTCTTGGCCCCGAAGCGTTCCGGCAGGCCGAAGAAATCGCAGATGGTGGCGGCGGTGTCGGCGAAGGTCTCGCGGGTGCCCAGGGGATGCTGGCCCACCATGTTCTTTTTCCACACCAGCAGCGGCGCGTATTCCCGCGTGTGGTCGGTGCCCTTGTAGGTGGGATCGCAGCCGTGGTCGGCGGTGAGGATGAGCAGGTCGTCGTCGCCCATCAAGGATTGAATCTCGGGAAGTCTTGCGTCAAAGTATTCCAGCGCCTTGCCATAGCCCTCCACGTCGCGGCGGTGGCCGTAGATGGAGTCGGTGTCCACTAAGTTGGTGAACAGCACGCCGTCAAAGTCCCGCTTCATGTATTCGATGGTGGCGTCAATGCAGGCGGGGTTCCCGGCGGCGTGGTTGCTTTGGGTCAAGCCCTGGTGGGCGAAAATGTCCTCGATCTTGCCCACGCCTAAAGTTTCATAGCCCGCTTCCTTCAATACGTCCAGCACGGTAGGCGCGATGGGCTTCAGGGAAAAGTCCCGCCGCCGCCCGGTGCGCTGGAAGTGGCCCTTGCCCGTGCCGATGAAGGGGCGCGCGATCACCCGGCCCACGCCGTGCTTGCCCTGCAATTGGGCCCGGGCGATTTCGCACATCTCGTATAGCTTTTCGATGGGATAAATGTCCTCGTGGCAGGCGATCTGGAACACGCTGTCGCCGGAGGTGTACACGATGGGATAGCCCGTTTTCATGTGCTCCTCGCCCAGTTCCTCTAAAATTTCCGTGCCGGAGGCGGGCTTGTTCCCCAGGGTCTTGGTGCCGATGGCGGTTTCAAAGGCGTCCATCACTTCCTTGGGGAAGCCGTCAGGGTAGAGGGGGAAGGGCGTCTTGACCGTCACGCCCGCCATTTCCCAGTGGCCGGTGGTGGTGTCCTTGCCCGCGGATTTTTCCAGGCAGCGGCCATAGGCCCCCGCGCCGTAAGCCGGAGGCAGGTTCAGGCCCGGCAGTTGGCTCAGGCCCATGCTCAGCATGTTCGGAATATTCAGGTTCATTTTCTCCGCGATGTGGCCGATGGTGTTGGCCCCCTCGTCGCCAAACGCCGCCGCGTCGGGCAGGTATCCCGCGCCCACGCTGTCCAGCACGATCCAGATCACTCGTTTCATGGGAATTTCCTCCTTACCGTTTCAGATTGATTAATCATAATGTGCGATTTCTTCGCCGGTTTCTCGGTTGAAAATATGAATGCTGACGCATATCACAAAAAGGTTTTTCTCTTTTTCATATTCAGAAGATTCAACTGTCCAACACAGTTTTTCTATTAGTTTAAATTCCTCAATTTTATGATTTCCGGTCATCGTAAAGAAGTTATCCCCATCTCTCGTTTTTCCACCAAATCCCGCAAGCATCATCAGATAAGGTATCATCTGTTCCCGTTTTTCTGGGTCGTGGATGATTTTTTGATCTACATATTCAAATATATTAGAATCGTCCCAGCCATCGTCGGCATGGTTGACATTTGGATTTCCGCCATGCTCCAGAAGGATTCTGAGCAGACGGGCATTCAGGTTGTGTTCATCGGTTATATACTGAAAAAACCATATCGGATTTTCTTCATCATACATGTGGTTTGGGTCAAGACCCGCGTCGATGAGGGCAAGAAGCCTTTTTTCCATATCGGCTGCGACGCTTTCGATAAAAGCATCATTTTCGGGATGCATTGATGAATCCAATTCATCATGATAGAAAAATAAACTGTGAATAAAATCCATAAAACTACGGCTCAGCCAAGTCAATTCATCCTGCGTGAGGCCAGTCAGTTTTTTTCTGGCTTCATCTACGGAAAAGGTATCTGACCTTAATAATGCTTCTGCCTGTTTGGCTTTTTCACTTGGCTCATCCATCTTTCTTTCCTCCCGTCATTGAAGGGCTTGTATTCTTAGCGTAAGCAGCACGACACTCGCCGTAAAGCCTCCCCATAGAAACAAAGTGTTCGCCGTCCGGTTCGCGTAAAAGAGCCGGAGGCAGAAGCCCCTGCCAAAGGGAAAGAACCAGGGAACCGGCTTTTTGTTGAGGGTATCCAGTGCGAGATGCGACAGCCCGCCCGCCAGCGCGGCGATGCCGATGGGCGGGGAAAAGCAAAACAGGCCGAAGGAAATCAGGAACACGAACAGCAGCGAATGGGTGAAGCCCCGGTGGCGGCACAGCCTGCCGATTAAATAGGTGATGATGAAGGTAACCAGGCCCGTGCCCAGGGAGGCGGCGGTTTGGGAAAGGATGCCTGCCCAGATGCCGGTTTTGAGGAACCAATCCGCCGCCAGCAGCGCGGCCGTAACGCCGCCCGCGTTCATCCTGCCCAGCAGCGCGTCCCGCATGGGCTGGCCCGCGTCGCACTCCACGTCGCAGAAAACCCCGCCGACCGCCCCGCCAATCACCGCCGCGAAGATGCCGCCCGGGTCGCCCGGCCTGCATACCGCCAGCGCCGCCGCCACGCCGACCGTCAGGTGGGTTTTGCTCATCATGGCAGATTCAGTATTCCTCCAACTATCATTCGTATCAGCGTTTATCCGTGCATGGCCCCAGGCAAGCCTTCAAGCTCCGCTTGGGTGTGCCGGTGGCCGTGTTTTGCATCCGTTATATAATGGTTATGCTCATGGATGTGGGTTACGGTATGCGTATGGGTGCTGCCGTCGTGCGTATGGATGAAGGTGTGCTGATGGAGGTGCGCATGATGATGCGCCAGCGTGTCCATCACCAACAGCGCGGAGCCCATGATCATGATGACCAGCGCAGTCAGATACATCCATGACAGACGCTCCCGCAGGAAAACAAACGACAGGAAAGACCCGACGAACGGCGCTACCGCATAATACGCGCTGGTTTTTGAAGCGCCCAAGATATTCTGCGCCCGGACGTACAGGAAGATGCTCAGGCCGTAGGCCACGAATCCCAACAGCAGCGCTGCCGCAATGCTCCCCAGGCCCGGAAGCGTTTCGCCTTTGACCAGCGCGATAACCAGGGAACCGAGACCGGAAAAAACACCTTTCAGAACGACGATTTCATAGGTGCTTTTTGAGGAAATGCTCCGCGTGCAATTGTTCTCGAAGCCCCAGCAGACCGTGGCCAGCAGCACAAACAGGGAACCGTAGGAAAATTGAAAGCTGTCCACGCCTTCAAAGGAAAGCAGAACGCTCGACAAGGTGACAAAAGCAATGGCAATCCACAGCCGCGCGGACACAGCTTCTTTGAAAATAAACAGCGCGATGACCGTTGTGGCTACGATTTCAAAATTGCCAAGCAGGGAAGCGTTGGCCGACGAACCGTAGCTGATACCCAGCATCAGAAGGATCGGGGCGGCAATATCCAGCACGATCATCCCGATAACAAAGGGAAGATCCTTTTTCGTCAGCCTGGCGGACGCTGTTCTGTCCTGTCGGTTAAAAAGCGACAGGAGGCCGATGCCGATTCCCGCGCCGAGATACAGGAGCGCTGCCATGGTAGTGGGGCCGACCTGTCCCAGCAAAACCTTGGACACCGGCACATTGACGGCATAAAATACAGCGGCTAAGAAAGCATACAGGATCGCTTTTTTCTGGCTCATGGCTTTTTCCCCTTATTCACGGCACAAGCGGGTCGGATTCGTCGGCTTCGGCGTTCTCCTCCTCCGGGGGCTTGGGCAGGTCGTCCAGGGAGTGGAGGCCGAAGTGGGACAGGAACTTGTCGGTCGTCCCGTAGAGGATGGGGCGGCCCAGGGCTTCCTCCTCGATGAGGCCCTTGTTCACCAGGCTTTGCACGGAGTAATCGCACTTGACCCCGCGCACAGCCTCCATTTCCAGCTTCGTCACCGGCTGGCGGTAGGCCACGATGGCCAGCGTTTCCAGGGCGGACTGGGAAAGGCTCTGCTTTTGGATGGGCTGCAACAGCCGCTCCACATAGGGCGCGTACTCGGCGCGGGTGGAAAGCTGGATGTGCTCGCCGAAGCGTTTCAGGGTGATGCCCCGGCGGTGGAAGGAATAGTCGCTGTCCAGGGCGTCGATGGCCTGGCGGGTTTCGTCCTCGGTCACGTCCAGCGCCCGCTGCA
>CADAKE010000147.1 GCA_902788445.1 uncultured Eubacteriales bacterium
GACCGGAAAACCCCTGAACCTGCGCACCTCCATTCTTCCTTACGTGCTCATGAGCCTGACCTGCATGGGCTTAAAGGACGGCCTGTATATCTACATGCTCCGGCAGTACTTTAAGTCGATTCCCAAGTCCCTGGAGGAAGCGGCGTATGTGGACGGGTGCAGCACCATGCACACCTTCGTCAAAATCATGCTGCCCGACGCCCTGCCCACCATCGCCTCCTGCTTCCTGTTCTCCTTCGTGTGGCAGTGGACGGACTTGTTCTACAGCCGAAACTTCCTCTCCGGCTATTCCATCTATTCCGTGCAGCTGTCCTCCATCGTCAGCCGCATGAGCCGCTACTTCAACAAGGGCTCTGACGCCGCAATGGTGGTGCCCAACGCCCGGCAGCAGCAGCTCATCTTCGTGGGCGTGCTCATTTGCAGCGTGCCGCTGATTATCCTCTATATCTTCACCCAGCGCACGTTTGTCGAGAGCATCGCCATGAGCGGCTCGAAGGAATAAAGTCATGGCAGGGCGAACGCTTGTTGCGACTCTGTGAAAAAAGTCACGAAATCGCAAAAAAAACAGTCATTGTAGGGGCGGATATCATCCGCCCGAAAGAATCGGATGACAGCAACCAGTATTTTCATGGCATGTGTGACGTTGTTTAGCGCGGGCGGATCATATCCGCCCCTACATGCCGGGGATTTCTTGCCGCATACAATCTGTAAGCGATTGCTCTGAAACCATGGAAGAAACACTTGCAATTATGACCAATTTAGAGTATACTGTTTATGCAAAAATATGAAACTGTGCACCCTCGCGTGGTGTATGGAAATAAAAGGAGGTAACATCTATGAAGAAACTGGTTGCTCTGTTGCTCACCGCGATGATGCTCTGCGTCAGCTTCGGCGCGCTGGCGGAATATCCCGCCGTCGTCGAGGGCATCGACTTTGGCGGCGCTGAGGTGCAGGTGCTGGACTACTGGTCCGGCGAAGGCGCCCGCGCGGAAAACCCCACCGAAGAACAGGCCGCGCAGTACGCGTACCGCGATTGGATCAACGAAACCTATAACGTGAACATCCACCAGCTGCAGGGCGGCGACTGGGGCACCTGTGCCGAGGAAATGATCAACTTCACCGGCACCCCCGACGGCAGCCTGCGCCTGTACATCATCGAGCCCGGCAAGGTCGGCTCCCTGGTGGCCAACGGTATCGCCGCTCCCGTCAGCGACAAGTATGTTGACCTGAACGCGGAAAAGTGGAACGCCGCTGAAAAGGACTTCATGACCGTGGGCGGCAAGCTGTACGGCCTCTATGCCGGCAATTCCGAACCCCGCGGCTGCCTGTACTTCAACAAGCGCGTGCTGGAAGAAGCGGGCATCGACTGGAACACCATCTATGACATGCAGGCGGACGGCACCTGGACCTGGGCCGCTTTTGAAGAACTGCTGGCCCAGATCACCAAGGACACCGACAACGACGGCGTCAACGACATCTGGGGCCTGATCGGTTCCGGCGACGACGGCTACAACCTGTCCGTGTTCTCCAACGGCGGCTGCTACTTCGACTTCGACGAGAATGGCAAGATCTATCCCGCCATGGGCAGCGAAGAAACCCTGACCGCCCTGTCCTGGTTCAAGGATATCCAGAGCAAGTACTGGGCTCCCACCCCCGAAGGCGCTAACTGGGATTGGTACAAGGACGCCTGGAAGCAGGGCTACTGCGGCTTCTATGTATACCAGACCTACGGCGGCTTCAACGACAACTCCGAAATGGCTGACATGGCCGACGACTGGGGCTGCGTGGCCTGGCCCGTGCCCAATGAAGGCGACACCTACATCAACGTCATCAGCGACAACATCACCATGATCCCCGCCTGCTATGACGACGAAACCCTCGCCAAGCTGACCTTCATCTATGACCTGTGGAGCAACCCCACCCCCGGCTATGACGACGAAGACAGCTGGATCGGCAACAAGTACAACTACACCGACGACCGCGCTGTGGACGAGACCTACGCCATGCTGCGTCAGCCCGAACACTGCCGCATCAACAAGGTGACCTACCTGGGCACCTCCAACGACGTGCTGGGCTCCAGCCTCCTGTGGTCCCTCGGCGGCTCCACCCCCGCTGAACTGGTCGAAGCCGGTATGCCCGCCTGGCAGGCCCTGTGCGACACCTTCAACAACAAGTAATTCTTAGCCATTGATTCTTTCAATGCCTTGTTCCCTGGCCGCCGCGCGAAAGCGCGGCGGTTTTTTATCCTCCTTTTTTTCAAAGCGTGATGGTTGACGTTAGCGGTTGAAAACTTTCAACTTCTGTGTTATCATTTGAATGCCACTCCAAATGTTTTCTTCTGGGGAGCGAATCTAATTGCTCTGAAGAAGAAAATTTTCAACCGTCGCTTGTATTATAGTCGAAAAAATTCTATTTGTCAAGCGTTTGGAAGAAAATAATCTCAAAATATCAGAAGGTGAATCAGTTGACTTTCTTCGAGCGCTATGCCATGCTGTGCAAAGAAAACGGTTTAGACCCGTGCGGCAGAAAAATGGAAGAACAAATTGGCATCAATAAAACGACGGCCAATAAATGGCGAGTAAACAACACAACACCTAAGGGGGAAACAATCAGAAAACTGGCTGACTATTTTTCTGTCTCCGCTGACTATCTGCTTGGAAGAACAGAGGATAGAACCGATTATACGACGGCCTCTGCTCTATTATCAGAACAGGAGAAAAAAATCATCCAGCTATATAACCAACTGAATGAAACGGAGAAAAAAGAAATCACGGATTACCTGATGTTTAAGATCAGTCAAAAGAGGAAATAGGATTTTACATTCCCGATAGCAGGAGTTATTCGGCCAATGTGCGAATTATTAAGAGCGTAAACCGAAAGAGGTATTTGTTTACTGACAAAAGAAACGTTACTTGTAATTTGCAAGGAGTGAGTCAGAAATGATCGTGTTTATGATTGATGAAATAACGCCCTGCCTAAAGGATACAGAAACAGGAGAAATCTTTGAAACCGAGGTCATTCAACTGAAAAGAAAAAGCTTCCTTTCAAAGTTTAACAGAAGAAACGGGTGGTACATCAATTGGAGCAGGTTTACGGACGATGTTTCTGTGTATGCGCTTGTTCTTAAAGGAACCGTCGATATTCAGGGGTTAATAGCGACCGCGACGGATGAAGAAGCAAAAGCGGTTCATATTTGCTGGGCTTGTACCGCTCCTCATAACAACAAATTAGTGTATGGCAGACAAAAGTACTCAGGCGTTGGCGGTCATTTGCTTGCGATTGCTTCTGAATTATCTGTAAAACAGGGCTTTGAAGGTTTTATTTATGGTGAAGCGATGGATCAGGAATTATTTGACTACTACCAAAAAGAATTTGGCGCATTGCCTTTGCCAAGGCAAATCCATCCCTTCGCTTTCATGCTGACGGACAAAGCGACAAAATATCTTCGGGAGGTATACGATTATGTATGGACAGACGAAGTCTTATAAAGAACATCAAAAGGCTGTCGACGCTTATCTGAAAGCGCATGATCCTTATCAAAAACCCCAGCCGCTAAAGTTTGATTTGCGAAAATACGCTGCTTATGTTGAACAACACAAAGTTGATCCGGCATCTATTCCAGAAGAAGTATTGCAAAGTTTTTATACTGGGAACAGTGATTGATAATGGATTCAGAAGAATCATTTTCCAGGAGGGCACCGGATGAAATGTCCCAACTGCGGTCAATGGAACCGCGCGTCTTTTCCCCGCTGCTTTAAGTGCGGCGCGGAGCTGCCGGTGGAAACGGCGGAGCAGCAGAAGCAAAACACGCCACAAATGCCCGAGGGCGGCGCGGCGAAGGTATATATCCAGATCGACGACACGGGCCGCGCCACCTCTGCTGAGGACAGCCGCGACAAGCTGGCCCGCGAAATGAAGGATTTGGCCGCCCGGAAACGGCGCGGCGAGGAGGAACACCGCAAGCTGCGCGCGAACAGCGCGAAGCAGGGCTTCGTGCCCTCCTCCCGCATCGCGCAGACGCTGAACGGACAGGAAACTTTTCCCATCCCGCAAAACACGTCCTACACCCGCGACGGCGTGGAGGTGGAGGGCATCGTGCGGCCCGACGCCATTCCGGTGTCGTCCTCCCGCGTGATCGGCTACGACGAGGCGGCCTGGCCCGAACCCGGCATGGCCGCCATCGACAGTTTTTCGCGCAAGCGCCGCAAGAGCAGGATCAAGCTCTATCGGCACAGCTTCGTGCGCCGCTTCGGCAGGATCATCGCCGCCGTGCTGATCGTCGCCGCGCTGGGCTTCCTGTTCTACGATAAGCTGTACAAGCCATACAATGAAAAGAAAATCGCTGAATCCCTCGCCACGAACACCATTATCACCCCTTCCATCCTGAACGAAATGCCGGCGCACATCATCAGAATCCCCGGGGAGGAAGGGCAGATTTACTGGATCACGGAACTGAAATCTTCCTATCCCGTGGTGGGTGGCTACGCGACCATTGAGGTGGCGGACTATAAATGGTACGAGCACATGAAGAACATCACCGAGGAAACCGTGATGGCCACCGTGTCGCCCTACCTGCGAACCGCCGCCGGGGAACAGAAACAGATGCAGCAGATCACCTTCCCGGTGGACGTGCCGGAATCCACGCTTGAGCTTGTGAGCCCCTCCACCCCCACGGCGACCACCTACCGCCAGCTGTACGAAATCCAGTTCCGGGTGGCGCGGAACAGCACCGTGACCATCAACGGCGAGGACTTTTCCGACCTGGTGAACAACACCGACGGCCTGATCACCTTCAACGCCGAGGTGCAGCCCAACGGGGACAACCTCTTCGTCGTCACCACCCGCGCCCAGTACTGCCGCGAGAAAACGGAAACGATCAACATTTACCGCCCCAAGCAGCAGATTCGCCTCGACCTGGCGGCGGATATCGCCACCCGTTATTCCCCCAACCGCGTGCAGGACGAAGCGACCGGCGAATGGTACGAGCCGCGCATGACCATCAGCGGCACCACGCTGACCTGGGCGACCATCGAGGTGGAGACGCCCTATCTGAACCTGGACCTCTCCGAACTGGCCACCAAGGGCACCTTCTCCTTCCAGGCCGTGTTTGAAAAGATCGGATACAACACCATCCGCATCAAGGCCTCCGCGCCGGGGTACGAGCCCAGCACCGTGGAGCATGAGGTGTACTACATTCCCATCGCCGACGTGTACACCCGCAAAGCCTGGAGCATGAAGGACCAGTATACCGACTACCTGAACAACGCCGACCGCCGCATCGCCAACACTCAGATTTACCAGGTGGACGCCGTGTGCAGGGAAATCCTGTCCAGCAATCCGCAGCTGGCGGTGTTTGAACTGGCGGACGGCTCCGGCCGCACCGTGGCGCTGACCAACTACACCTACGACAACTGGCAGGTCAATTCCACCTACCGGCTGTTCGGCGACGCCTACGGCGTGTACAACGGCGCGCCCTGGCTGAACGGACGGTACAGCTACATCCAGAAAGAGAAGGAAGAAACGGCGGAATAACATCCCGCGGGCTTTGCCGCACAGGATGGAGGTTTTTGTCCTTTATTGCGATTTTTTTCCCATTTTGTTAAAAAAGATGAAGCAAGGTCCCTTGACAAGCGGGGGCGTTCCGCATATAATATACACCGTAAGGATGCTCCTGGGGTGTTCGCCAGTTTTCTGTTTTTACCCACATTTCATAAAACGGAACCTGGGCCAGGAGGCCAGATGTCATGCCCCCGTGCTTCGCACGCCAGGGGACGGCAGAAAGCTTCCGCCGGGCACCGGCCTGCTTAACATACGCAGTCTTTTTCTTTTTGCTCTTGATTATTTTCAGCCAAACGGGTATGATGGCGGGGGAGGGTGTGGCATGGAACAGAAGCGGATTCTGCTCACCGTCAGCTATGACGGCACGGCGTATGTGGGCTGGCAGTACCAGGACAACGGCCCGAGCATTCAAGACGAAGTGGAAAAGGCGCTGCAAAAAGCGCTGGGCGCGTTTGTCCGGGTCACGGGGGCCAGCCGTACGGACGCGGGGGTGCACGCCCTGGGCCAGCGGGCGCATTTTGACACCCGCTCCTCCATCCCGCCGGAAAAGTATCCCTTCGTGCTGAACCGGTATCTGCCCGAAGATATCCGGGTGACGGAGGCGCGGCAGGTGCCGGACGATTTCCACGCCCGGTTCCAGGCGATTGGCAAGCTGTACACCTACCGCATTCACAACGCGCCGCACGCCAGCGCCATCCTGCGTAACTGCACCGCCCATGTGCCGGTCACGCTGGACGAAGAAGCCATGCGTCGCTGCGCTCTGCCGCTGATCGGAACCCACGATTTTGCCGCGTTCGCCGCGGCGGGCGGCCAGGCGAAAACGAGCGTGCGCACCATCGACTTTTTCGACGTGCGGCGGGAGGACACGGAAATCACCCTGAGGGTGCACGGCAACGGCTTCCTTTACAATATGGTGCGCATCATCGCCGGAACGCTGATCGACGTGGGCCACGGCAGACTGCCGGAGGACTGTATCGCCCGCGCGATTGAAAGCAAAAACCGGCTTGATCTCGGCGTCACCGCCCCGGCCTGCGGGCTGGAGCTGACGAAAGTGGAATATGATTTTGACAAGTAACTGTCTGTCGTATTCAGAAGCAGCAAAGTTCTAAGCTCCAAGTTCTAAGTTCCAAGCCATTAGCTTGTAATCATCGGTACATGTTTGCCGGTTATATCATGTGGGGCGAATGATCTTAGAACTTGGAACTTAGAACTTAGAACGCTACTGACTGCGACTGAATCGTTACTTTGACAGGAGGCGGGACGATGCTTGAGGATATTTTATTGCGGCATTTTGACAAATACCCCGACATGCAGCCGCAGGACGCGGTGAAGCTGATCTATCAGCAGGAGTTTGGGCCGGGCCACCTGATCCGGGACGAGCGGAAAGCCCTGGAATTTCTGCGGCAGGAAATGGCGGGCGCGGGGGAGCCCCTGCCCGGGGAGGCGCTGTACGAGTCCATCGGCAACGGGCTGTGCCGCCTGAATCTGCGGCCCTGCAAGGCAAAGGGCATCCCAATAGAGGACATTCTGCGGCTGTTCGTGGAAACGGCGAACGGCGTGCAGGGGGATAAAAAGAAATTCATCGCGGGCATCCGCGTTCTGCAAAAGCTGGCGGAGGAGGACGAAACGCCCTTTGAACCCATCCTGCTGGATATTTTCCTGGCGAAGTATCCCAAGACCTGCCCGGCCGTGCATCATTCCGACGCCTACCGCCTTAAGTACCTGCCCGCGTACCGGGTGGTGAGCCAGCACAGGCTGCGCGATTACCTGAAACGGCAGCGCGAAATACGGTAATAGCCTCCAGGGTGGACGCATGAATGAACAAATTGTTCATGGAGGATGCGCAAAGGGCTTCCCTTTGAGGGGAATATCGTCAACATAAGAGAAAACAGCAAAGATATTGACGAAGAAACATTTCAATCAACACCCACATTGTCATCCCGAGCGGAGTGGAGCGCCAGCGGAACGGAGTCGAGGGACCTGGGAACTGGAACTGAGAGCGGGGCACAATGTTGCTTGGTTGAACATGTTTCTCTCAGGTCCCTCGACTCCGTTCCGCTGGCGCTTCACTCCGCTCGGGATGACAGTGTTAGTTGGTTGTTTGAGGTTTCTTGGTTGGTATTGTTACGTCTTAAATCGACAGCATTGCCCATTTCGGCTTACTTGCGGATTTTTAAGAAAATCTTAAATTTCATCCGTTTATGACAAATTGATTGCAAAGGAGCATAATATTTGTTATAATACTCACAGATGGCGCGCAAGCGTATCGAATTAATATTGGGAGGCAAGATGCATGAAAAAGTTTCTCGCTCTTTTCCTGGCGATGGCTCTGTGCCTGAGCGCCCTCAGCGCCCTGGCCGAAGCCGTCAACCCCGATGACATCGAAGACAACATGACCTCCGCGGACGGCAAATATGAAATCGCGTTCGTGACCGACGTGGGCGACCTGAAGGACAAGTCCTTCAACGAAGGCACCTGGAACGGCGTCAAGCTGTATGCCCATGATAACGGCATGAGCTACAAGTATTATAAGCCCGCCAACGATTCCGCCGCCACCGACGACGACCGCTACGACGCCATGAAGGCCGCCGCGGAAGCGGGCGCCAAGGCCATCGTGTGCGCCGGCTTCATGCAGGGCACCGCGCTGGAAAAGGCCGCC
>CADAKE010000148.1 GCA_902788445.1 uncultured Eubacteriales bacterium
TGAAGCGATAGAATTTCCTCTTTGGCGAGCCGTCTGTGAATAAAAAAGTCTCAAAAAATCTTTATTTTTCAACAAAAACTACTTGACATTATGGGGAGGAACGATCTATGTCTGACCTACAGCGCGAAGTCGCCTGCCGGCGCACCTTCGCCATTATCAGCCACCCCGACGCGGGCAAAACCACATTGACTGAAAAGCTGCTGCTCTACGGCGGAGCCATTCGCCAGGCGGGCAGCGTGAAGGCGCGGCGGGCCGAGCGCCACGCCACGTCGGACTGGATGGAGATCGAAAAGCAGCGCGGCATTTCGGTCACGTCCAGCGCCATGCAGTTTGAGTTCGACGGCTTCCACATCAACATCCTGGACACCCCCATCGACGCGGCCAAGGGCGTGGAGGAGCAGACGGTGAAGCTGTTCAAGGTGTGCCGGATGCGCGGCATCCCGATCTTCACCTTCGTGAACAAAATGGATCGCGCCGCCAAAGACCCCTTCGCCCTCATGGAAGAAATCGAGCAGGTCTTGGGCGTGCGGGCGTGCCCCGTGAATTGGCCCATCGGCGTGGACGGGGACTTCCAGGGCGTGTACCACCGGGACGAAAAGACGGTGGAACTCTATTTCGGCGGCGACCACGGCAAGACCAAGGCGGGCAAGACCGTGATTGACCTGGACGACCCCGCCTTTGAAACCGCGCTGGATCGGCATTACCGGGAACGCCTGCACGACGAAATCGAACTGCTGGACGAGGCGGGCGACGCCTTTGACCTTGCCGCCGTGCGGCGGGGAGAATTGACCCCCATGTTCTTTGGCAGCGCCGTGACCAACTTCGGCGTGGAGCCCTTCCTGTACCGCTTCCTGCGCTACACCGAGCGGCCTCTCCCCCGCGAGAGCGACCAGGGGATGATCGAGCCCGAGGACGAAAACTTCTCCGGCTTCATCTTCAAGATTCAGGCCAACATGAACCCCGCCCACCGCGACCGGCTGGCCTTCCTGCGGGTGGTGAGCGGCGTGTTCCACAAAGGTATGACCGTCTGGCACTCCGGCACCAACAAGGAAATGCAGGTGAAGCAGCCCCAGCAGTTCATGGCCGACGAACGCGAGGGCATCGAGGACGCCTATCCCGGCGACATCATCGGCCTGTTCGACCCCGGCGTGTACCGCCTGGGCGACACGCTGAGCGAGGGAAAGAAAATCCGATTCGGGAAAATCCCCGTGTTCGCGCCGGAACGCTTCGCCCGCGTGCGGCCGCTGGATTCCATGAAGCGCAAGCAGTTCGTGAAGGGCATCAACCAGCTTTCGGAAGAGGGCGCGATTCAGACCTTCCAGCGCAACGAAACCGGGCTGGAGGAATTCATCGTCGGCGTGGTAGGCGAATTGCAGTTCGACGTGCTGACGTACCGCCTCAAGAGCGAATACGGCGTCGATCTGGTGATGGACCGGCTGGGCTATCGCTTCGTCCGCTGGATCAAGGAAAGCCCGGTATCCCCCGATCAATTGCAGCTGACCTCCACCTCCGCCCGGGGCTTTGACGTGAACGGCAACCCGGTGCTGTTCTTTGAAAACGACTGGAGCATCCGCCTGGCGGGCGAAAAGAACAAGGGCCTGGAGCTGAGCGACATCGCGCCGCGTATTGCGGACAAATGAGGTTTTAGGCAATAGGCATTAGGCAGTAGGCAATAGGTATTCGTGGGTCGTGAAAAACCTGTGCGGACATAATGGCAGAAATGCGTTCGCCGTGTTTGATTTCTCTGCTCCCTACTGCCTATTGCCTATTGCCTTGTCATCCCATTTTCTGCCATAATTCTGCCGCATGTGTCTGAAAAAAAGGATTTGAAACATCCGGCGTATCCGTTTATAATATGGAATGGGGCTGTGTATACTGCTCCGGGAAACCGCCAACGGAGGGGAAAAATCATGTCTTTTTTCAAAATGCTGAGCCGCCGTTTCATGGCGTTTATGAGCACGCGCAACGGCTTTGACCAGTTGTCCATGGCCATCCTGATCAGCAGTCTGCTGCTGCAATTGATCGGGTCGATCACGGGCCTGAACGTGATTCTGTTTCTAAGTATCGCCCTGTACGGCTGGGCGCTGTTCCGGATATTCAGCAAGCGCGACCCCAAGCGCGCGGAGGAAAACCAGAAGTTTCTTTCCTGGTGGACGCCGATGGGCACCAAAATCCGCCAGTTTTTCCTGCGCCTCAAGCTGCGCAAGCAGTACAAATATTTTAAATGCCCCCAGTGCGGCGCGCTGCTGCGCCTCACCCGCGGCGCGGGAGAGAAAGACGTCTGCTGCCCCAAGTGCCAGAACAGGTTTAAGATGAAGGCGTGAAAAATCAGAGTTCAGAGTGCAGAGTACAGAGTGCAGATTGTTTCGTTGATCAATCTGATACGCATGGAATTGTATTCACTATATTATCTGAACTCTGCACTCTGAACTCTGTACTCTCGTTCCCAACTTATTAAAATGGCGAGGAAGTTTAGAAAATTATGTTTGGCTTAATTCGCCCCTACATGAACGATCTTTCGGAAGAGGAAAAGGCACGGTACAAGGCGGTATACTGCGGCCTGTGCCGGACGCTGAACGACAAATACGGCCTGGCGGGGCGCATGGGCCTGAACTTCGATATGACGTTCCTGATCCTGCTTCTGAACTCGCTGTACGAGCCGGAGGAAAAGCGCCGGGAGGCGGTGTGCCCGCCCCATCCGGTGAAGAAGCACGGGGAAAGCTATTCGGAGTTTACCGACTACGCCGCCGATATGACCGTGGCGCTCACCTACTACAAAGCCCTGGACGACTGGGAGGACGAGCGGAGCCGGACGGGCAAGCTGTATGCCGACCTGCTCAAGCGTCATTATGCCAAGGTGAAGGAGCAATGGCCCGCCCAGTGCGCCGCCATCGAGGAAAGCCTGGACGCGCTGCACGATGTGGAAAAGGACAAGGCCGCCGCGCCGGAGCGGGCCGCCGATCTGTCCGGCCGGATGCTGGGCAAAATCTTCGCCGTGAAGCAGGATTTTTTCCAGAGCCAGATGGCCTATCTGGGCTACGCCCTGGGCAAGTTCATCTACATGATGGACGCCGCTGTGGACTACCAGGACGATCAGAAGAAGGGCTGCTATAATCCGCTGGAGGGCATGGCCCTGACCCCGGAGGACGCGCTGGACATTCTGCGCCAGCCCATGGGCCAGGCGGCGGAAGCGTTTGAGGCGCTGCCCCTGGTGCAGGACGCCCACCTGATGCGGAACATCCTCTATTCCGGGGTGTGGCAGACGTATAATTACGAGATGAAAAAGAAGCAAAACGAACGGAAGGAGGGAGAGCGGGATGGTCACTGATCCGCGCAAGGTGCTGGGCGTCGGCCCGGACGCCAGCCAGGACGAAATCAAAAAGGCGTACCGGCAGAAGGCCAAGGAGTGCCATCCTGACCTGCATCCCGACGACCCGCACGCCACCGAAAAAATGAACCAGGTGAACGAAGCCTACGATATGCTGATGCACCCGGAGAAATACCGTCCCCAGCCCCAGCAGAGCTATTCCAACCCCTGGAAGCAGCAGGGCAGGCCGCAGTCCTCCGGGCAGTACGGCGGCTACAATCCCTTTGGCAGCGGCTTTGGCTGGGTGGACTTGGATGATCTCTTTGGCGGCGCATACCGCTCGGGCAGCGCTTACGCCCCGGTGGACGAAATGAACGGCGATTCCATGGAGGTGCGCGTGGCGATTCAGGCGCTGAAATCGGGCCGCTGGCAGGAGGCGCTGAACTGCCTGGCGCGGGTGAACGCCATGGAGCGGAACGCCCGCTGGCATTACCTGTGCGCTTTGGCGAATCACGGCCTGGGCAACACCATGACCGCCCTGGAGGAAATCCAGCGCGCCGCCCAGATGGAGCCCGGCAATCCCACGTATCAGCAATTGCTGCGGGAACTCCAATCCGCTGGACAAACCTACACCCAGCGGGCGCGGGGCTTTAACATGAGCGCCGCCGATCCCTCTCGCTGGTGTATGCGCATTTGCCTTGCGAATCTCGTTTGCAATATGTGCTGCAGGTGTTTATAAATTTGATGGGTAATTGTTCGGTCGTTTCATTCATAGGCCACTTTCAGTCACGAAGTGTGGAGTGTGAAGAGTGGAGTGTGGAGTTATCATTTAGATTCCACAAAAGCAATTCTTTCTACAGTATTGAGTGAAATCATAAATTCAACTCCACACTCCACCCTCCAAACTCCACACTGATTTAAAGCGTCCTTTCAACAACAGCGGCTGACCAGTTACTTTGATGGATGATTCTAAACTGGAGTTATTGTACTGATGAAAACCTATCGTGCGGGCATTGACGTGGGCTCGACCACGGTGAAGGCCGTGCTGCTGGATGAAAACGGCGGCGTGGCTTTTTCCGCGTACCGCCGCCATCATGCCCATACCCAGGAAACGCTGATTGACATTTTAAAAGAAGCCCGGCAGGCGCTCGGCCCCTGCTGTATCCAATGCGCCATCACGGGCAGCGGCGGCATGGGGCTGGGCAAAGCGCTGGACATTCCCTTCGTGCAGGAAGTGGCGGCGGTGGCGGGAGCACTGAAGCAGGAAGCGCCGCAAACCGACGTCGCCATTGAGCTGGGCGGCGAGGACGCCAAGATCATTTATTTTACCGGCGGGCTGGAGGAACGCATGAACGGCGTCTGTGCGGGGGGCACGGGCAGCTTTATCGACCAGATGGCCGCCCTCATGCAGACCGACGCGCCGGGACTCAATGCCGAAGCCGCGAACTACCAGGAAATTTATCCCATCGCCGCACGGTGCGGCGTGTTTGCCAAATCCGATATCCAGCCGCTCATCAACGACGGCGCGACGAAGGCCGACCTGGCGGCGTCCGTGTTCCAGGCCGTGGTGAACCAGACCATTTCCGGCCTGGCCTGCGGCAAACCCATCCGGGGCCACGTGGCGTTCCTGGGTGGGCCGCTGCATTTTCTGCCGGAACTGCGCAACGCTTTCATCCGCACCTTGAAGCTGACCGACGAAACGGCCATCCTGCCGGAGAACAGCCACCTCTTTGCCGCCATGGGCGCGGCGATGCAGGCGGAGGGCAAGCCGCGGGAGATCGACGCCGTGATCGACGCCATGAGCCGCGGCGTGATGCTGACGTTTGAGCTCAAGCGCATGGAGCCCTTGTTTGCGAACGACCAGGAGTATCAGGCGTTTGTGAAGCGCCACAGGAAAGCGCGGGTGCAGCGGAGCGATTTATCGGCATATACCGGGAACTGCTTCCTGGGCATCGACGCGGGCAGCACCACCA
This sequence comes from uncultured Eubacteriales bacterium, assembly GCA_902788445.1. GTDB lineage: Bacteria > Bacillota > Clostridia > Christensenellales > Aristaeellaceae > RUG563. Next base: position 5,281 of record CADAKE010000148.1, read on the forward strand.
CCAAGCTGGCCCTGATCGGCGCGGAAGGGCAGTTGCTTTGGACGTACTACGCGGGCAACCAGGGCAATCCCCTGAAAACCGCCATTGCCGCGCTGGGCGAATTGAAGGAAAAGCTGCCCGCCGGGGCGATGATCGCCCGCGCCTGCTCCACGGGGTACGGCGAGGAACTGATGAAGAGCGCCTTTTCCCTGGACGAGGGCGAGGTGGAAACCATTGCCCACGTGACCGCCGCCAGCTTTTTCGATCCCCAGGTGGACTGCGTGCTGGACATTGGCGGCCAGGATATGAAGTGCATCAAGCTGAAAAACGGCTCGGTGGATACGATTTTATTGAACGAAGCCTGCTCCTCCGGGTGCGGCTCGTTCCTGGAGAACTTCGCCAATTCCATGGGCTATACCGCTCCGGCCTTCGCCGCTGAGGCGCTGTTCGCCCAGCATCCGCTGGATCTCGGCACGCGGTGCACCGTGTTCATGAACAGCAACGTGAAGCAGGCGCAGAAGGAAGGGGCCAGCGTGCAGGACATCAGCGCGGGCCTGGCCTATTCCGTGATTCGCAACGCGCTGTTCAAGGTGATTAAATTGGCCGACGCCAGCGACCTGGGCCGACGCGT
>CADAKE010000149.1 GCA_902788445.1 uncultured Eubacteriales bacterium
ACAAGCAATGTCCGTAGGACTTGCGCCGATTGAGGCTGCGGACGGTTACCACCCTGGCGCAGGTCTGGGGGCGCGGAGCCCCCAGCGTTACCCTTATTGTTTCATCTATGTGAATAGTAACAGATGTATGCTTCTGCTCAATCTCCCGTAAGGAGGAATGCTTATGCGCGATATGGTGCTGGTGATGAATTTTGACGATACCGCCAGCCGCGCTGTCACGCGAAAGCTGCGCTCGGAACGTATTTTCTGCAAGATCGTTCCGGGAAATATGACGCTCGAATCCATTCAGGCCCAGGAACCGCTGGGGCTCCTGCTCGCTGGCGGCATAACGGGCCAGACGCCCGCCGGGCTGGACAAACGTATTCCCTCCTCCGGGATTCCAATGCTGGCCCTGGGCGACGCCGCGGCCATGCTGCTGGAGGATTTGGGCGGCCAGGTGGGGGAGCCCGTGCTGCAAGGCGCGGTCATGGAACTCAGCTACCAGGCTTCCCCGCTGCTGCGGGACGTGGAAAACGGCGAACGCCTGCTGCAATGCGCGCGGGAAATGACGCTGCCGGAGCAGGTAAAGCCCCTGTGCCACGCTCAGGAAACCGTGATCGGCTTTTCGCATGAAAGCCTGCCCCTGTACGCGATGCAGTTTGAGGTGGAGCAGAACGACCCCGACGGCTCCATGATCCTGTGCAATTTCGCCCTGAACATCTGCGGCTGCACCGCCTGGTGGGATGAGGACGCTTTCGTCAGCCGGGCGGTGGAGGAAATCCGGCGGCTGACCGGCGACGGCTATGCCCTGTGCGCCATGACCGGCGGGCTGGACAGCGGCGTCAGCGCCATGCTGGCCCACAAAGCGCTGGGCGATCGGCTCAAATGCGTCTTTGTGGATACCGGCCTTCTCCGCCAGCGGGAGGGCGATGATTTCATTGCCTATTACCGGGATGAAATCGGCATGGATATTACCCGCGTCAACGCGGAAGAACGCTTTCTGGACGCGCTGAAGGGCGTAACCGACCCGGAACAAAAGCGGGAAATCATCAGCTCCCTGATCCGGCAGATTCTGCTGGAGGAAGAAGCGAAGTTCGGCCCGTACAGCGCCGCCATCCGGGGCACCAGCTGCAACGACGTGATGTTTGGCAACCAGCCCATCGCTCCGGCCATCGGCGCGGACGTGCCGCTCATCGAGCCCGTGCGCGATCTGTTCAAGGAAGAAATCCGCTCTGTGGCCGATTTTCTGAATATGCCCCAGGACATTCTTTCCCGCCAGCCTTTCCCGGCCAGCGGCCTGGCCCTGCGCATTTTGGGCGAAGTGACCGCGGAGCGCTTGCGCACCCTGCGGGAAGCGGACGCGATTTTCAGGAGCGAACTGAACCGTTCCGGCAACGCCAAAAGGCTGTGGCAGTATTTTGCCGTGCTGCTTCCCATGCCGGGCAATGAACAGGAGGACGTGATCTGCCTCCGCGCGGTGCACGCCAGCGAGCGCAGCCAAAGCTATGCCGCCCGCCTGCCCTATGACGTGATGGAAAACGTGATGGATTTGATCCAGCGCGATCTGCCCCAGGTGCGCCGGGTGGTGTACGACCTAACCCCCAGCGTCCGCTTTTCCGGGGTGGAGTGGCAGTGAGGGACGATTGAAGTAAGAAAAGGCATTAGGCAATAGGCAATAGGCATTAGGAAAAAGTTGAAACAGCGTTTCGAGTTACTACGGTAGATCACTATTTACTAATGCCTATTGCCTAATGCCTATTGCCTTAATGACTTAAAGCACCCAAAGACAATTCAATGAAATCAATAATCACCGAAGCAAGGGGAATGATTGATGCGTATCACCCATCCGCAGGCGCCCTTCCAGGGCATACCGCCTGAAAACGTTTTTTTCGTGGCGAACGACCAGTCCATTCAGATGGGCACCGGCTATGTGATGCAGTTCTTTCAGGGCCAGCTGTATCCCGAACGGCCCAACCATATTTTCATGCAGATCGACTGTCAGCCCACCGCCCGTGCGCTCATGTTCGGCGCGCTGCTGGCAAGGGCCGAGCAGCTGGAAGCGCAGTTTCCGGACATCCCCGCCCGCCTGTACACCCAGGTCGATCCGAAGGACGAGGAACTGCTGAAATTCTATGAATCCTGTGGCCTGCGCAATGACGACGGGGAGGACATGTACCGCTTCATTCCGCCGGCCGGCATCCCCCAGGCGCCGATGGGATTGACCTTCGCCTCCGTGCCGCTCCAGGATGAAGCCAGCCAAAATGCCTTTCTTGCCCGTGTGAACCTGCATCGCATCCAGCCGATTACCCGGGATTACTTGCAGCTTTGGCAGCAGCAGCAGCACTTCATGGCCCTGGGCTTTTACCGGGACGGCCAGCCGCTTTGCGAAACCGTGCTGACCGGCGCGGGCAGCAGCGCCACGCTACTCATGATCTATACCCGTTCGGACTCCCGCCGCCAGGGCATGGCGAAGAACCTGATCGGCGCGGCCTGCGCGCTCCTGCGTCAGCGGGGCGTGAACACCATGTACACGCATATCTTCCGGCGCAACGTGCCGCAGGCGGCTTTGATGAAGCATTTAAACGGCGCGTTTGTGCGCACGGTGACGGCCCTGCCGGGCGTTGATCTGTAAATGATATTCCCCTTGCGCCGCTTTGTTTTCTTTTGTAAAAAGAGGAAATCGGATGATTCCCGCGATTGTAAAAAACGCGCGATCCAGTTATAATAGGGTTGGGAACCGAAGGCATCAGAATGGAGGTACGCGGCATGACTTGGCGTATTGTATCGGATTCCAGCTGTGATTTGTTTTCTTTGCCGGTTGCCTGCCCCGGCGTGGAATTCGCCACCATTCCTTTTTCCATCCGGGTGGGGCAGAAGGAATATATTGACGACGAAAAGATTTCCGTGGACGCCATGCTCACGGCGAACGAGAACCACCGCGAAATGGCCCAAACGGCTTGTCCCCCGCCCCAGGCGTGGGCGGAGGAATTTGAAAAAGCGGGACAGGTTTTGGCGTTCACCATTTCCAGCAACCTGTCCGGCAGCTACAACAGCGCCTGCACCGCCAAGCAGATGGTGGAAGAGGAACAGCCTGAAAAGCGCATCGCCGTGATCGACACCAAGGCCACCGGCCCGGAAACGGTGCTGATCATCCGCAAGGCGTGCGAACTGATCCAGCGGGGCCTGTCCATCGACGAAATTGAAAAAGCGCTGATCAGCACCGCCGCGAAAACCCACATCATTTTCGCGCTGTCCTCTTACCATAACCTGATGAAAGCGGGCCGGGTCAACCGTCTGGTGGGCCTGCTCGCGGGACATCTGGGTTTCTGGGGCATCGGCGTGGGCGACGACAACGGCGAAATTGCCATGCGCGGCAAGGCGCGTGGGCCCAAGAACATGCTGAAGGTGATGCTGGAGGAAATCGGCAAAACCGGCCTCAGCGGCAATCGCGTGGTCATCTCCCACAGCCTGAACGCGGAAGCGGCGGAGCAATTGAAAGCGAAGCTGCTCGAAGCGTATTCTCACCTCATCGTGGACGTGATTCCCGCCCGCGGCCTGGACAGCTTCTACGCCGAACGGCATGGGCTGATCGTCGCGTACTGACATTGAACATCGGATGATCAAAAAACCCGCGCTCTCTCGGGACGCGGGTTTTCATCATGTTTTATGGTTTTGTTTCTGTTTTAGCCAGCATTTCATCCAGGATCGCCGCGGCCTCGCCCGCGAGGCGCAGGCAGGGACGGCGGGTGTAAAACTCCGGCGTTCTGGGTTCCGGCGTATCGCCGGGCGTGACGGGCACGTTTTTAAGCAGTTCGCGGCAGATGATGGTTCCATTCTTTTCCCGGAAACGGCGGGCGTATTCCTGCACCAGCAGGTAATGCGCCTTTTTGGCGTCGGGACTGGCTGGGTCGGCATAGCCCCGCAGCATCCCCAGCGCCAGCAGCGCGCCGCTGACCGTGCCGCACACCTCGCGCAGCCTGCCCATGCCCCCGCCAAAGGAGGAGGACAGCCGCGCCGCGGTGTTCATGTCCAGCCCGGTTTCATCACAAAACGCGCAGAACACCGCCTGCGCGCAATTGTAGCCCGCCATGAAGAGCCGCCGGGCTTCCTCTGCGTGATCCATTGCTGTCAGCTCCTTGGTAAAGGGAAGCGGGAGTTATTCTGTGGATTACTTCAAGAATACTTTAAGTAAGATAGAAGTTAGAAGATAGAAGATAGGAGATAGCAGATTGATATAGAAGGATGAAAAAGGAACGCCTCAATATCTCGTCCATAGCAGTATCATGATCAATCTCCTATCTTCTCTCTCCTCTCTCCTATCTGACTGAATTTGTTCATTCAATCCATTATAAAGTTGTTCAGGGCTTATACATCTCTCCGGCAGTCTTGTCGCGCTCCAGGTTCCGGTTGATTTCGCCCCGGAAGATGCGCTCAAACTCGGGAGAGGAAAAGACTTCGTTTGGCGGGCCCTGCTTAAGCAGCTTTTGTTGCACCAGCACCACCCAGTCCGCGTAGCGGCGTACCAACTCCCAATCGTGGCTGACCATGAGAATCGCCATGTGGTGGGTGTTGCGCAGGGCGGACACCGTTTGGAGAAAGAGCGACAGCCCGTTCTGATCGACGCCGGACACAGGCTCGTCCAGCACCAGCAAATCCGGCACGGGGGCCAAGGCCATCGCCAGCAGCACGCGCTGCAATTCGCCGCCGCTGAGCGCGCCGAGGCGCTTGTCGATCAGCTTGGCGGCCTGGGTTTCGTTCAAAATCTGGTGCACCCGCTCCCGCGTGGTTTTGCTGACCCCCGTCCATACCGGGCGGCGGGACAGCGACGCGGCCAGCAGGTCGCAAACCGTGAGCGGCATTTCCCGGTCAAAGGGCAATTGCTGGGGCACATAGCCGATGCGGGGCGCGGCGAAATCATGCCCGTCCGCGTCCACGTGGCGGATGCGCCCGGTGTGGGGCCGCTGGCCTAAAATGGACTGCACCAGGGTGGTTTTGCCCGCGCCGTTGGGGCCGACCAGGGCGGTCAGCTGGCCGCAGTGGATGTGGAAGCTCACGTCCTGGAGCAGCACGTCCGCCCCGGCAGTCACGCCCACGTGGTCGAGCTCAATGCGGCACAGGTCGCATGCGTCGGCGCGGGCTTTGCTGTTATTCTTCATCGCTGCTCTCGGTCATGTCCTCTTCCGCGTCCACGTCCATTTCGGGAATCTCGTCCTCGGACACGGCGGGCACGGTGGTCTGGGTCAGTTGCTGGCGCACCAGGGCATCGATTTCATCGAACACGTCGGGATGCTCCTTCAGGTACAGGCGGGCGTTGTCGCGGCCCTGGGCGATGCGCTGGTCGTTGTAGCTGAACCACGCGCCGGACTTGACGATGATATCCTTCGCCACGGCCATATCCAGCAGGCTGCCTTCGCGGCTGATGCCCTGGCCGAAGATCAGGTCAAATTCGCAGGTGCGGAAAGGCGGGGCCACCTTGTTCTTGACCACCTTCACCTTCGTGCGGTTGCCGATCACTTCGCTGCCGTTCTTGAGCTGCTCGCCCTTGCGCACGTCCAGGCGCACGGAGGAATAGAATTTCAGGGCGCGGCCGCCGGGG
>CADAKE010000150.1:0-5489 GCA_902788445.1 uncultured Eubacteriales bacterium
TTCATCAGCAGGCCGCGCTCATCCTGCACGATCTCCATGGCGGCCTCGCCGCCGCGGGCCATGGCGTTCAGGTCGTAGTTCGGGTACTGGGCCAGGGCCAGGATGTTGCCGGTGTGCACGTCCATCACGATCAGCACGCCGGTGGTGGCCAGGCGGATGGGGAATTCCTCCCAGTCGCGCACGGCGATTTTATCCTTGTAGGTTTCCAGCCAGCTGGATTCCCGCATCCTTTCTTCCTGGCGGTTGCGGGTCTCGTTCACGTTGTCGCGGATATAGCGCTCCGCCGCCGCCTGGTACTGGGCGTTGATGGTCAGCTTGACGGTGTTGCCGTCCTGGGGCGGGATGTAGTCCAGCTCGCGCGTCACCTTGCCCTGGGGGTCCACCTCCACGATGCGCGCGCCCTGGCGGTCCGTGATGTTGGCGGTGAGCCAGTTTTCCATGCTGTTCTCGATGCCCGCCTGGCCGATATAGTCGTTCATGGCGTAGCCCGCGGGCTTGAGCTCGCTGAAATAATAATCGGCGTCCTGAATCTTGCCGGTATAGCCGATCACGGTGGCGGCCAGGGAGCCGTTGGGATACACGCGCTTATCGCCCATGGTGACGCCGATCCAGGGCATGGACATGCTGCGGCCCTCGATCTCGCTGACCGTTTCGTAAGGCACGTCCTCGGCAAACGGCACGGGCAGGGACAGGAAAGCGTTGTCCTGCATGGTGGCGTTGATGGCGATGACCTTGAGCACGTCCTCCTCGCTCACCCGCGTGTATTCCGCCACAACCTCCGGGTCGATGCGGTTCAGGTCCAGAATTCCATTGCTGCCGGGCTCCTTGGAGCCGGGCACGATCAGGTCGTCCGTTTCCATGACGACGGAATTGCCGTTTTGATCCAGCGCCAGCAGATAGGTGCCGTCACAGAGGGCGGTGAAGCCGAAGCGCCTGCGCAGGGTGTTGAAGCTGTCCTCCGCGCTGGGCTTCCTGCTGCCCATGTAGTTGTTGGAATAAAAGTAGCTGCGGCGGGTTTCCCAGGCGGTTTCCGAAATGCCGGAGCCAAAGTTGAAATCCCACGCGCCGGTTTCCTCATTGCGGATGAGGGGGGAAGTGACAGAGATCGTGCCGCCGTACTTTTCCACGATGTGGATGGCTTCCAGGATCTGCTTGGTGGGATAGTCCCAGTCCTCGTTTTCGCGGTAGAAGGTGACGTTGTACGCCTTTTCACTCTTGGCCAGCACCACGGAATTCACGTCCGTGATCATGCCCCGGCTGCCCTTCACGGCGATTTTTTTGATACTCTGGTTCTCCGTCGCCTGGGCGTACTGGTCGCCGTTCTCGATCTGCAGGTTGTACAGGCCGAAAAACAAAACGCCGAACATAGCCACCACGCCGCACAGGAACGCGATAAACCGCGCGTTCATTTTGCTGTCCTTTCCGCGGGCCTTGCGGCTTTTGCGGAATACTTCACTCACTCCTCGTCACCTCCCTGGGCGCGCCGCCGCTTGGGATACATGCCCAGGAAAGCGCGCAATGGAAACATCAGCGCCCAGGCCAAGGCCATCGTGTAAACCACGGAGCCGGCCAGGCGGGTCAGGTGGATCAGGGTCAAATCCTCCCCGATCAGATACATATACACAATGAGCACCAGGTTCAGGAACATGTCCATCTCCCCCGCGCACAGCGGGATGCGCACCATGGGCGGCAGGTCAGCGTCCCGGTAGCGCAGCATGAGGGAATACCACCAGTGCTTTTTCCCCCGCCCCTCGCTGATGCGCACCTGGCGGCGCTCGTAATTCAGCCGCCGCTGCTCCAGCTGGCGGTCGGTCATATCCGCGAACGTCTGGGCGCAGAGCATGGTGATGGCGGGATACGCGATCACATACAGCGAGGGCACATTGGAATTAGCCATCATGCATTCCATCATCATGCCGATGATGCAGGAGGCGCAGAAAGCGTACTTCTTCCCGCAGGACACCACGATGACCGCCAGCACCGCGAAAATCACGCTGCCCACCACGCTGCGCACCGTGAAATAGCGCATCACGCACACCTGGATCAGGTAAGCCGCCACCGTCAGCAGCAGCACCTTCAAGGCCCGTTTGAAAGGCTTCACTCGTCTTCCTCCACAGTCATCGCGCCCGGGTCGGATGTGGGCACCGGCGTGGGCGTTGGCGTAAACGTGGGCCGGGGAGAAGGCGAAGGCGTTTCGCCGTACTCGTTGGCGGCCACGTATTCCAGGTTCGGCGGCAGCGCCGTGGCGTTGGGGTCAGGTGTGGCGGTCGCCCGGGGCGTGGGCGAAGGCGTTCCCGCCGCCTGCGGCGTGGCCGTCCCCACGCCGGGGGCGGACGTGGCCGCGTACATGAAATCGCTCAGGCCCTCCATCTCAAAGGAAGGCACCGGCCGCGCCGTCACCAGCGGCTCCAGGCGGATGTTCTGGGAGGCGCTCACCCGCTCCTGCGCGCTTTCGGCGTAAGAAGGCCGATAGCGGTACACCGTCACATATTCCAGATGCTGGAAATCCACGATGGGCTCCAGCACCACGTAGGACTTATTTTCCTCCATGCCGCGGGTGCTCTCGCGGATGTAGCCGATGGGAATGCCCTTGGGGAATTCCAGGCCCACGCCGGAGGTGACCACCACGTCGCCGGGGCGGGGCAGGGAGTTGTCCGGCAGATAATACATGCGGCACATGGGCTCCCCGTTGGTGCCCAGCGTGCCCTTCACGCTGCCCTGGTCGCGGCTGGACTGGACGAGCCCGGCCACGGTGCAGTCGCTGTCGATGATGCAGCGCACGTCGCACTGGTTGGCTTTCACGTTGTAAGTCACGCCCACCAGACCGCCGGAGGACACCACGGCCATGTAATCCGCCACGCCGTTTTCCGAGCCGACGTTCAGGGTCAGGGTGGAAAAATAGTTGTTCCCCACCGTGCCGATCACCTGCGCGCCGACGGGGTTCATGGCCTGGTGGCTGGGCTGCTGGTGCTCATACACCTGCTCCCGCAGGGATTCGTTTTCCCGCCGCAGCTCCTCCATCATGGCAACGTCGGTCGCGTAATCGTCCAGCTTGATGCGAAGCTGCTCGTACTCATATTCGATATTGCCCCGGATTTTCAGCATCCGGATATACCCGGCCACGTTGTCCGTCAGGGTCGAAAAAACGTTCTGCACCGGCGCGATGATCCCGGTGACGATCTTCTGGGGAACGGACAGGATCGGCAGCTTCACAAAGTTGGACACCACCATCACCGCCGCCATCAGGAACAGGCCGCCGCAGAGAAGGATGATCATCATCAGGCGCAGGAAGCCCTGGCGTTCCTCCTCCTGTGTTTTGTTCTTTTTCTTCTTGCTCTTCTTTCCTTTTTTCGCCGGCTTCTTGGCGGCTTTCTTTTTCTTCCCGCCGGGCTCAGCTTCGGGATTTGCCGCCGAGGAAACATTCCTGCGGCCGTACACGCCGCTTTCCACGAACTGCGCTTCCCGGGGCCCCTCGTCCAAAGGTTCTTTCTCGGCCCGCGTCTGCACGATGCGCTCCCGCTTGTTTTCCGGCTCCTCGGCGGGCTTGCTCTCCGGCGCTTCTGCAGGCTGCTCCTCCGCTTCCTCCGGGGCCGGTTCCTCCGGCGCTTCGCCGTTCAGCGGTTCGTCCGGCGCGGGCGCGTCCGGCATGGGGGGCGGCGGCTCCGGCAAGGACACGTCCTCGGGTTCGCTTTCATCTTTCTTTTCGGATGCAGGCCGCTTCCAGGCGGACAACGCGTCGCCGTCCCCCCGGTTCGCCCAGGAAGGCAGACGATCCTCCACATCCTGGGCATATCTCCCCAAGTCTTTGGGGGCCAGGCCGTTCCCCTCGGAAAACTCCCGATTCCGATTTCTTGCCATACCGTTTAAAACTCCCGCTTATGTTTATCTGTAACTGTTCAGTCGTATTCAGAAGCAGCAAAGTTCGAAGTTCCAAGTTCGAAGTTCAAAGCCATTCGCTTGTTATAATTGGTGCATATATTTGCCGTCTACGCTATGCTTGACGAAATTTCTTAGAACTTAGAACTTTGAACTTAGAACGCACGTGACCGCGACTGAACAGATACGTTTACTTATTCTTCGCCCTCTTCCCGCAGGAAGCTGGCCTTACCGATGCGGTGCAAAAGCTCGATATTGTCCGCCAAATGCCCCGCGCCCAGCACCGCGCAGCTCATCGGGTCGCGCGCCAGCAGCACGGGCATATCCAGTTCGGAGGCGATGTACTGTTCCAGGGCGAACAGCTGCGCGCCGCCGCCCGTCAGGTGAATGCCGGATTTCAGCACGTCCCCGGCCAGTTCCGGCGGCGTGCGTTCCAGCACGTGCTGGATGGCGGCCAGGATGGCCTCGCAAGGGGTGCTCAGCGCCTCATACACCTGGGTGGAGGAAATCTCCGCCGTCTGGGGAAGGTTGGTGATCATGTCCCGCCCGCGCACCAGCACGCGGCGCTCCTCCTTCATCGGCAGCGCGGAGCCCAGCGCCATCTTCACGTCCTCGGCCGTGCGGTCGCCGATGAGCATGTTGAACTCCCGCTTCACGTAGGCGATGATGGCTTCGTCCATTTTCACCCCGCCCACGCGGATGGAGCGGGATACCACGATGCCGCCCAAACTGATCACCGCGGCTTCCGTCGTTCCGCCGCCGATATCCACCACCATCGACCCCACCGGGTCAAACACCGGCAGGCCGCAGCCGATGGCCGAGGCGAACGGCTTTTCCACCAGGTGCAGCTGGTTTTCGCGGATGCCCGCGTAGGTGGCCGCTTTCCGCACCGCGCGCTTTTCGATGGGCGAAATGCGGCAGGGGATGGTCATGATGGCCCTTGGCTTCACCAGCCGCGACACGCCGATGGCCTTGCGCACGAAAAATTGCAGCATGGCCTGCGTCATGTCAAAGTCCCGGATCATTCCTTCCGACAGCGGCCATACCGCCGTCACGTCCGCCGACGTGCGCCCCAGCATCACCCGCGCCTCTTCGCCGATGGCGCGCACCGTGTGCTTCCCCGCCCGGTCGGCCACCAGCAGGGAAGGCTCATTGATCACAATGCCTTTTTTCTTTACATAAATCTGCGTGTTCGCCGTTCCCAGGTCAATTCCAATATCAGGCGCGACAATGGCCATGTATCATCATCCGTCCATTTCGTTTCAGTCTGTTTGATTCAGCGCTTCACGCTGTATTGAGAGTGCAGGGTGCAGAGTGCAGGGTGCAGAGTTCAGAGTGCAGAGAAGATTGATGAACGCTTTATGCCACGTTTGGAACAATAATATCTGAACTCTGCACTCTGAACTCTGTACTCTCGTTTCCTCGCTTTTCTGCGGACATTACGGCAAATCCGCTCCCGCGGCTTTCAGCATGTCCCGCACCAGCGCCATGGGCAGGCCGATCACGTTGGAATAACTGCCCGTGATGGAACGCACGAACATGCCCGCCCGGCCCTGCACGGCGTAAGCGCCCGCCTTGTCCATGGGCTCGCCGGTGGCGATATACCAGGAAAT
>CADAKE010000150.1:5512-7181 GCA_902788445.1 uncultured Eubacteriales bacterium
TCCTCCCCGATCACGCACACGCCGGTGTACACCGTGTGGCTGCATCCGGAAAGGCGGCGCAGCATGTCCCGCGCGTCCTGCTCGTCCTTCGGCTTGCCCAGCACGCGCCCGTCCTGATACACGATGGTATCCGCGCCCAGCACCATCCTGCCCGGATGCAGCGCCGCGACGGCCCGCGCCTTGAGGCGCGCGTTTTCCATCACCAGCGTTTCCGGCTCCCCCGTTTTCATCTCCTCCGCGTCGGCGGTAACGACCTCAAACGGCAGCCCGGTATAGGCCATCAGCTCCCGCCGCCGGGGGGAGGCGGACGCCAATATCAACGATTGCTTCATGTTTTTTCTTCCTTTTCCGCGTTCCTCGCCTGTTCCCTGTGGCTCCGGTTTTTGGGTACACGAAAAACGCGCCCTTTATTATAGCATAATCAAAGGGCGCAAGTACAGTCTTTTTCATCGGTTTGAAACAATTTTGTAAAAATGTTATAATTTTTTGGCTGCCTCCAGTTGATCGCGGCGCTCCCTCAGCCGTTGCCAAAGAACACCGAAATCTCGCAGTTGTGTACCTCCAGGAACATGCCGGGCGTCAGGAAGAAATTGTATTCCTCCCACACGAAATCGCTTTCGCTCACCGTGCCCTCATGCTCCCAGCCGGATTCCGAAACCGGGAAGAAATTGATTAGCTCCGTGCTGTCCGCGTCACCGAAGATGGTGGACACGGCGGCGTAGCTGTCCGTGCAGCCCGGCAGGGGCCGGATCATCAAGGTGAAATAATTCACCACGTTGGGAATTTGCGTGTCGCAGTAGAACCGGCCCGAGCCCTGAAAGATCGTTTCATTTTCTTCAAAATTGCCGGGATGCTGCGGCAATAGCATAGGCGCTTGGCTTGGAAGCAGCGGATGGAGTTCGCCCTCCCCCTGCACGGTCACCTGCTCGCCTGCTTCCATGAAAAAGGAATAGGTAGTTTCATCCGGCATTTCCTGATACACTTCATATTCAACCACCGTTCCGTCGGGCTTTTTTAGGGTGAGCAGCCCTTCCTGTCCGGGCTCCAGCGCATAATACCACAGGCCCTGCTCGGTTTTCGTAGCCGTCCACGTGCCACTCATATCCCGAACGGTGCCCCGGCTGTTGTCCATGTCAGCGTACAGCAGCGCTTCGCACTTGCCCTTTTCATAATAGAAATTGCTGCTGTCCTGGTTGCGAAGCTGCCAGTAGGAAACGCCGTCCCGCTCCACTTCGCCGATGATCTCCGCCAGGCGGTAGCTGGTGTACGGCTCGCCCTCCTGCCATGCGTCGCCGGGGAAGGGGACGACCGAAATGAGGGTGTCGATATCATTCTCCGGGGCAATGTCGTTTTTCGGCAGCAGGGCGAAGCCCAGGGCAGCTGGCCCGTGGATGTTCGCTGAAAACGCGGTCAGCGTGATTTGCGCCATCGGAACCATCGCCGAAACGTGCCAACCGCTGGCCGGGTCGCCGTACACAATCTGGTACTGATCCTTCATCTCCCCCACCACAGTCACGGAAGCTCCCGCCGGAATTGTTTCGCCGTCCGCTTCAATGTCCGCTTTCGCCTTGCCCGTGCGCAGGTTCACTTCCGCCTGCCAGGGCTGGATGAACACCGTCACGTCCTCCACGCGCACATAGCCGCTGATATCCGCCTGCCACACCCATTC
>CADAKE010000151.1:0-5453 GCA_902788445.1 uncultured Eubacteriales bacterium
CTTTTGCCTGGACAGCGTGATCTCTATTCTACTGTGGGGTACTTTCTGTTTCAATCCCGCCCTTTCTACCGGCACTTTGAATTATACAGGAAGCTCCTTGATGTTTCTGTTTTTATCCATCAGCCCGGCGGGCGGTATCAACGGGGAAGCATACAAAGCCCTCCTTGCGAAAAATCAGTTAAACAGTTTATTATACAACAGAGGCCCAGGGGCTTGTCAATTCTTTTATAAATTTTCGTGAAAATGGGGATAACGGCAGGGAAAAGCAATTGCGCATTGAAGCCAAAAGGTGTAGAATACAGGCAGAATCAACACGTTGTTTCCCCGCAAGGGAGAGGGAGGAAACATGGAAGCACAGCAGAAAATATATCTCTGGCCCGGCGAGGCGCCATACACTGCCGACAGCCCCGGCCAGGAGCAGCCGTCGATCACCGCGTTTCCCGTGGAGGGAGCCAGAGGGGCCATCGTGGTTTGCCCTGGCGGCGGGTACTGCATGAAGGCCGACCACGAGGGCGCGCCCATCGCCCGGATGCTGAACAGCCAGGGCATCGCGGCCTATGTGCTGGACTACCGGGTGATGCCCTGCCACCGCCTGGCCCCCTGGACGGACGCCAGCCGCGCCATTCGGCATGTGCGTTCCTTGGGCTATCAAAAGGTCGGTATCCTGGGCTTCTCCGCGGGCGGGAACCTGTGCTGCACCGCGGCGACGCATTATGATACCGGAAACCCCGACAGCCCCGATCCCATCGAGCGTTATTCTTCCCGGCCTGACGTATTCGTGCCCTGCTACGCCGTGGCGTCCTTCGGGAAATACACCCATCTGGGCAGCCGCCAGAGCCTGCTTGGGGACGACTGGGACAACGAGGAAATCGCCCGCTGGTACTCCGCTGAGGAAAACGTGACGGACGATACCCCGCCCGCGTTCCTCTGGCACACGGCTGAGGACGGGTGCGTGCCCGTGCAGAACAGCTTGAACCTGGCCAAAGCGCTGGCCGACCATGGCGTATCCTTCGAGCTGCATGTGTATCCCAAGGGCCCCCACGGTATCGGCCTGGGCAGCGAATGGGGCCCGGCGGGCACGTGGGGAAACTCCCTCTGCCGTTATTTACTGGAAGCGGGGTACGGAAGATAAATGGAACGCGCGGAAGAAAAGCTCTTTTCCCCCGGCTGGTGGAAGCAGATGGGGTGGCTGAACCTGGGCACGCTGCTGATGGCGGTGGGCGTCTACTTTTTCAAGTTTCCGAACCACTTCACCACCGGCGGCGTCAGCGGCATTTCCATCGTGGTGGCGCATTTCATCCCCACCGTCACCACCGCCACGCTGAACCTGATTTTAAACATCGCGCTGCTGGTGGTCGGCGTGGCGTTCCTGGGCAAGGGCTTCGGCCTGCGCACGGCGTATTCGGCAGTGGTGTCCTCGCTGCTCACCTACGCCTTTGAGCGTTTCATTCCCATGGACGCGCCCATGACCAGCCAGCCCGTGCTGGAGCTCATGTTCGCCGTGGGCCTGCCCGCTTTCGGTTCGGCCATCCTGTTCCATGTGAACGCCTCCTCCGGCGGGACGGACATCATCGCCATGCTGGTGAAAAAATATTCCCATATGCATATCGGCATGTCCCTGGGCGTCGCCGACCTGGTGGTGGCCCTGGCCGCGTGCTTTACCTTCGGGATGGAAACGGGCCTCTTCTCCCTGTTCGGCTTGTTCCTCAAGTCCTACATGGTGGACGCCGTGATGGACAACCTGCGCACCTACAAGGTGTTCCAGATCGTCACCGACGACCCAGACCCCATCTGTAACTACATCATGAAGAACCTGCACCACAGCGCCACCCTGATCGACGGCGTGGGCAGCTTCACCCATGAAAAGCGCAAGATCATCATGACCGTCATCAACCGCCACCAGGCCATCCGCCTGCAACTCTTCGTCCGCGCCACCGACCCGCACTCTTTCATCACCATCACCTCGTCCAGCGAAATCGTGGGCAAGGGCTTCCGCGGGATGAGTGAATAGTATCAAAGATGGTAATTGTTCAGTTGCTTACCGAATAAGAACTCCATGCCAGAGAGGAGAGAGGAGATGAAAGAATGACTATGCGTTTTATTGGCTGCATCGACTTGCGCTTTTATATCTGACGCTGTCAATCTTCTATCTCCTAACTCCTATCTCCTATCTGATCAATCGTGCTCTTTTGAAGTGCGACTGAATAGTTACCGAAAATGTAAAGAGGAGGAACAGAAAATGACGCCTTTGGGACATTGGCTGCTCACCGCCGCGTGCGGCATTCTGGGCATCATTGATATTGCCATGTTCATCAAAACGCCCAAGGAGGCGCGCACCAAGCTGCATTGGGTGCTCCTCGTCTGCGGCGCGGTCGTGCTGATCATGGCCGTGGTGCAGGCCGTTTCTTTGCTCGTCCGGGGACAGGCGATGTAGCGGAGCGGCGGTTTTCAGACATATTTTTGCGGACGCTTTATAGAACAGACTGTACCCCAAAAGGCTTCCCCTTGAGGGCAATGTCGTCAACTTAGCGGCATGGGATAAACGATAAGGAAAAGGTTCGTCCCAAAAGCCTTCCCCCTGAGGGGAAGGTGGCCTGCGCGGAACCAAGATAGGGAAAAGCAGATAGCCGCTTCGCGCCTGACTGATGAGGTGATGTTTGCGATCAACCAAGTCGCTTGTACGCAATCCAGCAAGTCACCTCATCCGACCTGCGCGAAATGACTCGGTTTCTCCGATGAAGTTGGTTCCGCGCAGGCCACCATCCGGGGCTGCCGCCCGGCCTTCGCTGAAAATGATCCACTGGATCATTTTCCGGGCGCTTCGGCCCCCCTCAAGGGGAAGCCCTTTGAGAAACGTCTTTCAAAAAGAACCCTATTCCATCAACCCAAAACCAACACAGCCGCCGGAGCGTTTGCCCCGGCGGCTTTTCGTTATCCGTTGCTGTACAAGTCCAGTTCAGCGTGGATCACTTCGCCGTCCTCAGTGATAAACACCCAGGCACGGGTGGCCCAGTAATCGTACAGCACGTCGTAGTTGTAGAACTGCACCACCCAAGTCGTGCCCGCGTGGAACTCGGTATTGATGTACACCCCTGGGGTCATGAGGACGGAACCGATACGAAGCTGGTTCAGCCAGTCCGTGCCGACCTGCTCGTCGCCCGCCTCATGCAGCGCTTTCCAGGCGATTTCCTCGATTTCCGCCTGGCTCTTTTTCGCAGGGTCAGGGAAAGGGACATACAGGTAAGGCTGCTCGGGAATTTCCAAATCGTCCGGCGAAAGCAAGGCGAGAACCTGGTACATCAGCTTGCAGTCGTGGGGCCAGAACGGCTCATCTTCATACTTTTGGTTCCATTCGGTGGCTTTCGCCTCAATGTTTTCCGCGGTCACGCCGTACTGCCGCATCAAGGCGTCCAGCCGCTCCCAGAAGGAGGCGGACGCGAAATCCTTCCCCCAGAACCAGGGCCTGCCGTTCTCCTGCGGGGCGGGGGTGGCTACGGGTTCATCGGAGGAAACGGCATAGTGCCGCGTACCGGCGGCGTCGGAGGAGTTCAGTTCGTATACTTCGCCCGTGTCCGCCGTCAGGTATACGTCTCCTGCCTGGCTGCCGTCCTCACGGTAGAAGATCACCTGCCAGCTGCAGCGGCCCTTGTCGTTATCGTTGGCCCAGTAGCGGAACGCGGCCCGCAGGGTGCTCACGTTCAGGGTGGGCACCTCGTCGGAAAACTCGTCCTTAAACGCGGCCCGGGCGATCTCCAGGGCTTGTTCCTGCGTGATGTCGCCTTCCCTGGGCAGGCCGGGGATGTGTTTGAGCGCTCTATCGGGATTCTGGTCGTGCAGCAGGTAGTCCAGCGCCTGGGCCTCCAGGGGCCAGAAGTCGGTGTTCCAGCCGCAGTCGTCCATCCATTTCGCGTAGATTTCGTCCATGGTTTCTTCGTTGTAGCCGATGGCGTTCAGCGCGGCCCAGTAGCTTTCGGGCATCTCGTCGCTGTTCCAGAAAGCGGGATACTGGAACCCGTCCACCGCCGCGGCGGTGGTTTCAGGCCGGGCCGCGCGGTAGCCTTCCCGGGGCTTATTGGCCTTCCAGTAGCTTTCCGGCACCCAGGAACGCCACTCCCAGGTGGTATCCTGCCAGGTGGTGAAGGTGTTGACCACTTCGCCGGTTTTGGCGTTCACCTCGGCATACGCCGGGCTGCTTTCCCGGACTTGCAGCGTCACCTTCCAGATGGGCGTATCGCCGTCCCGCATCAGCACGGCCATCTCCCCGGCACCGTACACCGTTTCATAGTTCAGCTCGCCGCAGGCGGCTTTTGCCTTGGCAATCGCTTCCTCCTTGGAAATGAAGGAATCGTCCGGCAGTAGATAGGTGATTTGCAGAATGTGTTCCTCACTGGTCAGCAGGTGCCCGCCCTCGGGCTCTACCTGCTGGCGGTGGCGCAGGGCGTCCTGGTAATTGAGCAGCAGGTAGCTGTCCCAATTCACGAAGCCGAACTGGTCGCCGTACACCCGCTTGAACCTGTCCTGAATGAACTGGCCGCGCATGGTGTAGCTGGTGCCAAGGATGCCGTCCACGCTGTACTCCGCCTTGATTGTCCCAGCCGGGTCCAGCGTCAGGAAATAGTCCGTTCCGTACAAATCCTGCGCTTCGTAGCTGAAGCCCCATTCCCGGTAGAGCAGGTCGCCCATCCGGTGCTCCATATAGGTCATGAAGCGGAGATACTTGGACTTGTCGTTTAAGTCAACATTTGCATCATACTTTTCGTGAATGAAGTCCTCGACGATTTTCACCGCCTGTTCCTCGGTGATCTCGTCGCCCTCCGGCAGCACGTTTGTCTGGTGCTCGTTGGGATCCAGCCCGCAGACTTTCATGAGCTGCTCATACCAGTGCTGCACCTCGATGGGCCAGGCGGCGGGATAGAACCCATACTCCGTTTTCACAAACTGGCGCATGAGTTCTTCCTTATTGTAGCCGCTTTCGCCCAGATGGTTCAGCCTGTACATATCCACGTCGCTGAGGGTCAGGTTGTTTTCCTCGGCGATGCGCAGGATTTCGGCAATTTCTTCCTTCGTAAAGTTCTGGCTGGAGGTTTCCCTGGCCTTGGGGGCCATGATCTGATCCACAAAATCCTTCCCGCCCAGCAGCACGGCGGCCAGGGCGCTGGCGGCCAGCAGCGTGAAAACAACGGCCAGCACAAAGCCCACAGATATTCTCTTTTTCATCGGTTTACCTTTTAATTCCTTTCCCGTTTCGGCGGGCATGGCGAAAATCAGGTTCCGCATGTCCTGTTCAAAATCGGCCGGGATGGGGGGCAGCACGGCGTTCACGGT
Organism: uncultured Eubacteriales bacterium; assembly: GCA_902788445.1. Classification (GTDB taxonomy): domain Bacteria; phylum Bacillota; class Clostridia; order Christensenellales; family Aristaeellaceae; genus RUG563. The sequence continues at coordinate 5,326 of CADAKE010000151.1, forward strand.
TTCCTTGTTGACCTTCACAACGCGCTTCATTCAAACATCACCTCCCGATCCAGGGTCTTTCGCAGTTCGTTTCGCGCGCGGTGGAGCCTGTTTTTGAACGTGGTCACGGGGATGCCCAGCGCCTCCGC
>CADAKE010000151.1:5542-10028 GCA_902788445.1 uncultured Eubacteriales bacterium
CGCATCCGGTGCCGCTGGATGTTGCGGCACTCGTTGATCAATATGCGGGTCAGGTACCAGCGGAATTTCCCCTCCTGCGCGTTCTCCTTCTTTTCCCAGCCCTTCAAAAGCGCCTGCTGTACGGCGTCTCGGGCGTCCGCGTCGGAACGCAGGATGCCAAAGGCGATTTTGTACAGCACGGGCAGCGCTTCCTGGGCGACGCGCTCATATTCCTGGCGGTCAGCCATCGCAAGTAACTCCCTTCAAAAACAGCTTGTGGAATATTCTCACATAGAAAAGACGCGCGGGAAAGGATTTCGTTTCATGGAAAATAAAAAAGAAAGCAGGAAATTTTAAAAAGGCGCGCTTCAATCCAGCAAATGAAGCCCGCCAAACATATCTGTTCAGTCGATAAGATTTCAAGAACGTTTAGACGTAGATAGGAGTTAGGAGAGAGGAGAGAGAAGATTCGTTATAGCCGAATCAAATGAAAGGAAGCTGACTTTCGTTTCTGAAAACATGCTCTCACTCCTATCTCCTATCTTCTCTCTCCTATCTTGAATGAACGCGCCTTTTCGTGTACGGCTGAACCTTTACAAACCATATGGAATTTTGCCTTACCGGACGCGCGACCGCAGGGGAAGCGTCAAGGCATAGCAGGCGGCGGCGCACAGCACGATGGCAGCGCCCGCGCCGGTGTTCTCCAAATAATAAGAAGCGACCAGCCCGGCGACGCCGCAGAATAATCCAATCAGCACGCTGAACAGCGCGTGCTGTTTTGCCGTGCGGGAAATATTCCGGGCGGCAGCAGCGGGCAGGATGAGCAGCGCGTTAATCAGCAGCACACCCACCCAGCGGATGGACAGCATCACCACCACGGCCACCAGCGACACAAAGGCGTATTCCACCCACTTGGTGTTCACCCCACGGCTCTGGGCCAGGGCGGGATTCACGGCGGTGAGCAGCAGCTTGTTATACAGCAGCGCCCACGCCGCCACGCCCAGCGGCAGGGCCAGCAGCAGCCACAGCAAATCTCCCTCGGGAACCGACACAATGTCCCCCGCCAGCAGCGCGGAATACTTGGCAAAGCTGCCGTTGCGGGACAGGATCAGCAGCCCCGCCGCGATGCCCGTGGAGGAAAACACGCTGATGATGGTGTCCGCCGACGCGCCGCCGGTGCGGTTGATGCGGGAAATCATCACCGCCCACAGCACGCCAAACAAGATCATGCTGATCAGCTGGTTCTGGATGCCCAGCAGCATCCCGATACCGACCCCCGCCAGGGCGCTGTGGCCCAATGCGTCCGAAAAAAACGCCATGCGCCGGTTCACCGCCATGGTGCCCAGCAGCGCCAGCAGCGGCGTCAAAAGCAAGATCGCCAGCAGCCCGCGCTTCATAAAGTCCAGTTCGAAGCACTCAAAGGGCAAAAGCGTGTTCATCACACCGTAAAGCGTTGTCAAGGATGTTACCAGCTTTCTGCGGGAACCTGCAGGGGCGGATACCATCCGCCCGTTCCCCTTTTTCGAGTTTCAAAGAATTCATGCTTTGATAGCGGGCGGATGCTATCCGCCTCTACGGCTTATTGCCAATTGAGCATTTCCATCTCCGGGGCCAGCTTCCGCAGGGCTTTCTTGGGGTTCACCTGCATGGGATGGCCGACGAGCCGCAGCATGGGCAGGTCGCTCCGGCTGTCGCCGTAAGCGTAAGAGGAAGCGAAATCCGCTTCCAGGCCCTTTTCCTTGAGCCAGGCTTTCACGCGCTCCACCTTGGCTTCGCCTTTGCAGTTGCGCTGGATGCTGCCGTCTTGCTCAATGGGCGTGCAGAGCAGCGCGTCAAATCCCAGCGCGTCCGCCACGAAGCGCATATAGTTTTCCGTGGAGGCGGACACCAGCGCCAGGATTCTTCCTTCCCGCCGATGCTGTTCCATGCACGCTTTGGCGTCCCGGTACACGATGGGCAGCAAAACCCGCTCCACAAATTCCTTGTCCAGCGCCTGCAAATACGCCGCGTCGTGCCGTTTCCGGAAGGCTAAAGCGGCGGTCTTGGAGCTTTTGTCCGTCATGCGCTTCATGCCGTACAGCGCCGCCGCCACGGACGCGCGCAGCATCTCCCCTGCCGAAACCGCGCCCCTTTTGCGGGCGAACCGCAGGTAAGCCACCACGCTGTCCCCCGGAATGAGGGTGCTGTCAAAATCAAATAAAGCCAGGGAAACGGGCTTGCCCTTCCCCGGGAGCCCGGATGCGTTCCGCATGGTTTCGCCACCGTCCTTCCCGGTCATGGTAACATGGGAAACCGCCGTGTGTCAAGGCTCAAAGCGGAATCCTCGGCAAGTCCCGCACGATCACAGAGGCCATGATCCTGCCCATTACCCAGCGGATCAGCGCTTCCCGTTCAAACTGATCCATGAATAAGCCTCCGGTTCCACGAATTTCTGTTTCATTATATTCGCGGAATGACGCATCGTCAAGTATTGGAAAGATATGGAAAACGGCCGATTATCTACCAAATAATATAAAAAATACTTGCATTCCAAATGGATCTATGTTACACTACATTCAGCAAAAAGTTGTTCGGCATTGTTCCGAACCAAAAGGAGGTATACCAATGAAAAAACGCATTCTGGTTCTGACGCTCATTCTGTGCCTGGCGCTCACGCTTCTGCCCGCAACCGCTTCCGCAGGGAATGGAAACACGGAATTTCCGCAGGTTGTTACGGCTTTTCTGAAAATCAAATTTGAATGCGGCTGCAAAGCCACAGGCTCCGGCGGGATCATTCGTCCCGATGGGCTAATCACGGCGGGCCACAACCTTCTCTGTAAGATACACAATAAGCCCGCGGCCTCTATTGATTTCTACTTTGGCGCTCTGTCCACCGACAATTACTGGTATAAGTATACCGGAAAGTTCACCACCTATGTTTTTTGTGATTTCAGCAATGGCTATACCAGTGAAAACGATATCGGTATCGTGAAGTTTTCCAAGCGCGTAGGCGACTCCACCGGCTGGTACGGCTGGGATTATGGCGACGCAACCGAGTATGCCGGCGAAAAAGCTTTCATTTCCTCTTACAATCCTGATGCGAAAGGACTCATTTATCAGGCGACACTGAGTGCTTATGATGACGCCCGCGTGACTTTCGACCATAAAGCGCTGCCAGAAAGCGCAGATGGATCGCCGATTTATTATCTGCGCGGCACGGGCAGAAACCCCGCTTTGATCGGGGTGTACACGGGCTGCGAAGGGGAAACCTGCTTTGGCTCTGTCATCAATCTGGATGTTGCGCTGAAGATTGTGGACATGCTGGACATGAATGCCGAATGACGTGGTTTTGCACTGATAGAAAAAAGGGGGGCGTTCTCCCCTTTTTTCTATTTTCCGGGTGCCTGACAATTCAGACGCGAAAACGATGTTTTCAGTCAAAAGCGCTTTTCGGGCGCATCAATTCGTGATAGAATAGGGCCATCGAAAACGAAAAGGAGGAACGCAGGCAAATGGAAAGCGTGCTAAGCGTTATCGTTCTGAATCTTCCATTGGTCTTATGCCTGCTGGTCGGCGTCGCGCTGCTGGTGGTGGAGGTGTTCGTGCCCGGCTTCGGGCTGCCCGGCGTATCGGGGCTGGCGTTGATCGTGGTAGGCGTAGTAATGACCTGGAACACCTACGGCCCGGTCGCGGGGCTTGCCGCCACGCTGATTGCCCTGGCCCTGGCGGGCATCTCCATTTCCGTGTCCATCAAGTCCGCCGCCAACGGCAAGCTGTCCCGATCCTCGCTGATCCTCAAGGAAGTTACCCCGCCCGTGGATCACGAGGAAAACGACGCGCTGCTGGGCAAGACGGGCAAAACCGTCACCGTGCTCAACCCCGTGGGCTTCGCTGAATTTGACGGGGTGCGCCTGAACGTGGCCACGGAGGGAAGCTACCTGGAAAAGGATAGACCCGTGCAGGTCACGAAGGTGGAAGGGAACAAAATCATCGTTAGGGAAATTGCTGCTTGATGTGATTAACAGTTCTAAGTTCTAAGTTCCAAGTTCCAAGCTGATTTAGTTAATGCTTTCCTGGTTCAGACCATATCGGCTTAGAACTTAAAACTTGGAACTTGGAACTTAAACCTTGAACAACAAAAAGGAGGTTCAATTCCATGCCTGATATGCTCATTCTCATTGCCGTAATCATCGTGGTCGCCATCGTCCTGGTCTCCGTGTTCTTCCGGTATGTGCCGCTGGGCCTGTGGATCAACGCTCGGGCGTCCGGCGCGCCGGTGAAGATCAGTTCCCTGATCGGGATGCGGTTCCGCCGCATCTCCCCCCAGAAGATCGTGAACGCTTATATCAAAGCCCGGAAGGCCGGGCTGGACGTGACCACCGACATGCTGGAAACCCACTTCCTGGCGGGCGGCAACGTGGAGCGCGTCATCAACGCCCTGATTTCCGCCAAGCAGGCCAGCATCAACCTGAGCTTCACCACCGCCTGCGCCATCGACCTGGCGGGCCGCGACGTGCTCCAGGCCGTG
>CADAKE010000152.1 GCA_902788445.1 uncultured Eubacteriales bacterium
GCGTTCACCAGGCTGCTCTTGCCGCTGCCGCTTACGCCCGTCACGCAGCAGAACACGCCCAGGGGGAAATTCACGTCGATGTTCTTTAGATTATGCTCTTTCGCCCCGCGCACGGTCAGCCAGCCCTGGGCGGAACGGCGGGCGGCGGGCACGGCAATTTTCTTTTTGCCGCTTAGATACTGGCCGGTGATGGACTCGGGGCAATTCATCACGTCCTCCACCGTGCCCTGGGCCACCACGCGCCCGCCATGCTCGCCCGCGCCAGGGCCGATGTCCACCAGGTAATCGGCGGCGCGGAGGGTTTCCTCGTCGTGCTCCACCACGATCAGGGTGTTGCCCAGTTCCTGCAAGTGCCGCAGGGTTTTCAGCAGCCGCGCGTTGTCCCGCTGGTGCAGGCCGATGGAGGGCTCGTCCAGGATGTACAGCACACCCACCAGCCCGCTGCCGATCTGGGTGGCTAAACGGATGCGCTGGGCCTCGCCGCCGGACAGCGTCGCCGCCGCGCGGGAGAGGGTCAGGTAGTCCAGCCCCACGTCGCAAAGGAACCCTAAGCGCGCGTCCACCTCCCGCAGGATGGGCGCGGCGATCATCCCATCCTTTTCCCCGAAGGTGATGCCGTCCAGGAACGCCTTGGTTTTGCGGATGTTCCATTCGCTGATCTCGGCGATGTTCTTCTCCCCCACCGTCACCGCCAGCGCTTCGGGCTTCAAGCGCCTGCCCTTGCAGACGGGGCAGGTTTCATGGGCCATGTATTCCTCATAAGCGGCCTTCATGCCCTCGCTCTGGGTTTCCTGATAGCGGCGCTCCAGGGAGGGAATCACGCCCTCAAAGGTGGTCTGGTAGGTGCCGGTTTCAAATTTGATCTTGAGTTTCTGGGCTCCTGTGCCATATAGAATTTTTTCCTTCACGTCCTCCGGCAGGTCGTAGAACGGCGCGTCCATGGAGAATCCATAGAAATCCGCCATGGCCTGGAACATGCTGTGGGCGGTGGAATTCTGCTCCCCGCTGTTCCAGCCCATGCAGGACACGGCCCCTTCGTTTAAGGACTTGGAGGGGTCGGGCACCACCAGGTCGGGGCTCACCTTCATGGTCTCCCCCAGGCCCGAGCAGTTGGGGCACGCGCCGTAGGGGTTGTTAAAGGAGAACATGCGGGGGGCCAGTTCTTCAATATTCACGCCGCAGTCCGGGCAGGCGTAGTTCTGGGAGAACATCATTTCCTCGTTGCTGGGCGTGAGCAGGGCGCAGGCCAGGCCGCCGGACTGCTTCATGGCGGTTTCCAGGCTGTCGGTCAGGCGCTGCTGGATGCCGGGACGCACCACCAGGCGGTCGACCACCAAGTCGATCTGGTGCTTTTTCTGCTTGTCCAGGATGGGCGCGTCCTCCAGGTCGTACATTTCGCCGTCGATGCGCGCGCGGACAAAGCCGTTCTTCCGCGCGTCCTCCATCAGCTTCACATGTTCGCCCTTCCGGGCGCGGACGACGGGGGCCAAGATCTGAATCCGCTGGCCCTCGGGCAGGGCGTTGATGGCGTCCACCATCTGGTCGACGGTCTGCTGCTTGATTTCCTTGCCGCACTTGGGGCAGTGGGGCTTCCCCGTGCGGGCGTACAAAAGGCGCAAGTAGTCATGGATTTCCGTCACCGTGCCCACGGTGGAACGCGGGTTCTTGGCGGTGGTTTTCTGGTCGATGGAAATGGCGGGCGACAGGCCCTCGATGGAGTCCACCTCCGGCTTGTCCATCTGGCCCAGGAACATGCGGGCATAGCTGGACATACTTTCCACATAGCGGCGCTGGCCCTCGGCGTAAATGGTGTCAAACGCCAGGGAGGATTTGCCCGAGCCGCTCAGCCCGGTAAATACCACCAGCTTGTCCCGCGGCACGGTAATGCTCACGTTCTTTAAATTGTGCTCCCGCGCGCCCCGCACGATGATTTTGTCTTCCATGCTGCCCTCCGTCGTGATTGTCGATACCGTCGCATTATAGCACGTTTGTTCCCCTTTGTGAAGAGGGAAGTTTGAAGATGCGGCGTTTTATTATGTGCCGCATCCTCTGGCGTGTAAAAAAGAGAACAGAGTTCAGAGTTCAGAGTACAGATGTTTTGCTGTATAAAAACAAATCCATCGCACTCTATATTCTCTGTACTCTGCACTCTGTGCTCTGTACAATTCTTTTCTTATTTCACCGGAAAATTGAACCCATCCTTGAAGGGCTCCTTGATCAGGCGGTAGTGCCACCATTCATGCTCGAAGGGCTTGAAGCCGTGGCGCTGCATCACTTCGCTCAGCAGGTTCCGGTTGGCGGTCTGTTCCTCCGTGATGCCTTTCGCGCCGTGCCAGGCCAGCTTGCCAAAGTAATCAAAGCCCACGCCCATGTCCAGCGGATTGCCGTCCAGGTCGGTGATGGTCATGTCGATGGCGCTGCCGCGGCAGTGGGCGGAGTTGCGGGCGATGTAGCCCTGGTCTACCAGCAGGCTTTTCTTTTTGAATTCGGGGTAAAACTCCTCCTGCATCCGCCTGTCGTCCTTCACCTCCGACCAGCGCACGAAGTGGCGCACGGCGCTCTGCGGGCGGTAGGCGTCGTAGATCATGACGCGGTACCCCATCGCGCGGAACTCATCGGCAGCTTCTTTCAGGGCCTGGGCCGCCTCGTTCGTCAGGATAGCGAAGGGCGCTTCGTAGCCGTCGATGGGGTCGCCCACGAAGTTGTGGGTGCCCGCGTAACGAATGTCCAGGATCACGTCGGGGATGACCTCATGCACATAGCAGAACCCTTCCGGCAGTTCGTGCGCCGGAACCGGCGTTTCCTCCGCGCACGCGGAAGCGGCAAACAGCATCATAGATAAAAGCGACACGATGAAGCACCTTCTTATCTTTATAAATCCTGAAATCATTTTTCCCCCATGAACGTAAGCAAAGCACAAAGTATCTGTCAGGCAAACGATGTAAAATACACTTTAAATCATCAAGGCAGTAGGCAATAGGCATTAGGCATTAGGCAATAGTAAATAATGATCGACAAAATGTCGCCTCAAGGCACTGGTTTCGTCTTGCTTTCCTAATGCCTACTGCCTAAGTAACCACTGATTCATTCATCGCACATAGAAATTATACAATATATTGTAGGGGCGGATATTATCCGCCCGCATTGCAGAATCGCGACAACGCGGGGAAATGCAGCGAAACGTAATGATTTGCTCCACGGGCGGATGATATCCGCCCCTACACGTTGTTATTCCAACAAACGTATAGAAATTAACAAATTGTCCTTGAATCAAGCAATTGAGCAACACCATTCATCCGCTATCTCGCGCTGTCGTAGGTGAACTTCACTTCCTGCGCGTGGCCCCAGAGGCAGTAGGTGATGTAGATATCCCGCACGGCGTGGGGCGTACCGCGCGTGAGCAGGACGCACCACACGTCCCGCGTCTCCCCGGCGGGGATGATGGTTTCGCCGGTGTCGCAGTAGAACAGCACGTCGCTGTCAATGGGCGATATTTGCATCTCCACCATCTCCGCCGGGATGAGGCATTTGTTTTCCAGGCGTAGGGTGTAGACGTAATAAGAATAATCCTCCGCCGGGCCGAAGTCCTCGTTTTTCAGCACGGTGCCCAGCAGGCTTTGCCGCTGCACGGCGGCCTTGAGCGCGTCAAACTCGGCGGCGCGCTGGGCGGCGGGCAGCACCTCCAGGCCCTTGTCCACCACCCGCAGGTCGGTATTGAACAGGGCATAGCCCAGGCATCCGCCGAACATGAGCGCCAGGATCACCAGCGCGATCGCCGCGATTTTCAATTGGTTCCCGTCCCTTCCATTTCGGTCAGAATGCGGTTCATTTCCTCGATCATCTCCGCGTCCTTGAGGCGGAACTTGAATTCCACGCGGCGGGAGGCGTCCATGTCCACGGTGCCGTCGGCCTTGTAGATGGGGTCGGAATAGGAGCGGCCCTTCGCCGTGAGCAGGTTTTGCAATTGCGTGATCTGCAAGCGGGACAGCGACGGCAATTGGAGGCAGTATTCCGCCACGGACAGGACGCGGTTCTGGGACAGGCGCAGGTTGGTGAGATACGACCCCGCGGTGTCGGTGTGGCCCTCGATGACGATCTCGCCCACGTAGTCGGCGTATTCCGGCCGCGTCAGCACGCCCAGGTACACCGGCAACACGATGTCGCCCGTGGTTTTATCCACGGACGCGCCGAGGTTCGCGGCGGTGAGGGCGCGGCTGAGCTCCTGGATGATCTTGGAGCGCACGCCCACCATGTCGTCGATGCGGCGCTGGTAGGTGAGCATCTCGGCCCGCTGGGCGTCCAGCACGCTCTGCATGGCGGCGAGGGCGTCGGCCTGGGTGGCCAGCTGCAATTGCAGGAGCGCCTGTTCCTCTTCCTTGGTTTTCAGGGCGTCCTGGGCGGCGTGGAGGTCGTTTTCCTGCTGGTCGAGCTGAATCTGGATGGCGGCCAGTTCCTCCTGCTTGCCCATCAGGGTCACGTTCGCGGCTTCCAGTTCTTCCTCCCGCTGCACCAGGGTGATGGTGGCGCGGTCGAGTTCAGCCTGCTGCTCGTTCAATTGCTGGGTTTTGATTTCCAGCATACTGTAATACTGGTACACGCTGTAAATCACCGCCAGCACGAACACCAGCAGCAGGGAGGCCATCATGTCGGAATACGAAATCCAATGGGAGCCGTGGTCGCCGCCGCTGGGAGCCCGGCGAATCCTTCTGCGAACCTGCATGTTACGCCTCCTTCGCGGGCTTTTCGCTCTCTTCGATTTCCTTCGTCATGGCGGCGACGGCCCGCTGCAATTGGCTCAGCGCCTGCACGCAGTTTTCCGCTTCCTTTTGCAGCGCGGCGGTCTGGCTGGGATTGCCGCTGTTCAGGCGGCGAATCTCGTCCAGCCGCTCGTTCATGGCGTTCAGGGCGCCATGGATGTTTTCGTTAAACAGGTTCATGGCCTTGCCGAACCCGCCGGACAGGTTCTGCACGAAGGCGGAATAGGTTTCGGCCAGGCGCTTGCTGCTCATGTCCATCTGGGCGGTCATGTTGGAGGTCATGCTGATTGCGCCCTCGGCCTGCTCCTCCACCGCCTTCATCACGCGGCCGCTCCAGTCGGCGTAGCTGCGCATGGATTCCTTCACGTCCTGCTGGGCGGATTTGAGGTCGGCCATAAAGTCGCTCTGCTCCTGGCTGGCGGTCATCATGCCGGAAAGCACCTGGCTGCCGTGGGTCAGGAACGCCCCGGTGGATTCGTTGTTCTTTTCGATGGTATCCACGTAGCTTTCAAATTTTTCCATCACGCGCTTCGTGGTATCCTGCACCTGGTGCATCCCGTTGAGGATTTCCTCCGACGCCTGCATCGCCCGGTCGAGGGATTCAAAGGACACCGCCTGCGCCTGGTTCACCTGGGACAGGGTCTGGCCCAGTTGCGCGAACTGGTTGCCCAGCATCCGGTTCATGTGGTTCACGAACTGGCCCGCGATATTCGCCACGCCGTCCATCTGCGCCTGGGTCTGGCCCATGATAAAGTTGTTCATGCTCTGGGTGACGGGCGTCAGGCTTTGCTGCACGGAGGTCACGATGCCCTCGCTGACGCGCTGGCCCATGTCCGCCGTCACGTGGCGCAGCAGGGCGGACTGATCCTCCTGCTGGCAAATCATCTGCACGTTGTCCTCCAGGGGCTTCTGCATCACCAGGTCGGCAAAGGCGTCGGTAAAATCGTCGATGGCGCTGGTGGCGCTGCCGTAGGCCATGCGGTTGAACATGTTAAAGACCAGCGAGCAGGAAATGCCCGCAATGGAGGTCATGAACGCGAACGTCATGCCGCTGATCAGCTTGGGAATGCCGTCCATGGTCTTGGCCGCGTCGCTCATGTCCAGCCCGCCCAAGCCGCGCATCAGGCCGATGAACGTGCCCAGGATGCCGAGGCTGGTCAACAGCGAGGGAATGACCTCGCCCAATTGCAAATGTCCCAGTCCGCCGATCACGGTGTCGTCGTTAATATAATCCTCCACGTTGCAGTTGAGGCCCCGGGCGTCCAGCTGCTCCGCGTTCACCAGGAACCGCCGCCAGGGGCCTTGCAGCTCCTTGCCCAAAAACAGCACGTCCTGCCACACGGGCCGGCCCTCCCCCGTGCTCGTTTCCAGCAGCTGAATCCCCCGGCGCAGCCGCCGGGAACCCCGCGTCAGCGGGAACACGCATTTCACCAGCCCGGTCAGCATCACCAGGCCGATCGCCAAATAAATCGCAAAATCCGTCAGGTTCGCAGCGAGGTTCTCCATCACGTACTCCATTTTCCCTTCTCCTCCTTCCGCTGCTTCACCCGTACATTGTAATAGATTTTCCTCCAAATTGCAATAAATTTGTAATGAATGAAGTGTAAAAACTCTGGCCCTTTCTGTCGGAAACGGTACTTTTTCTGTTTCCGCTCTTGCCGTTCTTTCGGGATGCTGATATACTGGTTCGGAAACTGATACATGGAGGACACGGGAGATGGAATTGGATCTGATCCGCTCACAGGATCGTGAAGTCGCGGAAGCGATTGAACTGGAACTGAACCGCCAGCGCACGCACATCGAGCTGATTGCCAGCGAGAATTTTGTTTCGCCCGCCGTGATGGCGGCGATGGGTTCCTGCCTGACGAACAAGTACGCCGAGGGCTATCCGGGCAAGCGGTATTACGGCGGCTGCGAATATGTGGATATCGTGGAGGATTTGGCGCGGAAGCGCGCCTGCGCCCTGTTCGGGGCCGACCATGCCAACGTGCAGCCCCACAGCGGCGCCCAGGCCAACATGGCCGTGTATTTCGCGCTGCTCAAGCCCGGCGATACCGTCATGGGCATGAGCCTGAGCAACGGCGGGCACCTGACCCACGGCAGCCCGGTGAACATGAGCGGGGCGTATTTCCACTTCGTTCCCTACGGCGTGAGCAAGGAAACCGAAACCATCGACTATGACGAGGTGCGCGCCCTGGCCCTGGAATGCAGGCCGAAAATGATCGTGGCGGGCGCTTCGGCCTATCCCCGGGTGATTGATTTTGAAAAGCTGCGGGCCATCGCCGACGAAGTGGAAGCGCTGCTCATGGTGGACATGGCCCACATCGCGGGCCTGGTGGCAGCGGGCGAGCATCCCAATCCCGTGCCCTATGCCGATATCGTGACCACCACCACCCACAAGACCCTGCGCGGCCCGCGCGGCGGCATGATCCTGTGCAAAGAGCAGTACGCCAAGGCCATCGACAAGGCCATCTTCCCCGGCACCCAGGGCGGCCCGCTGGAGCATGTGATCGCGGGCAAGGCCGTGTGCTTTGGCGAAGCGATGACGGACGAATTCAAGGCGTACCAGCGCCAGATCGTAAAGAACGCCAAGGCGCTGGAAGAAGCGTTTAGGGGCGAGGGCGTCAACATGGTGTCCGGCGGCACGGACAACCACCTGCTGCTCCTGGACTTCACCGGCACCGAAATGACCGGCAAGCAGATGGAAGCGCTGCTGGAGGACGCCAACATCACCGTGAACAAGAACACCGTGCCCAACGAAACCCGCAGTCCCTTCGTGACCAGCGGCATCCGCGTGGGCACCCCCGCCGCCACCACCCGCGGCCTGAAGGAACCGGAGATGCGGAAAATCGCCGGCTGGATCGCCCGTATCCTGCGCGAAGGCGAAGCCGCTGTGCCCGCCGTGCGCGCCGAGGTGGAAGCGCTGATGAAGCGGTATCCGCTGTATGAATGATGTGGAACGGGGAATGGGTCAGGCGAACGTGATTGAATGGGCGCTTTAAATCATTAAGATAGGAGATAGAAGAGAGGAGATAGGAGATAAATATAGCCGAATCAAAGATGGAAGTCCGGCTTGCGTTTTTGAAAACATTAGCTAACTCCTATCTTCTCTCTCCTAACTCCTATCTGCGTTAAAGCGCCCTTGAAGTAACCGCCTGACCAGTCAACAGAACAGAAAAATAAAGCCATCCGGGAGAAAAGCATTTACCCGAATGGCTTTTTTCATAGGTTTATTTATGCTTCTTTTCTTTCAGCTTTCTCCGCAGCAGGTACAGCCCCATCAACACCCACGCGGCAATCAGCGCGCAGAGCAGGGCGACGGCGGTGCCGGGGAGTGGCCCCAGGTTCGCCTTGGCGTCCTCGATGCTGCCGGTTTGGCCACCGATCTGGTCGAGGCGGTAAAGGGAATTGACCTGGCTGTACAGGCCGTCGATGAACGCGTCGTCCACGGTCTTTTTCCTGCGCACGGCCTTGGCGGTTTCCTCGATCAGCTGGCCCGCCGCGTCGCGCAGGGAGGCCGAGCCGTTGAACACGGGGGTGACGAAGGTGTTGGCGGTGTTGTTCATCAGCAGTTCCGCCGCGTCGATCTTCACGCTGTAATGCTCGTCGTTGTCCTCGCCCTTGCGGCTGAGGTAATCCTGATAGGCTTCGGACTGCTGGGCCTTGGTGGTCACGGGCACGTAGCCCTCGGTTTCGGCGTATCCGGTCTGCACGCTGTCGGTGAGCAGGAACTGGGTGAAGAGCCAGGAAGCCAGCACCTCCTGGGCGTCCGGCTTGTTAAACACGCAGACGGACGGGCCCTGGGAGATCATGGCGGGATGCGCCGGGCCGAACTGCGGAATGGGCCGCACGGCGAGTTCAAAGTCGCGTACCTGGTCGGCGGCGATGTCCATGTGCGGGGCCTTTGTCCCCATCCAGGACGCGCCCGCCGTGGAGTCCACCGCGAAGACGCACTGGCCCGCGTTCAGGAAACTGCCGGGATAGCTGGAAATTTTGAAGGTGGAAAACGCGCCGGTGGCCACGTGGTCGCGCACGGTGAAAAGCATCTCGCGCGTCACGTCGTTGAAAATCTGAATCTCCCCGGCAGACGTGGAATAAGGCGCGTCCTTCTGCCGGAGCATCTGGATCATCATGTTGTCGGTGGATTTGTAGATGAAGGGGATCATGGTCTTCTGGCCGTTCACCAGGTAGTTTCCTTCTTCGTCTTTGGCTGTGGCCGCGTCGGAGACTTCCCAGATGAAGTCCCAGGTGGGGCTGTCGGGCAGGGTGTAGCCCAGCTGCTCCACCATGGTTTTGTTCACATACAGGGCTTCGGTGGAGCGCATATAGGGCAGGGCGTAGTAATGCGCGCCGATGCGGCATTCCTGCAAAAACTGCGGCACGATCTCGTCCAGCGCCGGGCCGTCGAACTTCAATTCGCTGCCGCCCAGGCCGTACCTGGCGTTGGCGAACAGGTCGTCCAGCGGGGCGATCACGTGGTTCCCGGTCAGGTAGGTGGCGATGTGGTCGGGGTAGGTGATGCACACGTTGGGCGTGGTGCCGGTTGCGATGTTGGTGACCACGTCGTTGTAGATGCGGCTGTAATCCGTGTACAGGCGCATGTTCACATGGATGTTGGGATACAGCGTTTCAAAGTCCTGGATGGCCTGCTCGTACACGGCGGTCTGGGTTTTGTTGGTGTCGTTCTTGGCCCAGAAGGTGATTTCGTAATCCCGGGTGGTATCGGAGGGACAGGCAGAGAAGTTTTTTGCAGGGGAGCGTCACCTCATCCGGCGCTTCGCGCCACCTTCCCCTCAAGGGGAAGGCTTTTGGCTGGGTTCTTTCTTCTAATTGATTATTAAGACAGTTAATTGAGAAAATGAACGATTTGATAAGCCTTCCCCTTGAGGGGAAGGTGGCAGGCGAAGCCTGACGGATGAGGTGATTATTCACTTTTCCATATTGTTTGCTCATCCTTTCGTCCCCCCTCTCGAAACGCCCGCCATGACCTTCTTGCGGAAGATCAGGAACAGCACGATCAGCGGCAGGGAGATGACCACCACGGCCGCCATCATGGCGGGGATGTTCTCGCGGCCGAAGCCGTTCTCGCGGATTTCCTGAATGCCGTTGGACACCAGGTAATACTTGGGGTCGTCGGTGATGAGGCGCGGCCAGACGTAGCTGTTCCAGCACTCGATCAC